>JANPIH010000323.1:0-22916 GCA_031424895.1 Rhodospirillales bacterium
CGCCGCCGCCGGCCGGTTTCCGCACGAGTTCTCCGGCGGCCAGCGCCAGCGCATCTCCATTGCCCGGGCACTGGCCGTCGGCCCGGACCTGGTGGTGGCCGACGAGCCGATCTCGGCGCTGGACGTGAACATCCAGGCGCAGATCATCAACCTGATGGTCGACCTGCAGGAGCGGCTCGGCCTGACCTACCTGTTCATCGCCCACGACCTTGCCGTGGTGCGCCATGTCTGCGACCGGATCGTGGTGCTGTACCTGGGACAAGTCATGGAGTCGGGCCGGGCGAGCGACCTGTTCACGCGCCCGCTTCATCCGTACACGCGCACCCTGATCGCCGCCGCCCCGGTGCCCGATCCGCGCGTGGAGCGGGCACGCCGCCATGTGCCAATGAAAGGCGAGCCGCCCAGCGCCGTGAACCCGCCGAGCGGGTGCCGCTTCCGCACACGCTGCCCGATCGCCCAGCCGCGCTGCGCCGCCGAGGAGCCGGCACTTCAGCCGGGTGCGGATGGCCAGCTCGTGGCCTGTCACTTTCCCGGGGACCTCTGATCCCCCTGGCGCCAGCATCGCCCCCACCGCCGCGGACAACACCACGAACGCCAGCGGCAACAGCAGAGGTGGATCGGTTTCGCACGACTGCGCTTCGGCTCCAATAATACCAACCCCTGGAATGGCCGACACTTTATGCCGTTCCAGGGGTAGCATAAGGCGGCTCTTACGGCACCCAACACGGCAACGTTGGCTGCCGTGGCGGTGCTGACGACGCAGCGGAAGGCGGCATAAGTTGCAGGGCCTCGCCGCGCATTCCTACGACAGTTGAGGCGTGGTCCCATACGCCTCGGCCATTTCGCCAATCTCAGCCAGCTTTGCCAGAAACAGCGACCAGTCGTCGGCCTCCGCGATCGGCGCCCAGATCGCTTCGACCTCGTCGATCAGCATCGTGCAGGGCGCCGGGCGGCTGAAATACGGATGGTCCAACCGTGCCCCGGCTGCAGGGACAAACCCCGCCAGCGCCGCGCGAAAGGCGGAAAAACTCTCGTGTCCATACTGCGCCGCCGCCGGACCCCGCAGTGCGCGCGCCTCGCCCGCACGTCCGCCATGCCAGTCGAACCAGGCTTGCTCGAACGGCACCTGGCTTGCTTCCAGCGCCTGGGCAAAGGCCCGCGCCAGCGCCGCGTCCGCCTCCAACCCGCGCGATGCCAGCCCCAGCCGGCGCAGCGTGGCGCCGGCGTATTCGGCGTGCATCCGGTCCTCATAGCCATCCAGCACCGCCAGCAACGCCTCCTTGGGCACCAGCGCCAGCAGGCAGGAGCCGAGTTGGCCGAGGTTCCACAGCAGCGTCTCGGGCTGGCGGCCATAGGCATAGAGGCTGTGGTAGTCGAAATAGGCGGCGGTAAAGGCGGGGTCATAGGTCGGCAGCCAGCGCCAGGGGCCGTAGTCGAAGCTCTCGCCGGTGATGTTGATGTTGTCGGTGTTCAGCACGCCGTGCACGAACCCGGCCGCCATCCACTGCGCCCCCATGCGCGCGACATTCTCCGCCACCCGCGCGTAGAACGCCCTGCCCCGCTCCGCCGCGTCGTCGTGCCACAGGGCAGGCATGTAGTGGCGGATTGAATGGTCCACCAGACGTTGCAGCCCCTCGGCATCGCGGTGGAAGGCGCGGCGCTGGAAGGTGCCGATGCGGATGTGGGAGTGGGACAGCCGCACCAGCACGGCGGCACGCGTCGGCGAGGGTTCGTCGTGGCGCTGGAGGTCCTCGCCGGTTTCGATCAGCGAGAAGCTTTTCGAAGTGTAGACCCCCTGCGCCTCCAGCATGGCGGTGGCCAGCACCTCGCGCACCCCGCCCTTCAGCGTCAGCCGCCCATCCGCGGTGCGCGACCACGGCGTCTGCCCGCTGCCCTTGGTGCCGAAATCGAGCAGCCGTCCATCGAGCAGATCGTGCAGCTGCGCGAACAGGAAGCCGCGCCCGTCGCCGAGGTCGGGGTTGTACGAACGGAACTGGTGGCCATGGTAGCGCAGCGCCAGCGGCGCCGCGAAGCTGCCCGGCAGCGGCACGAAGCGGCCGAAATGTTCGATCCACTGTTCGTCCGTCAGCCCATCGAGCCCGACGCGAGCGGCCCAGGCCTGGTTGCGATGGCGCAGGATGTGCTGCGGAAACTGCGCCGGCGCGACCTCGTCGAAGAACTCGGGGCCCAGATCGGCGTGGGTGGTGGCGGGGCGGTGGCGCATGCGGGCGGTCCTTCGGGTCAGGCGCGCGGCCGGAAGATCGCCAGCGCCAGCAGCGGCAGCGCCACGCCGATCAGCGTGGCCGTGATGAGCAACGCGCCAAGCTCGCCATAGTCGCCGCGGCCGACGGTGAAGATCATGTTCAGGTATTTGGTCTGCAAGCTGCCCGCCACCAGGGCCAGGTTCATCAGCGAAGCCATCAGCGCGAACCATGTCGCCCGTGCCGCCGGCGGGGCATAGAACGCCACCAGCGTCAGCAGCGGCACCATGCCCAGCTGCGCGAACGGGCCGGAGGCGGCAGTGTCGATCAGCGCGATGGTCCGCGCGCCGAAGCCGAACTGCGCCTCGGTCCAGTGGTGCAGCCCATAATAAAGGCTGATCGTCGGCAGCGACAGCACGCCGCCGGCCAGCGTCAGCCAGAACAGCACGCGCGCCACCGAATGCTTGGTCAGCTGGTGGCGCAGCAGCCACAGCCCGACGATGGCGATCACCGCGGCCGTCTGGCGCAGATGCCCGAGGAACGCCTCGTCGAAGCCCAGCACGTCGAGCGTGAACCAGAACGCCCCGTCCCCCGCCCCCGGCGTGGCGCGGAAGGCGAAGATGATGATCGAGGTGCCGAGGATCGCAAGGCGCGTCTCCCGGTCCAGCCCGCGCGTCACCAGCACCAGCATCCGCACGATCACCGCCATCGACAGCAGGAACACGATCTCCTGCGCATACGGCACCTCCACCAGCGCAAGCGCCACCACCGTTGCCCCGAAGGCCAGCCCCCCGCCGAGGATGCGCCAATCCGGCGCCTGCCGCCCATGCGCCTCGTCATGCGCCAACAGGGCGGCAAACAGCGTCAGCCCCGGGATCACCAGCGCGATCAGGAACACCGTCTCGCGCGGCAGAAACTGCGCCAGCCAGCCGGACAGCCCGGCCACCGACAGAATGCCGAGCGACAGCGACATGCGGCCCAAGAGCTGCACCATCCCCAGCTCGGTCTTCACCACCGTCTCGTCGCGCGGCGAGCCGTCGGGGTTGGTGCGCTCCACCACCTCGGTGGTCATGGCATCGGCCACCACATCCTGCAGCACGGCGCCCAACACCAGCAGCAGGTTGCCCAGCATGTAGAGCCCGCCCGGCGGCAGGAACACCAGCGCGCCGGAAGCCGCCCCCGCCAAAACCAGCAGCCCGGCGGCCATCAGCGCGGCACCCAGCACCAGATACGACCGCCGCTGCGAGCCGAACATCGGCAGGCTGTCCACCAGCTGCCCGAACACCATCTTGATCGTCCACGGCAACCCAAGCCACACCCCCAGCGCCGCGAGTTCCGCCGGCGACAGGCGCAGGCTCTCCTTCACCCAGAAGTCCCGGCTGACATCGATCAGCCCCAGCGCGCCATAGGCGAAATAAACGATCAGCAGCGGCACCCAGGCGCGATGAATGGCGCGCGCGAGGTCGAACAGGCGGGAGAGCGTCGTCATAAGGCAGGAAGCAAGATTCTTCTTTTTCTGAAGAAAAAGAAGCAAAAAGACTTTCTGTCCATGGCGCCCTGCCCTGGACGTCTAGCCAGCGCGCCAATGGATAAAAGTTTTTTGGTCCTTTTTTTCAAAAAAGAACATCCTTGCTTTCTGCACGCTGCGACCCTACCGCCGGGTAGGCACGCCGGCAAGCGCGCCCTATGTTTTCCCGGCACGCGACGGGGGACAGGCGATGGGCGAGGTGCTGACGGCAACGCGGGTGGGCAATTTCCTGACCGCCCTGGAACGCGCGCTGGCCAACGGCGACGCCACCGGCGCGGCCGGGCTGTTCGCCACCGAGTGCTACTGGCGCGACCTTGCCGCTCTCACCTGGAACATCCACACCGCCGAGGGGCGCGACGCCATTGCGGCGATGTTGTCGGCCACCACCGCCCGCCCTGGCGGCTTCCGGCTGGAGACCTCCGGCGAGACCGCCGATGGCGGCGAGGAAGGCTGGTTCACTTTCGAAACCGCCACCGGACGCGGCCGCGGGCACGTCAAGCTGATGGACGGCAAGGGCTTCTCGCTGCTGACCGCGCTCATGGAACTGAAGGGCTTCGAGGAGAAGCAGGGCGCCACCCGCCCCGAGGGCGTCGAATGGGGCGCCCGCAGGGGCCGCGTCACCTGGAAGGAGGCGCGCGAGTGCGAGGTCGCCGAACTCGGCCACACCGTGCAGCCCTATGTGCTGATCGTCGGTGGCGGTCAGGGCGGCATCGCGCTCGCGGCACGGCTGCGGCGGCTTGAAGTGCCGACCATCGTCATCGACAAGCTGCCCCGCCCTGGCGACGCCTGGCGCAGCCGCTACAAGTCGCTCTGCCTGCACGACGCGGTCTGGTACGACCACCTGCCCTACCTGCCTTTCCCCTCGCACTGGCCGGTCTACACGCCGAAGGACCAGATCGGCGACTGGCTGGAGATGTACACCAACATCATGCAGCTGAACTTCTGGGGCAGCACCGAATGCGTCGCCTCGAAATACGACGACGCCAAGGGCGAATGGGAAGTGCAGGTGCTGCGGAACGGCCAGCTGCACACGCTGCGCCCGAAGCACCTGGTGCTTGCCACCGGCATGTCCGGCGTGCCGAACATGCCCCGGCTTCCCGGTATGGATGGCTTCGCGGGCAACATCTATCACTCGTCGAACCACCCGGGCGGCCCGGGCTGGGAGGGCAAGCACTGCGTCGTCGTCGGCGCCAACAACTCCGCCCACGACATCGCAGTCGACCTCTGGGAACACGAGGCCGCCAGCGTCACGATGATCCAGCGTTCCTCCACCATGGTCGCCCGCGCCGAAACCCTGCGCGCCAATGGCGACAAGGGCCCCTATTCCGAAGCCGCAGCAGGGCGCGGCCTGTCCACCGACCAGGCCGACCTGATGGTCGCCGCCACCCCCTACGCGGTGCAGCCGCGGGTGCAGAAGCCGATCGCCGAGCGCATGCAGCAGACCGACGCCGACTACTACGCCCGCCTGCGCGCCGTCGGCTTCAAGCTCGACTTCGGCGAGGACGGCTCCGGTCTCGGCCAGAAATACCTGCGCCGCGGCTCCGGCTACTACATCGATGTCGGCGGCAGCGAACTCGTGGCCGACGGCCGCATCGCCCTGCGCTCCGGCGTGGAGGTGGCGGGCTTCACCCCGGGCGGCGTGACGCTCTCCAGCGGCGAAACCCTGCCCGCGGACCTCGTGGTGTTCGCCACCGGCTATGGCAGCATGAACGGCTGGGCCGCCCAGCTCATCAGCCAGGAGGTCGCCGACCGCGTCGGCCAATGCTGGGGCCTCGGCAGCAACACCACCTACGACCCCGGCCCGTGGGAAGGCGAGCTGCGCAACATGTGGAAGCCCACGCAACAGCGCGGCCTGTGGTTCCACGGCGGCAACCTCGCCCAGGCGCGCCACTATTCCCGCTACCTCGCGCTCCAGCTCAAGGCCCGCCTCGAAGGCATCGCCACGCCGGTGTACGCCCTGCCAAAGGTCAATCACCTCGGCTAGACTCCACCCGAACAAAGGGAGCCCCCGACATGCCCAACGACAACCCGATGGCGGCAAATGTCCGCGCCAAGGTCTCGGCCGAGGAGTGGCAGGCCCGCATCGACCTCGCCGCCTGCTACCGCCTGCTCGCCCGCTACAACATGGCCGACCTCACCGGCACCCACACCTCGCTCTCGGTGCCCGGCAGCGACAACAAGCACTTCCTGATCAACCCCCACGGCGTGCTGTTCGAGCGTGTCACCGCCTCCTCGCTGGTCAAGATCAACAGCGAGGGCAACAAGGTGATGGAGAGCCCGTTCCGGGTGAACCCGGCCGGCTTCATCATCCACTCCGCCATCCACATGGCCCGGCCCGACGCCGCATGCGTCATGCATACCCACACCACCGCCGGCATGGGCGTGTCGATGCAAGCGCACGGCCTGTTGCCCGCCAGCCAGCACGCCTGCTTCTTCACTGGCAACATCGGCTACCACGACATCGACGCCATGGCCGAGGAGATCGGCGGCCGCGCGGCCCTGGCGCGGGACATGGGGCCGCACCGCGCCCTGATCATGCGCAACCACGGCCTGCTCACCTGCGGGCGCACCGTCGGCGAGGCGTTCTGGCTGATGCACACACTGGAACGCGCCTGCCAAGCCCAGATCGCCGCCCTCGCCGGCGGCACGCCGCTCTATCCCGTCACCGCCAAGACCTCCGCCTGGTTCGGCTCGCTGCTGTCCGAGCAGGATTTTTCCCTGGATCGCGGCGAGCTCTCCTGGCCGGGGTTGCTCGAGGTGCTTGATAGTGTGGATGGGTCTTATCGTAACTAAGCAAGCAGTTCTTTTTTGGAAAAAAGAACCAAAAAACTTTCATTCCTTGGCGCCGGAGCCAATGCACCAACCAAGGGATGAAAGTCTTTTTGCTTCTTTTTCTACAGAAAAAGAAGGCCTTCCTTCCCTGCTTGGCATTTCTTCCGCCCTGTCGTTCGACTAAACTGCATTCCGAGGAATCGGGGGAAACGAACGATGAGCGCAACGGCAACGCCGGGCATTGCGCTGCCCATGCTGCTGGCCCGCGTCTACCTGCCATTCGCGGCGGCGTATTTCCTGTCCTACCTCTACCGCACGGTCAATTCCGTCGTCGGCCCGATGATCGCTGACGAGCTGCACCTGGGCGCGGCCGAGCTGGGCCTGCTCACCAGCGCCTATTTCATCATGTTCGCCGCCGTGCAGCTTCCGCTCGGCCTGGCATTGGACCGCTACGGCCCGCGCCGGGTGCAGGCCGTGCTGCTGGTGTTCGCCGCCCTCGGGGCGACGGTGTTCGGCCTCGGCGGATCGATGGCGGAACTCGTCGCCGGCCGCATCCTGATCGGCCTCGGCGTCGCCGCTGGGCTGATGGCGGCGCTGAAGGTGATCAATTTGTGGTTCCGCGCCGAACACTGGCCGCTGATGAACGGCGTGCTGATGGCCGCCGGCGGGCTGGGCTCGCTGGTCGCCACCGCGCCCTCGCAAGCGGCGCTGACGGTGATCTCGTGGCACGCGCTGTTCTTCTGGCTGTCCGGTGCCACCCTGCTGGTCTCGGCGCTGATCTGGTTCGTTGTGCCGGAGCGGCCGGGCACCCGGGCGCAGGGCACGCTGCGCGAACAGATGGCAGCCGTCGGCGCGATCCTGCGCCACCGCTATTTCTGGCGGCTTGCCCCCGTCGCCTCGATCCAGCAGGCCAGCTTCATCGGCATCCAGACGCTGTGGATCGGCCCCTGGCTGCGCGACGTCGCCGGGCAGGACGCCGCCAGCCGGAGCCTATCAATGTCGTTGGCCGCCGTGGCGATGACGGCGGGCTTCCTGTCCAGCGGCATCGTCGCCGGCGCGTTGGCGAAGCGGGGCATCTCGCATTTCGCCACCTCCACGGGCGCGATCGTGCTGTTCGTGGGCGTGCTGGCGGCCCTCGCTTTCGGCGGCGCCGCCCTGCCCTTCGGCCCGCTGCCGTGGTGGTGCGCGTTTGCGTTCCTCGGCACCTACGTGATCGTCTATTACTCGGTGCTGACCCAGGCCTTCCCGCTCGAACTCTCCGGCCGAGTCACCACCAGCCTGAACTTCCTGATGTTCAGCGCCGTGTTTGCCGCGCAATGGGGCATCGGCATGGTGCTCGACCTCTGGCCGCGCACTGCGGCGGGCGGCTACGCGCCGGAAGGCTACGCCGCGGCATTCGGCGTTTGCGTGGCGCTGCTGGTCGCGGGCCTGGCGTGGCTGGCGGTGTTCCGGGGGCGGAACTAGCTGCCGCCGATGATCCGGCGAACGTCGTGCAGCGATTCCACCACCGCCACGCAAATCGCGCGGATCTCGTCACTGGCGGTGAGGATGTCGGGCACCATCACCGTCATCATCCCGGCCGCATGGGCGGCGCGAACGCCGTTGTGCGAATCCTCGACCGCCACGCAGCTCGCCGGATCGATGCCCAGCCCGGCGGCGGCGCGCAGGAAAAGATCGGGCCGGGGCTTGGAATGCTCCACGTCGTCGCGCGTCAGCACCACGGCGAAGCGGTGCAGCAGGCCAGCGCGCGTCAGGTTCTCATGCGCGTTGGCGCGGGTTGCTGCCGTCGCGATCGCCATCGGCGTGCCGGTTTCCTCCAGGTGCGCGATCAGCTCCAGCGCCCCGGGCTTGATCGGGATGCCCTGGTCGAGCAGCTCGGTGCGGCGGGCGAGATACATCTGGCGGTGCTCGGCATAGGGGAACGCCTCGCCGAGATGGGCGCGCAGGCGGGTCTGGAACTCCGTCCCCGGCAGGCCGACCAGGCCGTGCAGGAAGGTTTCCTCCAGCGGATAGCCCAGCGTGGTGGAGGTTTCCAGGAACGTGCGGACGTAGATGTTCTCGGTGTCGAGCAGGGTGCCGTCCATGTCAAAGATCACGGCCTGGTGCGGGCGGGGAAGGGTCATGCGGGCGTCCGGTGATGCGCGGCGCAAGCTAGGGAAACGCCCTGCGCCGCGCAATCCGGGTCAGACTCGCGCTGCTTTCAGTTCCTCGGCAACCAGGAATGCCAGTTCCAGCGCCTGGGCGCCGTTGAGCCTGGGGTCGCAGAGGGTGTCGTAGCGGGCGGCGAGGTCGGCGTCGTTGATGGCCTGAGCGCCGCCGGTGCATTCGGTGACGTCCTTGCCGGTCATCTCGATATGGATCCCGCCGGCGTGGGTGCCCTCGGCGCGGTGGGCGGCGAAGAAGGCGCGGATTTCGGCGAGGATGGCATCGAAGCTGCGGGTCTTGTAGCCGCTGGTGGCCTTGATCGTGTTGCCGTGCATCGGGTCGCAGCACCACACGACGGCCAGGCCCTCGGCCTTGGCGGCGCGCAGCAGCGGCGGCAGGTTCGACGCCAGTTTCTCCGCCCCCATGCGGGTGATCAGCGTGAGGCGGCCGGGGGTGTTGGCGGGGTTGAGGGTGCGGCAGAGGGCGAGCAGGTCATCCGGCGTCATGGTCGGGCCGACCTTGAGGCCGATCGGGTTGCCGACGCCGCGCAGGAACTCGACATGGGCGCCGTCGGGCTGGCGGGTGCGTTCGCCGATCCAGAGCATGTGGGCCGAGCAGGCATAGGCGCCGCCGGTGAGGCTGTCGGTCCGCGTCAGCGCTTCCTCGTAAGGGAGGAGGAGCGCCTCGTGGCTGGTCCAGAAATCGGTTTCCTGCAGCTGCGGCTGGTCGGCAAGGCCGCAGGCGGCCATGAAGGCGAGGCTTTCGTCGATGCGGCGCGCGATGTCCTCATAGCGTGGACCGAGCGGGGAGTTCGCGACGAAGTCGCGGTTCCATTGATGCACGCGGCGCAGATCGGCGAACCCACCCTGGGCGAAGGCGCGGAGAAGGTTCAAGGTGACGGCGGACTGGTAATAGGCCTCGCGCATCCTTGCCGGGTCCGGCGTGCGGTCGGCGGCCGTGAAGTCGGGGCCGTTGATGATGTCGCCGCGGTAGCTGGGCAGTTCGACGCCGCCGATCGTCTCGGTGTCGCTGCTGCGCGGCTTGGCGAACTGGCCGGCCATGCGGCCGAGTTTCACGACGGGGGTGGCCGCACCGTAGGTGAGGACAACGGCCATCTGCAGCAGGGTGCGGAAGGTGTCGCGGATCAGGTTGGCGTGGAACTCGCTGAAGGATTCGGCGCAGTCGCCGCCCTGCAGCAGGAAGGCTTTTCCTTCGGCGACACGGCCGAGGGCGGCCGTCAGCGTGCGCGCTTCGCCGGCGAAGACGAGGGGTGGCGAGGTGCGCAGGCGGGCTTCGGCGGCCGACAGCGCCTCCGTGTTCGGATAGGTCGGCATCTGGTGGGCCGTGCGGGCGCGCCAGGAGGCGGGGAACCAGTCGGCAGCCTGTTTGGCAGCAGCCAGGTTACGCGTGGACATGTTCGACCCCTCGCTTCGGCGGCGGCGGGGCGGGGGGGCCGGTCAGTACGTCGAAATCGTCGGACATGCAGGTTGCTCCTGGGTGGGAGCCGCTTCTGCCCTGGGGGAATTCGTGGTGATCGTGGGATCAAGAAACGCGAAAGCCGCCAGGGTGTGGCGGCTTTGGTGTGTGCGTTGGGTGCGCAGACCTAGACCGCCGGGGTGTAATACCAGCGGTACCAAAATCGCGAGATCGGCGACGTGGCGGGATTGCGCATAAATTTACGTTAGCCTGGCTCCGGCGGCGGCGCAAGGGAGCGAAGCACCGTCATCGGCTCTTCACGGATCCGTCATCGCGACGCAACCGTCCCACCCTAGACACTGCGAGCAGTCACTCAGGGGAAGTCCGCCATGTCGTTCCGGATGCTGGGCCGCGCCGTCGCGCTGGCCGTTATCGCCGTTGTGCCGCTGCTGCTGGCCGGCGCCGCGCAGGCGCAGCAGCGCACGCTCACCGTCTATTCGTCGCTGGACGAGGACCAGGCCAAGGCGCTGATCCGCGGCTTCGAGGCGAAGCACCCGCAGGTGAAAGTCAATGCGATCCTCGGCTCCACCGCGCCGATCATCGCCCGCGTCATCGCCGAGGCCGCGGCACCGCAGGGCGACGTCATCATGGGCAACGCCGTCTCCGCCCTGATGGCCGCCGACGCGCGCGGCCTGCTCCTGCCGTACAAGCCTGCGCATTTCGACCAGGTCAGCCCGATGATGCGCGACAGCCGGCCGGAGCCGGTGTGGGTGGGCATCGACGCCTGGGCGGCTTCCATCTGCTTCAACACCGCCGAGGCGGCCAAACGCAACATCCCGGCGCCGGTCACCTGGGAGGATCTGGCCAAGCCGATCTATCGCGGCCAGATCACCATGCCGAGCCCGCTTTCCTCCGGCACCGCGTTCCTGGCCGTCAACGGCTGGCTCAGCGCCTTCGGCGAACAGGGCGGCTGGGCCTTCATGGACCGGCTGCACGAGAACGTGGCGCGATATGGCCATTCCGGCTCGGCACCCTGCCGCCTGGCGGGGACCGGCGAGGCGCTGATCGGCATCTCCTACGCCACGCCGGGCGTGCGCCTGATCAACGAAGGCGCGCCGATCAGCATCATCCTGCCCAGCGAAGGACTAGGCTGGGAGATCGAGGCGCTGGCGATCATCAAGGGCGCGCGCAACCTGGCCGATGCGAAGGCGATGGCGGACTGGATCTCCTCGCGGGAGGCCGCCGAGATCTCGTCGAAGTTCCTGCCGATCACCGCCTATGACGACATCCAGTCTCTGCCGAAGAACTACCCGGCCGGCGAGCGCGACAAGCTGCTGAAGATGGACTTCACCAAGCTCGCGACCAACCGCGAGGCGGTGATGACCGAGTGGCAGCGCCGCTATGGCACCAAGGTGCCGCCGCGGAACTGACCGTGCCGCACGGCCAGGGGGACCAGGGGGGCGCGGCGCACGCGCCCCCCTATCTTTCGGTGACCGGGCTGACCAAGCGCTACGGCACGGCCCAGGTGGTGCGCGAGGTGGGCTTCGAGGTCGCGGGCGGCGAGTTCGTGTGCATTCTCGGCCCCTCGGGCTGCGGCAAGACGACGCTGTTGCGGCTGATCGCCGGGTTCGAACGGGCCGATGCCGGGGCGATCCGCCAGGCGGGCGCCGATGTCACGGCACTGCCGCCGGAAGCGCGGGATTTCGGGATCGTGTTCCAGTCCTACGCGCTGTTCCCCAACCGGGACGTGGCAGGGAACGTGGCGTTCGGGCTGGAATCGGTGGGGGCGACGCGGGCCGAGCGGCAGGCGCGGGTGGCGGGGCTGCTGGCGATGGTGGGGCTGGCGGAGCATGTGCGGAAGTATCCGAGCCAGCTTTCCGGCGGGCAGCAGCAGCGGGTGGCGCTGGCGCGCGCGCTGGCGCTGCAGCCGGGGTTGCTGCTGTTGGACGAGCCGCTGTCGGCGCTGGATGCCAATGTGCGGGCGCATCTGCGCGACGAGCTGCGCGCGTTGCAGCGGCGGCTGGGGGTGACAACCTTGATGGTGACGCACGACCAGTCCGAGGCGTTGTCGGTGGCGGACCGGATCATCGTGATGAATGGCGGCAGGATCGAGCAGATCGGCACGCCTGCCGCCCTTTACACCCGGCCGGCCTCGCTGTTCGTGGGGCGGTTCCTGGGCGAGCTGAATGCGTTCCCGTTGCAGGCACTGGAGGGTTCGACGGCGCGGATCGCGGGGACGCGGCTGGTTTTGGCGGATGCGCCGGCGGCGGTGTCGGCGGGGGCGTGGCTGTGCATTCGCCCGGCCGCGGTGGTGGTGGGCGAGGAGGCGGCGGGGCAGGAGAACCGGCTGGCGATGCGGGTGGCGGCAGCATTGTTCATGGGCGATTCGGTGCGGCTGACGCTGGAGGGCGAGGGGCCGGCGGTGATGGCCGACGTGGCGTTCGCGCGGCTGGGGCGCATTCCTTCGGTCGGCGAGGCGATGGCGGTGGCGCTGCCGGCTTCGCAGCTGATGGTGCTGCCCGGCGATGGCTGAGGGGGGCATGGCCGGGAGGGGCATGGCGGGGCGCCGGGTGCTGGGGCACGCGTTGCCGGGGATGCTGCTGCTGTTGCTGGTGGTGGGGACGGCGTTGCCGCTGGCGGCGCTGTTGGGGCGGGCGTTCGTGGACCGGGGCGGCGGGTTCGCCGGGTTCGACAATTTCGTGCGCTACGCGACCGAGCCGGGGCTGGCGGTGGCGGCGTGGAACTCCTTCTCGCTGTCGGCGCTGGCGAGCGGGATCACGATCCTGCTGGCCTATCCTTATGCCTATGCGCTGACGCGATCGGCGATGCCGGGGCGGTTTGCGTTCCGGCTGGTGGCGATGCTGCCGCTTCTGGCGCCGTCGCTGCTGCCGGCGTTCGGCATGATCTATCTGTTCGGCAACCAGGGGGCGCTGCGGTCCTGGCTGCTGGGGGCGGAGCTGTATGGGGAGGTGGGGATCGTGCTCGCCTCCGTGTTCTATGCCCTGCCCCATGCGGTGCTGTTGCTGTCGGCCGGGCTGGCGGCCGGGGATGGGCGGCTGTACGAGGCGGCGCAGGCGCTGCGGGCGGGGCCGTGGCGGCGGTTCGCGACGGTGACGCTGCCTTCGAGCCGGTATGCGGTGGTGAGTGCGACCAGCGTGGTGTTCGTGCTGGTGTTCACCGATTTCGGCATTCCGACCGTGGTGGGCGGATCGGTGAACGTGCTGGCGACCGACATCTACAAGCTGGTGATCGGGCGGTTCGACTTCGAGATGGGGGCGGTGGTGGGCGTGTTGCTGCTGGTGCCGGCGGTGGTGGCCTATGGCATCGATGCGCTGGCGCGACGGACGCAGCGGGCGAGCCTTTCGGGGCGGAGCGTGCCGGTGGCGGCGGGGCGGATGAAGGTGCGGGACGCGGCATTGTTCGTGTTCTGTGCGGCGGTTGCGGTGGCCATCCTGGGCGTGATCGGGATGGCGGTTTGGGGGTCGCTGGTGAGGTTCTGGCCGTACAACCTGACGCTGGGGTTGCACAACTACAGCAGGCTGATGGCGGACGCGGACGAGTTCCGGGCGGTGGCGAACAGCCTTTGGCTGGCGGCGGGGACGGCGGCGGCGGGGACGGCGATGGCGGCGCTGACCGGGTGGCTGGTGGCGCGGAAGGTTGGAGCGGGCTGGGCGCGGGGGGCGGTGCAGGCGTTGGCGATGCTGCCGGTGGCGGTGCCCGGGCTGGTGCTGGGGCTGGGTTATGTTTTCTTCTTCAACAATCCGGCCAATCCGCTGCACGGGCTGCAGGGGACGATGGCGCTGCTGGTGGTGTGTTCGGTGGCACACTTCTACACCGTGCCGCACCTGATGGCGGTGAGCGCGCTGTTGCGGCTGGATCGGGAGATCGACCTGGCCGCGCAGTCGCTGCGGGCGGGGCCGGTTTCCGCGGGGCGGCGGATTTACCTGCCATACCTGGCGCCGGTGCTGGTGGAGATGTTCGGGTATTTCTTCGTGAACGCGATGACGACGGTGTCGGCGCTGATATTCCTGTTCAATGCGCAGACGCGGACGGCATCGATTGCGGTGGTGAACCTGGCGGAGGGGAGCCGGTTCGGGCAGGCGGCGGCGTTCGCGGTGGTGCTGATGGCGCTGTCGCTGGTGGCGACGTGTGGGCAGCTTTTGGTGCGCGCGGCGATCCTGCGGCGGCAGCGGTGGCGGGTGCGGTAGGTGGCTTGTTTTTGTTATGATATCGTAATATTTTAGTCGTGCGATGGCGCTTCGCTTCCGACACCGTTTTGGCGGGCGGGCGGACGGGTGGGGGGCGGATCGGAGGGGTGGGGCGTGGCGCGGGCGGGGGGACGGCGTGCGGGCGCATGGCGGTGTTCGGGCGCGGACCGAGGACGTAGAGGATGCGCGCGATGCGGCGCGGGTCCGCGGAGGCGGAATCCGGGCCTGGATCGGGCGCGTGGCCCCAGGATCGGGCGTGCCAGGAGCGGGCGGCGGGACCGCGATGGCGGGGGAAGATGCCCGGATGCCGGCGTTCGAGCAGGGCGAGGAGGAGGGTCAGCCACAGCAGGACGAGGGTGTGAGTCGCGGCCAGCTTACCGGCCGGTTCGGCGCGGTGCTCGGCGTGCGGACGCAGTTCTCCCAAGAGGCCTTCGAGCGGCCTCGGGGGGAATTGCTGCGGGATTACTGACATATCTTCATTCATACTAACTGTCATGGCCGGTGGAAAGCTATTTTTTCCTAGACGGGCACTTTTTTTCCAGCGCGGCGCGGTGGCGGTCTGTGCGAGGCGGCTGCAAATAGATTGGCGGGGTGGGACGGGGATGGGTTATGGGCAAGCCCGCTCCCGCGCCGAGGAATGCCATGATCGACCCGACCCAGTTCGCGCTTTTCCTTGCCGCTGCCATTGTTCTGGCGGTGACGCCGGGGCCAGGGATTTTCTATGTCGCGGCGCGGACCTTGGCCGGGGGGCGGGCGGAGGGGGTGGCATCGAGCTTCGGGACCGGACTGGGGGGACTGGTGCATGTGGCGGCCGGCGCGCTAGGGGTTTCGGCGGTGGTGCTGGCGAGTGCGGAGTTGTTCACCCTGCTGAAGCTGGTGGGGGCGGCATACCTGGTTTGGCTGGGGGTGCGGGCGATACTGGCGGCGCGGCGGGAGGCGTTTTTGCTTGATCGCGCGATTCACGTCTCCGGCGGTTCCGCCTCCGACGATCGCGCTCAGGGCGGCTCGGTGTCGGCGATGGGGGTGGGGCGGGCGTTCCGGGAGGGGGTGCTGGTGGAGGCGTTGAACCCCAAGACGGCGGCGTTCTTCCTGGCGTTCATTCCGCAGTTCGTGGAAACGGCGGGACCGATGGCGCTGGGGAGTGTCGCGGGGCAGTTCGTGGTGCTGGGCGTAGTTTCGGTGGCCTTGAATACCGGGGCGGATGTGGTTGTCGCGTTCCTGGCGGGGCGGATTCGGGCGGGGGCCGGGGCGCGGCCCTTGCTGGTGCGGCGGCTGCGGGAGGGGGCGGGCAGCGCGATGGTGGCGTTGGGGGTGGGGTTGGCCTTGGCGCGGCGGCCAGGCGCGCCATGAGCGGTGGCTGCGAGCGTGGCGCGCGGCCGGAGGTGATTTCGCGCCCAGGATCACGGGAAAGCGACCCCCGGGCCGACGCAGGACCACAAGAATCTGCCCCAGTATGATTTGCACAGGGATCGAATTACCGGCTCGCCCATTTGTCCGAAAGTTGCCGGCACCTTTGGCGGCGCATGGGAAGGACTGGCTCAATGGGAATCGGAACGATCATCGGATGGATTGTCGTCGGTGCGATCGCCGGCTGGATCGCCGAGAAGGTCATGGGCCGCGATGACGGCCTGCTCATGAACATCGTCATCGGCATCGTGGGTGCGGTGGTCGGCGGCTGGCTGTTCGGGTTGATGTTCAACACCACGCTTTCCAGCCAGAGCGGCTGGATCTGGAGCATCATGGTGTCGGTCATTGGAGCCGTGGTCCTGCTGTGGGTCGTGGGCATGGTTCGGGGTCGCCGAGCCTAGAGCCATTCCCGATCCGCAAGGCGATCGGCCATAATTTTGGCCGATTGACCTGGTGGGCGACAGCCGGCTTCGCACTATGCGCGACGGACCGTGCGTTGAGCCGGACGCGTGGCCGACTCGGCGCGGAGAAAAGCCGAGGCGGGAGCGATCGACGCTTGGACGCCCTTCGTGCGAGCGCGGGTGTGGGCGTGCCCTCCTTGGTTCTTCAGTCCAAATGCACGGTCCGTAAGCTTTCCGCGATGGTATGACAGTGCCGAGAGACACGGTCTTTGGTCGTACGGCGGCTTCGGGTGCGGGCTTTGGTGGGGTGGATTGGCGGTTGCACGGAGGTCCGGATTATCGGGACGTTTATACCAACCCTCGTTGACTTCGACTCATGGAACGATAGCTAGGTTGGGCTCTGCCCAAACCCGCCAGGGGCTGGGCGCCATACGCGCGATGATTAGCAAGACTGGGCTCCGCCCAGACCCGCCAGGGGCCGAGCCCCTGGACCTCTCACCTTCTTAAAGTAATGGGGATACGAGGGCCGCCGGCCCTTGGTGGGTCATCCGTGGCGCGGCTTCGCGCCGCGTCGGCAAAGCCCTGGCCTTGCCTAATTCTGGCGTTCTCTTCGCGCCTATGGGGCCAAGCGCCTGGACCTTATCCCTCTGAAAAATAATGGGGATCAAAGGGCCGCCGGCCCTTTGCGGGTCCCCCGCGGCGCGCTTGCGGCGCGACGGCAGAGCCCTGGCCCTGCCTGCTTTTATGGGTCGAGAGTTCCAGGGATTGGTATGAGTAAAACTCAAGGTTTTGGCAACGGATGAATATTCGAGACTTTGGACTTTGCGTAGTCGGCATGAATGACATCAAGATATTTTGAAGGCAGCCTTCGAAGGTAGCCGCATGTATGTGGCTCCGTCATACTCCGAAGAACAATCAAGGCCCTGGACCATTCGAACAATTAATGGGCCCTCATTGTGCATGACAACAAGGATATGTCTAAATGGCTAAGAACGCTATCAAACTTATTACTGATCCCGACCCTCCCCAATTCGACCTGACGATGAGCGATGACGCACTCATCACTTTCACGGGCCAGGCAACGCCCACCGTTGAAGGTTCGGCCTTCGCGCTTTCGTTCCTGGACATTGGCTTCATGCCGGTCAACTTGGTCACCATTGCCGGAATGGCTCAGGACCTGAAAGGCAAGTTCGACGGGATGTTCATCCAGTATTCCGGCCAGGGGACGCAGAATTTTGCCGGCCCGAACGTGCCGACGACGGCGGACTACTCAAGCCTCCACTACGACCTATTCGCCTACAAGGGCAACTTGACCTTCGGCCGCGCGGCCGATGGCACGCCTACCATTTCTGGTGGCACGCACCTCACTGAAATCGCGCAAGGCGACCTGATCCCGGGCCTGGGCCATCTCGCCTTCGACCCCGCAACCGGCGGGATTGCCGGAAAGGTGAGCACGACCATGGAGGTTGACGGCCAGGTGATCGGCACGTTCGACATCTCGGTGCTGCATGCTGCCGGCGACATCAGCTATCTGCCGACCGGCGCTGGTTTCATGCTCAGCGACGGGACGCTGCACGCCACTTTCCATTCCTGATTGCGAGCAGCCGACGGCGCGGGGCCGCGCGAGGCGCCGCGTTCCGTTCTTCGACGCGTTTCGTCCGAGCAAGCCCCATTGGGCGGCCGGCGGCGCCCCAGGCGAGGCGACAGCTCCGGAATGGGGGCGGTGGCGGATATGCGCGCAATCGTGGAGGACCAGCGCCGGCTTTCGATCGTGGCGAGTACGGTGGAGGCGTTCACGCCGCTTATCCCACATGAGACTCCGCTGGTCGGCGCGATGGTCAAGGCGCTGGGTCTTGCAGGTGGAAGAGCTGGAGGACAGTCCCGAAGGCCAAGAGCCTGCCGCTGGTCGGTTTCGGCACGAAGGTGGCGGCTGTGGGACAGTCACTCCGGCTTGATGGCCCAGGCGTTGAACGCGGCGTCCCAACGGGTGATGCGGCTGTCGTCCATCATCCAGTATTCCAGGCCCTTTGACCGCATCTCGTGCCCCGATTCGGGGTCGCGCCAATGGTTCACCCAGACGACACCGAACAGGTTGCCGTTCAACGCCCGCAGTTGCTTGCGGCACAGGAAGCCCGAGCCCGGCCGAGCGAAATGCGCGAATCGCGGGGCCATGTACTGCCGGATCGCGGCCTGCCCGGCGATGTCGGCGGTGTCGTTGAACGATAGGACGGCGTTATCGGTGAAGCCTGTCATGAAACGATCGAGATCGAGCGAGGTGGACACCTCGGCGAAGAATTGGACGATGGCCTTTGCGCGGTCCAGCGGATACTCGCGCGCACCGAGCGCCAACATCTCGTCGGGCGTCACGCCTGCCCAGGGGGTGATGTCGATTTCGGCGTAACCGCCGCGCTGAGCGTCGTTCATGGCGCACCTTCGTCCTTGTTTCTTACCCGCTTCGATAAATTACTGTCACGATTTGCCGGATGCAAGGAGTAAAGGGGGGTGTCGAGGTGCGTGAGGCTGGCGCGAGCATGGGGCGGGCCGCGCCGATGCGGGCCGGATGATCCTGATCGACACAAATTTGCTCTTCGCGGCATTTGCGATGGAGGGCGGCGGGCTGTGGGTTTATCGGCGCGCGTGTGGGAGTTGGGCGGTGGATGGTGTAATGCTTGAATGCACTGAACAATCTGAAGTTGCTGTTGAGAAATGAAAGTCTTTTTGCTTCTTTTTCTACAGAAAAAGATGGCCTTGCTCGCTTGATGCGCGGTTGGCGGAACCGCTTCGCGATCCGCCCTACGGGATGCCCCTCCCCCCGTGGAGAACGGGAGGAGGGGAGGTGTTGTCAGGCGCGGCGGGTGACCTTGCCCAAGACATAGGCGACGCCTTCAGAGCCGACCTGGGTGGTGTGCTGGCAGCCGGCGGGGATTTCGTAGCAGTCGCCGGGCTTGAAGGTTTGGGGCTTGCCATCGCGGCAGACGGTGATTTCGCCGCCGAGGACCATGATGCGGGCGTCGAAATCATGGGCGTGGAGGTCTTCGGCGAAGCCGGCCTTTTGGCCGCCATTGATGATGTCGAAGCCTTCGCGGCGCAGGTCGCTTTCGAAGGCTTCACGGGTGAGGGGGGCGTCGGCGCGGCGGCGGCCGGAGAGGAAGGCCACACCCTCGGGGCCGACGTGTTCGGCATGCATGGTGCCGGAGGGGACGGCGAAGCACTGGCCGGCGCGGTAGGTGACGGGGGTGTTGTTACAGGTCATGGTGATCTCGCCGCCGAGGACGAGGACCTTGGCGTCGAAGTCGTGGCAGTGGTTGGGGACGACGAGGTTCGGCTTGACGCTGGTGTTGACCACCCGATAGCCCTCGCGCTTCAGGTCGGCGTCGAATTCGGCGATGTTCATGGCGTTTGCCCCTAGTGCGTTGTTATGCGAAGTTGTGCGCTATGGAGAACGTATTGTCAATTATAGAGAACGACGCGGTCAGCCTGCGCACGGGCCTGGCGGTGAAGCGGCGGCGTGAGCGGGCGGGGTTGAGCCTGCGGGATCTGGCGGGGCGGAGCGGGGTGTCGGCGTCGATGATTTCGGATGTCGAGCGGGGGGCGAAGAGCCCGACCGTGGCGACGCTGGTGCGGCTGGCCCAGGCGCTGGGGGTGGGGGCGGCGGTGTTGCTGGAGGATGGGACGGCAGCGGTGCGGCGCATTTATGTGATCCGGCGGGGCGAGGGCGAGCGGGGCGAAGGGGCTTCGGCGTGGGAGAAACTCGGGCCGGCGGGGCCTGGCAGCCGGATCGCGTTCGTGCGGCATGTGATCCCGGCGGGCGCGGCGCTGGGGCCGGCGCCGGCGCATGACGCGGGGACGGTGGAGCACATGCATGTGGTGCGCGGTCGGGTGCGGGTGACGGTGGGGGAGGAGGTGGCGGAGATGGAGGCGGGGGATTCGTGCAGCTGCCTGACCGATGTTCCGCATGGGGTGGCAAATCCGGGGGCGGAGGCGGCGGAGGTTTATGTGATTCTGGAGCGGGGGTGAGGGGAGGAAGGGTCTTCTTTCCGTGGACAAAAAAACCATACTTTATAGGATAATTGTTGCGTGCGGACCGCACGTTGCTTAATTTTTCCTCGGTTGTCCTCAAGCCGTGGAGATGTACTGTGGAGATTATCGAATCGAGAAATCTAATGAAGTTTCTCCCGATAATTGTAGCATTATTATTTATTGCATTGGCATTTGGCCTAGGAAAAGGGGAGATCGGTCTCATCTCTGCGACGATTTCTGGCGTACTTGGCGGAGGCATTCTCTCGGCTTTATTCTCAAGATACTATGATAAACTAGTAGGACCCGTGTTTACTATGAAGATAGAAGACCGAGCTTCAGAACGAAGTCAGCAAATTTTTTCACCAAATTTGATTAATGTGAGAGAAGGAGGGCACCGCGAAAGCTGGCTGAGAGGTTTAATTTACCATAATGGTGCATTTTTTGCGCAGGGATGCGAAGTTCTATTGACTCGAATTTCATACCTCGGAGCGCCTCAGATAAAAAATACCACACCACGAAGCTTCGAATACTTTGATAACTTGCCATTATTCTGGTCGGCACGTGGCCGTCAGACGTCTATCGATTTACTTCCTGGCATCAGGTATTGTTTCGATCTTGCGTGCGTTAAGAGAGGTAGCGACAAACTTATCTTTGAGCTACGGAGCTCCTCTTTTCCCCCTCGGTATGATGAGGTATTTAGCAATTTTGGGTTATATTCTGTTTCTTTTGTGATCGGCTCGAAGAACGCACAGCCGATCCGGTATTCTTGCAAATTTGAATGGCTTGAAATTACAAATCCAGACGGTCTACCTAGAGATATTCTTCGCTGGGTTGAAAATTCACTTTTGCGGGAATGATGACTGAGTTGTTCAATAGGGTGAATTTTTTTTATTCTTTTGCTCACAAAAAACCCTTCTTACTTGGCGCGCGTGCGGCGTTAAAGACCTCCCTTTCTGGTTTGCTTGGCGGCCCAAGCCCCCGCCCAACCGCGAGGGGACAGAAGAAATGTCAGCCCAGTTCCTTGAGCATCGTCTCGCGCATGATGAATTTCTGCATCTTGCCGGTGACGGTCATGGGGAAGTCGGGGACGAAGCGGACGTAGCGGGGGATTTTGTAGTGGGCGATCTGGCCGCGGCAGAAGTCGCGGACCTGGTCTTCGGTGAGGGTTTCGCCGTCGCGGAGCTTGACCCAGGCGCAGAGTTCCTCGCCGAATTTGGGGTCGGGGACGCCGAAGACCTGGACGTCGGCTATTGAGGGGTGGCGGTATAGGAATTCCTCGATTTCGCGGGGATAGACGTTTTCGCCGCCGCGGATGACCATGTCCTTGATGCGCCCGACGATGGCGCAGTAGCCCTCCGTGTCGATGGTGGCGAGGTCGCCGGTGTGCATCCACCTTGCGGGATCGATGGCTTCGGCGGTGCGAGGAGCGTCGTCCCAGTAGCCGCGCATGACGGAGTAGCCGCGGGTGCAGAGTTCGCCGGTTGTGCCGGGGGGGACCACCCTGCGCTCCTGGTCGACGATCTTGCATTCGAGATGGGGGTGGATGCGGCCGACGGTGGCGACGCGGCGTTCGATGGGGTCGGACAGGCCGGTTTGGAAGGAGACCGGGGAGGTTTCGGTCATGCCGTAGGCGATGGTGATGTCGTTCAGGTGCATGAGGGCCATGGCGCGGCGCATGACCTCGATGGGGCATGGGGAGCCGGCCATGATGCCGGTGCGGAGGGTTGAGACGTCGAATTCCTTGAAGCGGGGGTGGTCCATCTGGGCGATGAACATGGTGGGGACGCCGTAGAGGGCGGTGCATTTTTCGGACTGGATGGCGTCCAGGGTGGCGAGCGGGTCGAAGCCTTCGCCGGGGTAGATCATGGCCGCGCCATGGGTGAGGCAGCCGAGGTTGCCCATGACCATGCCGAAGCAGTGGTAGAGGGGGACGGGGATGCACAGGCGGTCGTGTTCGGTGAGCTGCATGGTTTCGGCGGTGAAGAAGCCGTTGTTGAGGATGTTGTGGTGGGTGAGGGTGGCGCCCTTGGGGGCGCCGGTGGTGCCGGAGGTGAACTGGATGTTGATCGGGTCATCGAACTGGAGTTTGGGGGCCAGGTCGGCGAGGTGGGCGTGGTGGGTGGCGTTGGCGAGGGTGGGGATGTCGGCGAATTGGTAGGCGCCGGGTATCAAGGGGGCGCCAATGGCGCCGGGGATGGTGTGCGCGCCGATCTGGATGACGGTGGTGAGGTGGGGGGCTTTTGCCGCCTTGAGGTGGCCGGGCTGGGCGGTGTTCAGTTCGGGCAGCAGGGTGGTGAGCATGCCGGCGTAGTCGGAAGTCTTGAAGGCGGTGGCGGTGACGAGGGCTTTGCAGGTGACCTTGTTCAGCGCGTAGTCCAGCTCCGAGAGGCGATAGGCGGGGTTGATGTTGACCAGGATGACGCCGGCCTTGGCGGTGGCGAACTGGGTGATGGCCCATTCGGCGTTGTTGGGGGACCAGATGGCGATGCGGTCGCCGGGCTCCAGGCCGAGGGCGATGAGGCCGGCGGCGAAGGCGTTCACCTGGTCGGCGAGCTGGCGCCATGTGTAGCGGAGGTTCTGCTGGCGCACGATCAGCGCGTCGCGGTCGGGCCAGCGGGCGACGGTTTTGTCGAAGTGCTGGCCGATGGTGTCGCCGATGAGGGGCACGGTGCTGGGGCCGCTGACGTAGCTGGTGGTGAGTTGCTGGTCCATGGTGTCCTCCCGCGTGGGGGGATTCTGCGCATGGGCGGGGGTTGAGACAAGGGCGGTAGGGGGGACGATGTACGACGTGGCGGTGGTGGGGTTCGGGCCGGTGGGG
>JANPIH010000324.1:0-73582 GCA_031424895.1 Rhodospirillales bacterium
GAATGGGTCCTAGCCCCTTCACTTCATTTCTTGTAAAATGATTGGGGTTCATTGGCCGGCGGTCCCTGTTGGGGTGCTCGGGGGCGCGAATTCGGGTCGCGACGGCTGAGCCCTGGCCTTGCCTGTTTTCATGGGTTGTGAGTTCCCGGGACTGGTATTACTGACTCAGCTGAATGAACCGCGCCGCCAACGCAATCTCGCCGCCAATCCGTACCCGCCGCTCCTCCGACTCCCACTCCACGCCCCACAGCTCGGCCTGGTACAGCTCGTCCAACTGCGACACAAGCGTCGCCTCCGCCGCATCCAACGCTCCCTCCGCCACCGCCAGCCCCAGCACCAGGCTTCCCGTCAACGGCACGAGGATCCCCAGCGCCGCCAGCCCCGCCACTTTCTGCGCCGCCACCCCCGCCGCCAACGCCGCCACCGCCGCCGGCGGTTGTGCCCGGTGCATCACCCCGGCCGTCACCGCCAGCCGCGCCCCGAACCGCCGCTCCGCCCAGTCCAGCCACGGCTGCCACTGTTCCGCCTGCCGCCGCACCAACGCATCCGGCTCTTCCGCCCGGTAGCACAACAGGTCGCTCTCGCCGTACCGCGCCAGTTCCAGCGCCACCGCCTCCGCCCGCGGCGCCACCCGCTCCTGTGCCGTCCCGGCAATCCGGGTCAACGGCGTATCGGCAAACGACATCTCGCCCCCCTTGGCCCCACCCGCCGCCTGCCACTCCGCCGCCACCGCATGGGCAAGCCCCGGATTGTCCAACAGCAAGGCCGCCCCGCCCGGCAGCCGCATCGGCTTGCCATCCAGTGTCACCTGCCAGCGATCGCCCACCGGCTCGGTTGTGGCGGTATCCCAGAAACGCTTCATGCGAACGCCAAGGCTCCTCTCATGGCCGGCGGGGCGCCGGGGCCACCAGGGCCGGGCGGGCATTGCGCTCGAACGGCAACGTCCCGAACCGCCCGGCCCGCGCCTGCTCCAGGGCAGGAAGACAGAAATCGGGCGCATCCGCCCGCGCAATCGCCGTTCCACGCGCCGGGTCCGAGGCGTCCAGCTCCATCCGCGGCGTGAGGAAACTGCCCACCAGCCGCGACGGAACGCTCACCGCCTGCCCGGGAATGCGGATCGCGGAGCGGATCCACACCCCCCATTCCTCCTCGCCGAGGTCGAATCCGCCCCCCCCATCGATCAACACCCGCCCGCTTTCCAGCACCATCGCCCCCACCGTCGTCTTGCCCCGCACCGCATCCAGCCGCACCGCAAAACACCGCAGCCGCGCCAGCGTGCCCATCTGGGTGATCAGGTTCAACGGCACCCGCGCCGCCCCCATCACCTGGGACATCGGGTCCAGCAACATCCGGCTGTCGATATCCCCCTCCACGATCGCCAACCCCAACCGCCCGGTGACACTCGCCGCGATCGCCCGCAATGTCGTCCCCTCCGCCTTCAGGTCCGCTTCCACCTCCAACGCCCCGAACAGGTTGTCCCGCCGGCTGGAGGAGGCAAGCAACGGCTGCACCGGAACGCCGGGGATCGAGGCACGCAGGCTCATCGGCAGAAGCGGATCGGCCGCGTCCACCAACAGCCGCACCGTCGCCCGTCCGGCCGGCAGGTCGGCCAGCAACGGATCGATTGAAAGCTTCCCGTCATCCAGCCGCACCCGCGCGGTCACCCCGCGATACGCCACCCCCACGGCCTTCAGTTCGCCCAGCGACAATGACAGGTTGAGATCGGCCTCCCGCAACAGGTCCAGCCGCAGCCTCGCGTCGGATATCACCTTGAGATCGCTCAACGCCCGCCGCCGCTGCAATGGCGCGGTCCGTTCGGCCAGATCAATCGTCCCCAGGCTCGGCCCGATCAGCTGGGCCAGCGCATCGGCATCGAGGCTGGAGCTGCGGAGGTTGCCTTCCAGCCCCCACCGCGCGCGATGCACCACCACCAGGTCACCGGCGATGTCGCCCTGTGGCAATGCGATCGAAATTCCTCGCAACGCCACCGCCTCGCCATAACCCTCGCCGGTGCCGTCGCCGAGCTTCACGTCCACGGCCAGGTTGCGCAGGTTCGGCAGACGCTGCCCGACCAACGGGGAGAGCAGCTCCAGATCGCGGATCCGTGCCGACAAGGCCAGGTCCAGCCCCTTGCGCCGCCCCGCCGCAGCGATGCCGCCCTTCAGCCCGATCTTGGTCTCGCCCGCCTCGGCCGCGATGTCGATCGGGAAATACTGGGTCTCGTCGGCCCGCTCGGGCAGGAAAACGGACAACCCGCCCAGGGACGCGGTCAGCCGCACCGGCACGCTGTTCAACGTGCCGAGGAACTCGCCGCGCAGCGACTGCTCCAGCCCCGGCATGGTGATCTCGCCGGTGTCGAGCTTCAGGCCGGGCACCCACGCCGAAAGGTCCGACGCCCCCATCTGCACCCGGGCACCGGCGATGTCGGGGAAAGACTCGCCGGAATCGGCCACGCGCGCGGTAATCGCCACGGTGCGCATCACCGGCAGGCGATAGGGGATCAGGCCGGAAAGCGTGGTCGTGTCCGCGATCCAGGCATCGATCTTCAGGGCATAGCCGGCCAGGTCAAGCGGCTTGGTAAACCCGCCCGCCACGGTCAGCCGCGCGCCTTGGGACTCCAGGGCCACGCGCACAGGCCAAGCCGAGCTGGCGTCGCGGTCGAGCAGCCGGGCCAGCGGACCGACCTGGCCGGTGGCGCTGATCCGCTGCTGGCCATAGGCGAGGTCGGCCACGAGGGCAAGCAGCCCGCCGCCCTCGGACTCGGTGAGCGAAACGCGACGTAAAGCCAGCTCGGTGCGACGACCGGCGCGGGCATCGACGAAGCTCAGCCGGCCATCCTTGAGGTGGAAGCTGCGCGGCATCGGCGGTGGCGTCGCCGCGGCCGGGGCGGGCGGCGGCGCCGTGCGCGGGTTCTGCCAGTTGCCACGGCCCTGGGCGTCGATCTCCAGCGCAATGTCGGGGGCTTCGATAACCAGGCGCTGGATCTCGGGCCGGCCGGTCAGCAGAGAAAGGAAAGACAGCTCTGCCTCCATCCGCTCGATGCGGGCCAGTTCTGGGCGGGCGGCCCCGGGCAGGTTGGGGATGACCACATCCTCGATGGCAACGGTGGCGCCGAAATAGGATTGAATGGTCAGCCGGCCGCCGATCCGCACGTCCCGCCCGGTGGCTTGGCGCAGCGCGGCCTCGGCCTGGGCATGCAGCGCCTCGGTGTCGATCAGGGCGCGGATGCCGCCGATCGCCACCCCGATCAGCACGGCCACGCCGACCACGCCGAGCAGCAGGACGCGCAGCCAGGGTACGGGCGGTGGCGGGCGCTCCTGCAGGTGGGCGAGGGGAAATGCCCCCTGCCCGGCCCGCTCGATCCTGACCCGCCTGTGTCGCGCCATGGTGACTCCGATGGTTTCTGGGCTGTCCTAGCGCAGAGTTGGGCGCGTTGCACCTGGGGGTGGAAAGGAAGCTAGAATCTTCTTTTTCTGAAGAAAAAGAAGAAAAAGACTTTCATTCGTTCGCACCTCGTTCGACGTGTTGCCGCGTGCGCAAATGGATAGAAGTTTTTTGGTTCTTTTTTTCAAAAAAGAACATGCTTACTTTCTTCGTGTCGACCGCAGGGCTGGCGGCGCGGTGAAGGCGAGAGTGCGGAAGGTCTCGGCCATGTGCTGGGGCAGGTCGGCCTCGACGCTGAGGGTGCCGCCGGCGGGGTGCGGCAGGGTGAGGCGGCGGGCATGCAGGTGCAGGCGTTCGGGGAAGCCTTCGACCAGGGCGGAGTTGCGGTTGCCTTCGTCCTGCTTCTCGGTGCCGTAGGGCGCGTCGCCGAGGATGGGGGCGCCGATGCTGGCGCAGTGGACGCGGAGCTGGTGGGTGCGGCCGGTCAGCGGCTTGAGTTCCAGCCAGGCGAGCTTTCTCCCCGCGTGGTCCAGCGTGCGGTAGTCGGTGATGGAGTGGGCGGTGTCGGTATCGTAAAGGCCGGCAATGGCGGCGCGTTCGCCGCGAAAACCGTCGATGCGGACGAGGTCGCGCTCGATGCGGCCCTCAACCGGGACGGGACGGCCGGTGACGACGGCCCAGTAGACCTTTTCCACCGCGCGGCTGCGAAAGGCGCTGGCGAGCCTGGCGGCCACGCCGGGGGTGCGGGCGACGACGAGGACGCCGCTGGTGTCCTTGTCCAGGCGGTGGACGAGGCGGGGCTTTTCGCCGCCTTCGGGGCGCAGGCCAGCGAGCATCATATCCAGGTGTTTGGAAATGCCGGGGCCGCCCTGGGTGGGCAACCCGGGCGGCTTGTTCAGCACGATGAGCTGGTCGTCCTGGTGGAGGATCATCGCCTCGATCTCGCGGACCAGGGCGGGGTCCAGCGGGACGGGCTCGGCGGTTTTGGTGGGGGCGGCAGGGATGGGCGGGATGCGGATAGCCTGGCCGGGGGCGAGGCGGGTGGCGGCCTCCGCCCGCTTGCCGTCGATGCGCACCTGGCCGGTGCGGCACAGCTTCTGGATGGCGGCCTGGGTGAGGCCCGGGAAATGGCGGCGGAACCAACGGTCGAGGCGGATATCGGCCTCGTCGTCGGTGACTTCTCTGGTGGTGACGGTCATGTCGCGCGGTCCTGGCGCAGCTTGGCCCAGTAGGCAAGGCGTTTTCCCACCTCGCGCTCGAAGCCGCGTTCGACGGGGCGGTAGAATTGCTGCCTTGGCATGGTGTCGGGGAAGTAGTTCTGGCCGGAGAAGCCGTCCTCGGAGTCGTGGTCGTAGGCGTAGCCGGCGCCGTAGCCGAGGTTCTTCATGAGTTTCGTGGGGGCGTTCAGGATGTGGGCGGGGGGCGTGAGGCTGCCGGTGCCTTTTGCCGCGCGTTGGGCGGCGCCGAGGGCGGTGTAGAGCGCATTCGATTTTGGGGCGGTGCCGAGATAGACGACAGCCTGGGCGATGGCGAGTTCACCCTCCGGGGAGCCGAGGCGTTCGTAGGTTTCCCAGGCGGCGAGGGTGAGCTGAAGCGCCTGGGGATCGGCCATGCCGATGTCCTCGCTGGCGAAGCGGAGCAGGCGGCGGGCGATGTAGCGGGGGTCTTCGCCGCCGACCAGCATGCGGGCGAGCCAGTAGAGGGCGGCGTCGCAGTCGGAGCCGCGCAGGGATTTATGCAGCGCGGAGATGAGGTTGTAGTGCTCCTCGCGGTCCTTGTCGTAGAGGGCGGCGCGCTTGGCCAGCAGTTCGGACAGGGCGGGGACGTCGAGGGCCGCGGTGTCGGGCGGCAGGGCGGCGAGTTGTTCGGCGAGGTTGAGCAGGTAGCGGCCGTCGCCGTCGGCCATGGCGCGCAGGGTGGCGCGGGCCTCGGGGTCGAGCGGGAGGGGGTGGGCGATGGCGGCCTCGGCGCGGGCCAGCAGTTTTTCCAGACCGCCGTCGTCGAGGCGCTTGAGAACCAGGACCTGGCAGCGGGACAGGAGCGCACCGTTGAGGGCGAAGCTGGGATTTTCCGTGGTGGCGCCGATCAGGGTGACGGTGCCGTTCTCGACGACGGGGAGGAAACCATCCTGCTGGGCGCGGTTGAAGTGTGGATTTCGTCGACGAACAGGAGCGTGGCCTGGCCGTGGGCGCGGCGGCGGGTGGCGTCCTCGAAGCATTTCTTCAGGTCGGCGACGCCGGAGAAGACGGCGCTGAGCTGGATGAAATGCAGGTTGGCCTGTTCCGCGAGCAGGCGCGCGATGGTGGTCTTGCCAACGCCCGGGGGCCCCCAGAGGATCAACGAGGCGAGGGAGCCGCGCTCCAGCATGCGGGTAAGGGTGCCAGCGGGGCCGAGCAGGTGGTCCTGGCCAACCACTTCCGGCAGGGCGCGTGGGCGGAGGCGGTCCGCGAGGGGGCCGCTGGTGGGCGTGGGCTCTGGGATGGGCAGGGGGAGAGACACGGCGGGACTATACCACCGGTTGGCAGGGTCGCGTGATTCACGGCGCCAACGTGCCGTCTGTGCCGATCACGCTCCGCGGCGCAGGGTGCCGATGGCGATGCCCGACAGGATCATCGCGGCCGCGACGAGGAGGGGGAGGTCGATGCCTTCGCCGAGGAAGATCGCCGAGCCGGCAATGCCGACCACGGGGGTGGCGAGGATGCCGAGTGCCGTGGTGGAGGCGGGCAGGCTGCGGTTGACGATGGCCAGCGCCCAGAAGGCGTAGGCGGTGCCGATCAGCCCGGTATAGGCGAAGAGGGCCGCGAGGCGGTGGGAGTAGGCGAAGCTGGGTGCGCCCTCGATGAGCGGGGCGAGGATGAAGAGGATGACGGTGGCCAGGAGGGCCTGCCAGAAAACCAGCTGGAAGGGCGACGAGATCCAGCGGTGGGCGCGGGTGTAGAGGATCGAGACCGACCAGGACAGCGCCGAGAGCAGCAGCATGGCGTTGCCGAACAGGGCGTCGCCGTCGGACCAGTCGAAGGCGAACGGGTTGAAGAGGAAGGCCAGGCCGGCGAGGCCGAGGCCAATGCCCAGCGCGCGGGCCGGGGGGATACGCTCCTTGAGGAACGGCCAGGCGCCAAGGGCGACCCAGAGGGGGGTGGTATAGGCCAGCACGACGGAACGGCCGACCGGGACGTGCATCAGGCCGTAGGACATCAGCACCGAAAACACGATCATGTGCGGCACGGAGATCATGACGATCACCGGCAGGTCGCCGCACTTGGGGATGATCATCTGGCGGCGGGCGACAAGGAGGACGCCGAGGCCGATGGTGGCGACCAGGCTGCGGATCGCCGATATCCAGAACGGCGGCACCTCCATGACAATGAGCTTCGCCACGGTCCAGGTAATGCCCCAGGCGACGACGATGGAGGCGAACAGGGCGATCGCCGTGGCGCGGGAGGGGGGTGCCGGTTCGGTCATGACGGTCGGTGCAATCCGTCCCCTGGTGCCGGCCCCAGACAACAGAAAACCGGCCTTGCGGCCGGTTTCCGTAGTTTCAGTGCGGCGAGGCGAATATTACTCGCTCTCGCTGTCCTCGGCGCGCTCGGCGACCGGGCCGCTGTCCTGGCCCTTCGCGGCGGGGTCGCGGTCGACGAACTCGATCACCGCCATGTCGGCGGCATCGCCATAGCGGATGCCGGCCTTGAGCACGCGGCAGTAGCCGCCCGGGCGGGCCTTGTAGCGCTCGGCCAGGGTGGAGAACAGCTTTGTGACCATCACGTCGTCGCGCAGCTGGGCGTAGGCTTGGCGGCGGGCATGCAGGCCGCCGCGCTTGCCGAGGGTGATGAGCTTCTCGGCCACCGGGCGGAGTTCCTTCGCCTTGGGCAGCGTAGTGGTGATCTGCTCGTGCTTGATCAGCGCGTTGGCCATGTTGCGGAACATGGCGAAGCGGTGGGTGGAGGTGACGCCGAGCTTTCGGCCGGCGATGCCATGGCGCATGGTTGTCTTCCTAAGTCAGGCTTCGGTTCGGAACGGCTCTTCAAGGCGCAATGGGTCAGAACGGCTCTTCGAGCCTTTTGGCAAGGTCTTCGATGTTCTCGGGCGGCCAGCCAGTCACGGCCATGCCGAGGGCGAGGCCCATGGAGGAGAGAACCTCCTTGATCTCGTTCAGCGATTTGCGGCCGAAGTTCGGGGTGCGCAGCATCTCCTGCTCCGACTTCTGAACGAGGTCGCCGATATAGACGATGTTGTCGTTCTTCAGGCAGTTGGCGCTGCGGACGGAAAGCTCGAGCTCGTCGACTTTGCGCAGGAGGTTGCGGTTGAACGGCAAGTCGTCCTGCGGTTCCTCTAGGCGGGCTGCCTGGGGCTCGTCGAAGTTGATGAATAGCTTGAGCTGGTCCTGCAGGATGCGGGCGGCGACGGCCACCGCGTCCTCGGGGCCCACGGCGCCGTTGGTTTCAACCTGGAGAAGCAGCTTGTCGTAGTCGGTGACCTGGCCGACGCGGGTCGGTTCCACGCGGTAGGAGACGCGGCGGACGGGGGAGTAGATGGCATCGATGGGGATGAGGCCGATCGGGGCGTCCTCCGGACGATTGGCGGAGGCGGGAACGTAGCCCTTGCCCATCTGGACGGTGAATTCCATGCCGAGCTTCACGCCGTCGTCGAGCGTGCAGATGACCAGGTCGGGGTTCATCACCTCGATGTCGTGGCCGGTCTGAATCTGGCTGGCGCGGACCTCGCCGGGGCCGGTGGCCTGGAGGACCATCCGCTTGGGCCCCTCGCCGTGCATGCGCAGCGCGAGTTGCTTGATGTTCAGCACGATGTCGGTGACGTCTTCGCGGACGCCGGCGATGCTGCTGAACTCGTGCAGCACGCCGTCGATCTGAACCGCGGTGACGGCAGCACCCTGCAGCGAGGACAGCAGGATGCGGCGCAGCGCGTTGCCGAGCGTCATGCCGAAGCCACGCTCCAGCGGCTCGGCGACAACGGTGGCGGCGCGGCTGGGATCGGAGCCGTACTCGACGCCGAGCTTCTCCGGCTTGATCAACGAGTCCCAGTTCTTCTGCAAGACAACGCTCAGTCTCATGGATTTATGCCCTGTTGGGACGAGGCCCTGTGCGGGTGCCCCCGCAACGGAAGGGAGCCGCACCGGGGGGATAGAGGTGCGGCCAAACTCAGGCGAAGCGAATGTGCCCCGTGCGGCTCAGACGCGGCGGCGCTTGCGAGGGCGGCAGCCATTGTGCGGGATCGGGGTCATATCGCGAATGGCGCTGATCTGGAACCCGACGGCCTGCAGGGCGCGCAGCGCGCTCTCGCGGCCGGAGCCGGGGCCGGAAACCTCGATTTCCAGCGTCTCCATCCCGTGCTCGCGGGCCTTCTTGCCGGCATCCTCGGCGGCGACCTGGGCGGCGTAGGGGGTGGACTTGCGGCTGCCCTTGAAGCCCTGGCTGCCGGACGACGACCAGGCGATGGCGTTGCCCTGCGCGTCGGTGATGGTGATCATCGTGTTGTTGAAGGTCGCAGCCACGTGGGCGACGCCCGACGTGATGTTCTTGCGTTCCTTCTTGCGGGTGCGCGCGGCAGCGGGCTTGGCCATCGGAGGTGATCCTGTTCAAACGGTGACGGCGGGCACGCCGCCCGTGGCCGGGAGCGTGCCGCCGCGGAAGCAGAGGCGGCGAAGGCGAGGCGCGATAGCCGTGGGGCTACTTCGTGACCTTCTTCTTGCCGGCGATCGCCACGGCCTTGCCCTTGCGGGTGCGGGCGTTGGTGTGGGTGCGCTGGCCACGCACCGGCAGGCCGCGGCGGTGGCGCAGGCCGCGATAGCAACCCAAGTCCATCAGGCGCTTGATGTTCATCGCCACTTCGCGGCGCAGGTCGCCTTCGACGCGGTAGTCGCGGTCCACGATCTCACGGATCCGCAGCACCTCCTCGTCGGAGAGCTGGTTGACCCGGCGATCATCGGGGATGCCAAGCTTGGTGCAGATATCCTGCGCCTTCGCCGGGCCGATGCCGAAGATATAGCGAAGGCTGATGGTGACCCGCTTGTTGGTCGGGATATTCACGCCGGCAATACGCGCCACGCCGTATACTCCTGTCACATCGGGCCTGCGCCCGATCGGTCGATCTCAAGTCGGTCGATCTCACGTCCGGGGGATGCCCGGTCGGGCGGCCATGCGGCCTTGGCACCCGGCACCGGCCGCGACGCCGGTCGATGACCGGTGCGTCGTGGTCCAAATGCCGCATTCATAACGGATGGCGACCGCGGCGAGCCGGGGTCGTCAAGGGCGCGCACTATAGCGGCGGGCCACCGGGAGTCAACGCGCGGATATCAATTCCGCGTGAGGTTGGGCGAAACCAGACCCTCTTGTGGTGCGTGGCTGCAGGCAATCAGTGGTGTCCAAGCGGATCGAGCAGGGCGACGAGGTCGCGCGTTACTGCGTCGGGGTCGGCCATGCCGTTGACCGCGTGCAGGCGGCCGTGGCGGGCATAGTGCGGCAGGATCGGGGCGGTCTGCTGGTGGTAGGCGGCCAGCCGGGCGCCCACCGTCTCGCGGTTGTCGTCGGCGCGGCGGGTGAATTCGGTGCCGCCACAGCGGTCGCAGACGCCTGGGACCTTGGTCGGTTGCAACGTGTCGTTGTAGCCCTCGCCACACTTGGCGCAGGTGTGGCGGCCAGCAATGCGTTCCACCAGGGCGGCGTCGTCGACCTTGAGTTCGATGACCGCGTCGAGCGGCGCGTTCTTGTCGGCCAGCATGCCGTCCAGCGCCTCTGCCTGGGGCACGGTGCGGGGGAAGCCATCGAGGATGAAGCCGCGCGCGCAATCCGGGCGTTCGATCCGCCCGGCCAGCATGCGGATGAGGATCTCGTCGGAGACTAGTCCGCCGGCGGCCATCACGGCCTTGGCCTGGAGGCCCACCTCGGAGCTTGCGGCAACTTCGGCGCGTAGCATGTCGCCGGTGGAAATCTGGACGATGCCGTAGCGGTCCTGCAGCCGCTTCGCCTGGGTTCCTTTCCCAGCCCCCGGGGGGCCCAGCAGGATCAGATTCACCGGCCTCTTCCTTTCACACGGGCCTTGCGGATCAGGCCTTCATACTGGTGGGCGAGCAGGTGAGACTGCACCTGGGTCACGGTATCCATGGTGACGGAGACGATGATCATCACGCTGGTGCCGCCGAAGTAGAACGGCACGCCATACTGGGCGATCAGCACTTCCGGCAGCAGGCAGACGATACAGAGGTAGATGGCGCCGATGGTGGTGAGGCGCGTAAGGATGGTATCGAAGTAGCTGGCCGTGGCGCTGCCAGGGCGAATGCCGGGGATGAAGCCGCCGTGCTTCTTGAGGTTGTCGGCGGTCTCCTCCGGGTTGAACACCACTGCAGTGTAGAAATAGGCGAAAAAGATGATCATCGCCGCGTAGGTGAGCATATAGAGCGGCGTGCCGTGTGCCAGTGCGGCGCCGATGCTTGCCAACCAACCGGGTTCGGCAGTGGCGGCGGAAAAGCCGGAAATGGTGGCCGGAACCAGCAAGATCGAGCTGGCAAATATCGGCGGAATGACGCCCGATGTGTTGATCTTGAGCGGCATGTGGGTTGAATCGCCGCCGAACATCCGGTTGCCAACCTGGCGCTTGGGATACTGGATGACGATGCGGCGCTGGGCGCGCTCGATAAAGACGATGAACATCACCACGCCGGCGGCGACGAACAGGAAGGCGATGATGAAGAACGGGCTGAGCGCGCCGGTGCGTCCCATCTCGAACAGCGAGGCGAGGGCGCTGGGCAGGTTGGCGACGATGCCGGCCATGATGATCAGGCTGATGCCGTTGCCGATGCCGCGGGCCGTGATTTGCTCGCCGAGCCACATCAGGAACATCGTGCCGCCCACCAGCGACACCACGCAGGAGAGGCGGAAGAACATCCCGGGGTCGATCACCGCCGCACCAAAGCTGCCGCGCATGCCCTCGAGCCCGACGGCGATACCGTAGGACTGCACGATGGCGATGACCACGGTGAGGTAGCGGGTATACTGGTTGATGCGCTTGCGGCCCTGCTCGCCCTCCTTCTTGAGGGCTTCGAGCGTTGGCACCGCCGCGGACATCAGCTGCATGATGATGCTGGCGCTGATGTAGGGCATGATGTTCAGCGCAAACACGGTCATGCGGCCAAGCGCGCCGCCCGAGAACATGTCGAACATGCCCAGAATGCCACCGCCATGCTGCGCGAGCATTTCGCCCATTACGCTCGCATCCACGCCTGGGACCGGGATGTAGGTTCCGATCCGGTACACAATGAGTGCCCCGAGCGTGAACCATATCCGCTTCTTGAGTTCCGTGGCCTTGGAGAATGTCGAGAAGTTCAGGTTTGCCGCGAGCTGTTCGGCCGCCGACGCCATCGGTTCCATTCCTCATCATGCCGACGGCGCCAGCGGGTCCACCCGAGGCGCCGTCGTGCACTACATAGCGCGCGTCCCCGGCGGGAGGAAGCCTGCCTCCCCGCCGGTTGGAACAGCCCCTAGGCCGCGGCTTCCGCCACCGGCTTTTTGGCGACCGTGGTGGTCACGCTGCCGCCGGCTGCCTCCACCGCAGAGATCGCAGCGGCGGACGCACCGGAGACGGTGATCGTCACCGCACGGCTGATTTCGCCATTGGCAAGCAGACGCACGCCGACAACCTTGCCGCCGCGCACCAGGCCTGCTTTGGCCAGAACCTCCTCGGTGATCGGGGCCGCACCGTCGATGCGACCCGTCTCGATGGCGCGGGCGAGGGCGCTGAGGTTCACCGGGGCATATTCCTTGCGGAAGATGTTCTTGAAGCCGCGCTTGGGCAGCCGGCGGTAGATGGGCAGCTGTCCGCCTTCGAAACCGTTCAGCGCCACGCCTTCGCGCGCCTTCTGGCCCTTTACGCCCTTGCCCGACGTCTTGCCCTTGCCGGAGCCGATGCCGCGGCCAAGGCGCTTGGACTTCAGCCGAGAACCGAGATTGTCGCGCAGATCATTGAGGTTCATCGCAGTCTCCTTCGAGCCCGGGCCCCGGCTGGGGTCAGGACTCATCGACCTTCACAAGGTGAGCAACCTTGCGAATCATGCCGCGCACGGAGGGGGTGTCCTCCAATTCGCGCGTGCGGCGGATCTTGTTCAGGCCGAGCCCGATCAGGGTCTCCTTCTGCCCAGGCTTGCGCCCGGCCACGGAGGCGATCTGGGTGACCTTCACTGTCTTCCGGGTGTCAGACATCGGCCGTGGCCTCCTGGCCCGGCGTGTCGCGCTTGCCAAGCAGGTCGGAGACCTTCTTGCCGCGGCGCTGGGCCACCGAGCGAGGGCTGGCACAGCGCTGCAGGGCGTCGAACGTGGCTTTGACCATGTTGTGCGGGTTGCGGCTGCCGAGGCTTTTGGCCACGACATCGCCGATCCCAAGCGTTTCGAACACGGCGCGCATCGGGCCACCGGCGATGATGCCGGTGCCGGCGGTGGCGCTGCGCAGGACCACGGAGCCGGCGCCGAAACTGCCGCTGACGTCGTGGTGCAGCGTGCGGCCCTCTTTCATCGGAACGCGGATCATGCCCTTCTTGGCGCGCTCGGTGGCCTTGCGGATGGCCTCCGGCACCTCGCGCGCCTTGCCGGCGCCATAGCCAACCCGGCCCTTCTGGTCGCCCACCACCACCAGGGCGGCGAAGGCGAAGCGACGGCCGCCCTTCACCACCTTCGCGACGCGGTTGATGGTGACCAGCTTGTCGATCAGGTCGTCACCGCCGTCGCCGCCACGATCGCGATCGCGATCCCGGCCGCCGCGGCCCCCGCCGCCTTCCCTCGGTTCACGTGCCATTGCTTCGCTTCCTCAGAAGGACAGGCCGCCCTCTCGGGCGGCTTCGGCCAGCGCCTTGACGCGGCCGTGATAGAGATAGGAGCCGCGGTCAAACACGACAGCCGAGACCCCGGCAGCCAGCGCCCGTTCGGCAACCAGCTTGCCCACCGCAGTGGCCGCATCCTTGTCCGCGCCCGTCTTGAGTTGCTCGCGCAGCGCACGGTCGAGGCTGGAAGCGGCGGCCATGGTGCAGCCGGCGGCGTCGTCGATGACCTGGGCATAGATATGCTTGCCGGAACGGAACACCGACAGGCGGGGGCGCCCGATTGCCTTGCGGCGCAGCTGAAAGCGCAGGCGGATTCGCCGGCGCTGCTGCAGTTCCTTGCTCTCGCTCACTTCTTCTTACCTTCCTTGCGGCGGATCTGCTCGCCCTCGAACTTGACGCCCTTGCCCTTGTACGGCTCGGGTGGGCGCCAGGCGCGAATCTCAGCGCAGACCTGTCCTACGAGGCGTTTGTCCACGCCCGCGACCTTGATGGCCGTGGGGCGTTCACAGGTGACTGTGATGCCCGTGGGGATTGGATAGACCACGTCGTGAGAGAAGCCGAGGTTGATCACCAGGTTAGCGCCCTGCACCGAGGCGCGATACCCGGTGCCAGTGATCTCCATCGACTTCGCGTAACCGTCGGACACGCCTTTGACCATGTTGGCCACATTGGCGCGCGTGGTGCCCCACATCATGCGCGCGGGCGAGGAATTGCCGCGCGGCGTGATCGTGATCTTGCCGGCCCCGACCTCCGCGTCGACGTTGTCGGTCAGCGCCAGCGTTAGTTCGCCGAGCTTGCCCTTCGCGGTCAGGACGCGGCCGGCCAGGGCGACCTGGACGCCTGCGGGGACCTCGACGGGGTATTTGCCTACTCGTGACATGATCCCCTCCTCAGAAGACGCGGCAGAGGACTTCGCCGCCGACATTGGCGGCGCGAGCTTCAGCATCGCTCAACACGCCGCGGGGCGTGGAAAGAATGGAGACACCGAGCCCAGCATAGACGCGCGGCAGTTCCTGGATCTTGGAGTACACCCGGCGGCCAGGCTTCGACACCCGGGTGATCTCCTTGATGACCGGCTCGCCCTCGTTGTACTTCAACTCGATGCGCAGCTGAGCAACACCGGGTCGCAGCTCCTCGGCCAGGAAGCCGCGGATGAAGCCCTCGCGCTTGAGGGCGTCTAGCACGTTGGCGCGCAGCTTCGAGGCCGGCGAGATGCAGCTGGCGTGGCGCGCACGCTGCGCATTGCGGATACGTGTGAGCATGTCGCCCAGCGGATCGGACATGGACATGGGCCGTCTCCTACCAGCTGGCCTTCACCATGCCGGGGATCTGCCCGGCACTGGCGAGGTCGCGCAGCGCAATGCGGCTCAGCTTGAACTTGCGATAATTCGCGCGCGACCGCCCGGTGAGTTCGCAGCGCAGGCGCCACCGCACGGCGGCGCCGTTGCGTGGCAGTTGCGCGAGCTTCATCGTCGCCTCGAAACGATCCTCGACCGGCAGAGTGCGATCCATCACGATCGCCTTCAGCGCGGCCCGCTTCGCCTTGTCTCGCGCACCCATCTTGGCGCGCATGGCGTTGCGGTTGACCTGGGACGTCTTGGCCATCCTGTTCTTACCCTCCGGAACCTGCCGGCCGTGACCGGTGGTTTTCCAACTCGTAGGCGTTAAGTTCTCAGTCGCAGCGTGTCGTTCCCGTCCGCCTTATCCAGCGAACGACCCCGCGCCATCAGGCGGCGCAAGGCCCCCCCGCCGCTAGGCGGCGAAGGGAATATCGAACTTCTTCAGCAGCGCCTTCGCCTCGGCGTCCGTCTTGGCGCTAGTAACGAAGACGATGTCCATGCCGCGGATATCGTCCACCTTGTCGTAGACGATTTCCGGAAACACGATCTGCTCCTTCAGGCCCATGGCGAAGTTGCCGCGGCCGTCGAAGCCCTTGGTGCCCGGGATGCCGCGGAAGTCACGCACGCGCGGAAGCGCGATGGTGACCAGGCGGTCCAGGAATTCATACATGCGGGTCTTGCGCAGCGTAACCTTGCAGCCGATCGGCAGGCCCTTGCGGATCTTGAAACCGGCGATCGCCTTCTTGGCCACGGTCTTGATCGGCTTCTGGCCGCTGATCAGCGCCAGTTCAGAGACGGCGGCATCAAGCTTCTTCTGGTCGCCGGCGGCCTCACCGACGCCCATGTTGATGACGATCTTCTCCAGCTTCGGCACCTGCATCGGATTGGTGTAGCCGAACTCCGTCAGCATCGCCGCGCGGACCTCGTCCATATAGCGCTGCTGCATGCGCGGCATCGCACCCGTGCCGGCCGACACCTCGGCGGCGATGGCATAAGTGACCTCGCCGCGGGCTGCGCGAGATTCGGCCTTGGTCGGGGGAGCCGCACCGCGGCCGCCGCCACCGGCCGACTTGCCGCCAGACTTGCCACCAGACTTACTGCCCGGCTTGCCGCCCTTTGCAGGCGCCTTGGCGCCCTTCTTGATACCGCTCATCGAAGCCTCCTCAGCTCTCGATCACGTTGCCACTGGCCTTGGCAACACGAACCTTGCGGCCGTCATCCAGCACGCGGAACCCAACCTTGGTGGGCTGGTCGGTCTTGGGGTCGACCAGCTTGAGGTTGGACAGGTGAATCGTCGCCTCGACGCTGACGATGCCGCCAGGGCTGCCCATGCCAGTCGGCTTGGTATGCTTCTTGGCGATATTCACGCCCTGGACCACCGCGCGGTTGTCGGTTGGCGACACGCGCAGCACTTCGCCCCGCTTGCCGCGATCGGCACCGGTGGTGACCAGGACCGTGTCACCTTTCTTGATGCGCGCGGCCATCACAGCACCTCCGGAGCCAGCGAGATGATCTTCATGAACTTGCGCGCACGCAGTTCGCGGACGACCGGCCCAAAGATGCGGGTGCCGATCGGCTCCTGCTGCTTGTTGATCAGCACCGCCGCGTTGCGGTCGAAGCGGATCGCGCTGCCATCGGCGCGGCGGACGGGGAAGCTGGTGCGCACGATCACCGCCTGGTGAACGTCGCCTTTCTTCACCTTGCCACGGGGTATGGCATCCTTCACGGACACCACGATCACGTCGCCGACCGAGGCTGTCTTGCGCTTGGAGCCGCCAAGTACCTTGATGCACTGCACGCGGCGGGCACCGGAGTTGTCGGCGACTTCGAGGTTTGATTCGACGGAAATCATCTATCGCTCCTCACGCCTGAACCGCAGGCGCATCGGCCGCGGCGGCAACGGGCACCACGGTTTCGCCGAGGGATTGCTCCCCAAAAGGCTGGCCGTTGCGCTCGATCACCTGCCACGTCTTGCGCTTGCTGATCGGCTTGCATTCCTCGATGCGCACCATGTCGCCAATCTTGCAAAGACTGGCCTCGTCGTGCGCCGCATACTTCTTGGAACGACGAATGAATTTCTTATACAACGGGTGCATCACGCGACGATTGACAAGAACGGTCACCGTCTTGTCCATCTTATCGCTGGTCACCCGCCCCGTCAGGACGCGCCTGGGCATCGCCCCTACTCCCTTACGACTGCGCGGCGGGGTTAGCCGCGCGCTTATGCTCTGTCATGATCGTCTTGACCCGCGCGATATCGCGGCGGATCGCCTTCACCCGGCCCACGCCCTCCATCTGGCCAGTGGCCTTTTGGAAGCGAAGATTGAACTGCTCCTTGCGCAGGTCCAGCAGCTGGCTGGCCAGCTGGTCGGTTGACTTGGCGCGGATATCGGCCGGCTTGGTCTGCTTGGCCATCTCACGCGTCTCCGATGCGGGTGATGAACTTGGTCTTGATCGGCAGCTTGGCCGCCCCGAGCGTCAGGGCCAGCTTGGCCAGCTCCGGTGCCACGCCATCGATCTCGAACATGATCCGGCCCGGCTTCACGCGGCACACCCAAAACTCGGGCGAGCCCTTGCCGGAGCCCATGCGGACCTCGGCCGGCTTCTGCGATACCGGCACATCCGGGAAGATGCGGATCCAAACGCGCCCGGCACGACGCATGGCGCGGGTGATGGCGCGACGCGCGGACTCAATCTGGCGCGCGGTAACGCGCTCCGGCTCCAGGGCCTTGAGGCCGAAGGCGCCGAAGTTCAGCGCGGTGCCACCCTTGGCAACGCCCTTGATGCGGCCCTTGTGGGCCTTGCGGTACTTGGTCCGCTTGGGAGAAAGCATTGACTTGATCCCTTAACGCTGCGGCGCCTGTTCGGCGGCCCGGCGATCCTGTGCCAGCGGGTCCTGCACCAGGATCTCGCCCTTGAAGATCCAGACCTTCACGCCGCACGTGCCATAAGTTGTCTTGGCGGTCGCCACACCAAAATCGATGTCGGCGCGCAGCGTGTGCAGCGGAACGCGGCCTTCCCGATACCACTCGATGCGCGCAATCTCGGCACCGCCGAGACGGCCGCCGCAGTTGATGCGGATGCCCTGGGCGCCCAGACGCATGGCCGACTGAACGGCGCGCTTCATCGCACGGCGGAAAGCCACGCGACGCTCCAGCTGCTGTGCGATGTTCTCGGCCACCAGGGTGGCGTCGATCTCGGGCTTGCGGATCTCGACGATGTTCAGCGAGACCTCGCCCTTGGCCATCTTGCTGAGATCCTTGCGCAGGTTCTCGATGTCCTGGCCCTTCTTGCCGATCACCACGCCCGGGCGGGCGGCATAGATGGTGACGCGCGGCTTCTTGGCGGGGCGCTCAATGACCACCCGCGACACGCCGGCGCCGGATAGCTTCTTGCGCAGATGGGCGCGCAACTTCAAGTCATCGTGCAGCAGCTTGGCATAGTCAGCGCCGGCGTACCAACGGCTATCCCAAGTGCGGTTGATCCCGAGCCGCAGCCCGATCGGATTGACTTTATGACCCATCGTTATGCCGCCTCGTTCTGGGTTTCGGCCTGCTGGCGCTCGGCAACCACGATCTTGAGATGGCTGAACCACTTCTCGATGCGCGACGCGCGTCCGCGACCGCGGGCGTGGAAACGACGCATCACCACCGACTTGCCAACCTCGGCCCGGGTAACGACCAGGCGGTCGACATCGAGCTGGTGGTTATTCTCGGCGTTGGCGATGGCGCTCTCCAGAGCCTTCTTCACCGTGCCCGCAATGCGCCGCTTACTGAAGCTTAGCGTGGCAACGGCGTCAGAGGCCGGCTTGTTGCGGATAAGACCAGCCACCAGGTTCAGCTTGCGAGGGCTGATACGGATGTTGCTCAGGACGGCTTGCGCCTCGGTCTCGGCGAGCGTGCGCGGATATTTGGGCTTGCTCATGTCAGCCTCGCTTCGCCTTCTTGTCCGACGCGTGGCCGGTGAAGGTGCGGGTCGGCGAGAACTCGCCGAACTTGTGCCCGACCATGTTCTCGTTCACCTGCACCGGCAGGAACTTGTGGCCATTGTAGACGCCGAAGACCAGGCCGACGAACTGCGGCAGGATTGTCGAGCGGCGCGACCAGATCTTGATGACCTCGCTGCGGCCCGATGCGCGTGACGCCTCGGCCTTGTTCAGCAGGTAACCGTCGACGAACGGGCCCTTCCAGGTGGAACGTGTCATGGCCTCAGCCCTTGCCCTTGTTGCGGCTGCGGATGATCAGCCTGTCGGTGCGCTTGTTGACCCGGGTCTTGTAACCCTTGGTCGGCTTGCCCCACGGCGTGACCGGATGACGGCCACCCGAGGTGCGCCCCTCGCCACCGCCGTGCGGATGATCGACTGGGTTCATCACGACGCCTCGGTTGTGCGGCTTGCGGCCCAGCCAACGCGAGCGGCCGGCCTTGCCGAGGCTCTGGTTTGAATTGTCCGGGTTGGACACCGCACCTATCGAGGCCATGCACTCGCCGCGAACCATGCGCAGTTCACCGGACATCAGCTTGATCTGTGCATAGCCGGCATCCTTGCCGACCAACTGGGCATACTGCCCGGCCGCACGAGCGATCTTGCCGCCAGCGCCTGCCTTCATCTCGATGTTGTGCACGATCGTGCCCACCGGAATGGTTGAGAGCGGCATTGCGTTGCCAGGCTTGATGTCGGCGCGCGCTGCGGCCACCACCTGATCGCCGACCTTGAGGCGCTGGGGAGCCAGGATATAGGCAAGCTCGCCGTCTTGATACTTCACCAACGCGATGAACGCGGTCCGGTTCGGATCGTACTCCAGGCGTTGCACCACCGCCGGCATATCCCGCTTGCGGCGCTTGAAGTCGACGATGCGATACGACTGCTTGTGCCCGCCGCCACGGAAGCGGCTGGTGATACGGCCGTGCTGATTGCGCCCGCCAGTCTGCGAAAGCCCCTCGGTGAGGCCCTTGACCGGCTTGCCTTTCCACAACTCAGCCCGGCTGATCAGCACGGTGCCGCGCAGGCTGGGCGTGACAGGATTGAAGCTCTTGAGTGCCATCTACGCGGTCCCCGCCCTACGCCAGGCCGGTGGAGAGGTCGATCGATTGCCCCTCCGCCAGGGTGACGTATGCCTTCTTCACATCCGAGCGCACGCCAGGGCGGCCCCGGAAGCGTTTGGTCTTGCCCTTGTTGATCAGCGTATTGACGCTGGTCACCTTCACGCCAAACAGGCCTTCAACCGCGGCCTTGATTTCCGGCTTGTTGGCGTCGATGGCGACCCGGAAGACAAACTGGCCGCGCTCGCTGACGATCGTCGCTTTCTCGGTGACAATCGGATTACGGATGATGGTGTACATCGCTTCGCGCGAGAGCTGTTTCTGGCGCTTGGCGGGCTTTGAGTCGCTCATCACTGGGCTCCCTCGGCAGAAGCGCCCGCAAGGCGCTGCTTCAGGCCCTCGACACCGGCGGTGGTGATCGCCAGAACGTCATGGGCCAGGATGTCATAGACGTTGGCCCCAACAGTTGGCAGCACGTCGATACCAATGATGTTGCGGCTGGACTTCAGGAAGCCCTCGTCGACCGTGCTGTCGATGACCAGGACCGACTTCCACCCGAGTGCACTCAACTTGGCCTTGAGGTCGCGGGTCTTGCCGGTCCCAGCGGGGGCGGCGTCGAGCACCACTAGCTTGCCGTCGCGCTGCTTCTGCGACAGAGCCGAGATGAGGCCAAGGCGGCGCACCTTCTTCGGCAGGTCGTAACCGTGGCTGCGAACCACCGGGCCATGCACGGCGCCACCACCACGGAACTGCGGCGCGCGCAGGCTGCCTTGGCGAGCGTTGCCAGTGCCCTTCTGTTTGTAGGGCTTCTTGGTCGTGCCACGAACCTCGCCCATGCCCTTCACCTTGTGGGTGCCGGCGCGGCGCTTGGCCTGCTGCCAATGGACAACGCGGGCCATGATGTCGGCGCGCGGCGTGGTGGCGAACAGCTCATCAGGCAGCTCCGTGGAGCCGGCCGTCGTATTGTCGAGGGTCTTGATGTCGATCTGCATGGTCCTGACCCCCTAGCCCGTCATCTCGACGAGGCCGGCCGGAAACGGTGCCTCCGGATGGCGCGCCTTCTTCACCGCATCCTTCACCAGCACATAGCCACCCTTGGCACCCGGAACGGCACCCTTGATCATCAGAAGGCCCTTGGCCGCGTCCACGGCAGCAACCTCGAGGTTCTGGGTGGTCACCCGCTCCTGCCCGAGATGGCCCGCCATCTTTTTGTTCTTGAAGGTCTTGCCGGGATCCTGGCGGTTGCCGGTTGAGCCATGCGACCGGTGGCTGACCGACACGCCGTGGCTCGCCTCGAGGCCAGAGAAGTTCCAGCGCTTCATGGCGCCAGCAAAGCCCTTGCCTTTGGTCGTGCCAACGACGTCAACAATCTGACCTGGAACAAAATGCGCGGCGGACAGGGTCGCCCCTGCCTCAAGCAGGGCGTCGGCATCGACGCGGAATTCCGTCAGCTTCGCCTTTGGCTCAACCTTCGCCTTCGCATAATGTCCCTTGTTGGGTTGCGAGACGTTCTTCACCTTGGCCTTGCCCCAGCCGATCTGGACAGCATTATAGCCGTCCTTCTCCTCGGTGCGGGCAGCCACGACCTGCACGTTGTCCACATGCAGCACGGTAACCGGCACGTGCGTGCCGTCCTCCTTGAAGATCCGGGTCATGCCCAGCTTCTTCGCCACCAATCCTGTACGCATTTTTTTCCGTTCCCCAGAGGAGCCGCCAGTTTCCCGAAGGAAGGCGGCTCATTGGCCAAAACGATGTCCGAGTCGGGCCCGGACATGGGTGCATCGAAAGCCGGGCAATGCCCGGGCCGGAATGAAACCTAAAGCTTGATCTCCACGTCCACCCCGGACGCGAGATCGAGCTTCATCAGCGCGTCCACGGTCTGCGGGGTGGGGTCGACGATATCCAGCAGCCGGCGATGGGTCCGGATCTCGAACTGCTCGCGGCTCTTCTTGTCCACGTGCGGCGAGCGGTTCACGGTGAAACGCTCAATGTGCGTGGGCAGTGGGATGGGACCGCGGATCTGCGCGCCCGTACGCTTGGCGGTGTTCACGATTTCCCGGGTGCTGTTATCCAGCACACGGTGATCGTACGCCTTCAGGCGGATGCGGATGTTCTGGTTGTCCATCACTCGGTTCCGATCAGCGGGCAGTCGTCAGTCATTGGTCGTAGGGCAGTCAGCAGCGGCAAGCTTGAACACTGCACCCCGGGACCGGAGCCCCTGCGACGCAGGTTCGAGGAGTCAGGCGACGATCTTGGCGACCACGCCGGCGCCGACGGTGCGGCCACCTTCGCGGATGGCGAAGCGAAGGCCCTCATCCATGGCAATCGGCGCAATCAGTTCGACATCCATCGACACGTTGTCGCCCGGCATCACCATCTCGGTGCCTTCCGGCAACTGCACGATGCCGGTCACGTCCGTGGTGCGGAAGTAGAACTGGGGGCGATAGTTGGTAAAGAACGGGGTGTGGCGGCCGCCCTCTTCCTTGGTCAGGATGTAGCTCTCGGCCTTGAACTTGGTATGCGGGGTGATGGTGCCCGGCTTGGCCAGAACCTGACCGCGCTCCACGTCCTCGCGCTTGGTCCCACGCAGCAGGGCGCCGATGTTGTCGCCGGCCTGGCCCTGGTCCAACAGCTTGCGGAACATCTCCACGCCGGTGACGATGGTCTTCACCGTCGCCTTCAGACCAACGATCTCCACCTCCTCGCCGACGCGGACGATCCCGCGCTCCACGCGGCCCGTTACCACCGTGCCGCGGCCGGAGATCGAGAACACGTCTTCGACCGGCATCAGGAACGGCATATCGATCGCGCGCTCCGGCTGCGGGATGAAGTTATCGACCGCCTCCATGAGCTTGATGATCGCCTGCTCGCCGAGCTCAGGCTGGGTGTCGTTCAAGGCGCAGACAGCCGAGCCGTGGATGATGGGGATGTCATCGCCAGGGAACTGGTAGCTGCTGAGCAGCTCGCGCACCTCAAGCTCGACCAGCTCCAGCAGGTCGGGGTCGGCGATGTCGCACTTGTTCAGGAATACCACGAGCGCGGGCACGCCGACCTGACGAGCCAGCAGGATGTGCTCCCGTGTCTGCGGCATCGGGCCATCAGCGGCGGACACCACCAGGATCGCGCCGTCCATCTGCGCGGCACCCGTGATCATGTTCTTCACATAGTCGGCGTGGCCGGGGCAGTCGACGTGCGCATAGTGGCGGTTCTTGGTCTCATATTCCACATGTGCTGTGGAGATCGTAATGCCGCGAGCGCGTTCCTCGGGGGCCTTGTCGATCTGGTCGTATGCCGTGAACGTGGCGCCACCGGACTTCGCCAGGATCTTGGTGATCGCGGCCGTCAGCGATGTCTTGCCATGATCGACGTGACCAATGGTGCCGATGTTGCAGTGCGGCTTGTTCCGCTCGAATTTAGCCTTACCCATCGTGGTATTCTCCGTGCCCGACGTCTGTTCCGGGGTGGGGGGATCTGTCTGTTCGTGCCGTCCGTGGCCGTCGCGAAGCGCGCCTTACCAGCGGTAGTGGCTGAATGCCTTGTTTGCCTCAGCCATACGGTGCGTGTCTTCGCGTTTTTTTACCGCAGAACCGCGGTTGTTCACTGCGTCGAGCAGCTCATTGGAAAGTCGCTCTTCCATCGTGTGCTCGCCCCGCTTGCGCGCCGCGTCGATGATCCAGCGGATTGCCAGCGCCTGCCGGCGCTCAGTGCGGACTTCAACGGGCACCTGGTATGTGGCGCCACCCACGCGGCGCGAGCGCACTTCGACAGCAGGCTTCACGTTGTCCAGCGCCTCGTGGAACATGCGCACCGGGTCGGCCTGGCTGCCTCCACGGCGCTTCAGCACGTCGAGCGCGCCATAGACGATCCCCTCGGCGGCAGACTTCTTGCCGTCGTACATCAGCGCATTCATGAAGCGCGTGATGACGACGTCACCGAACTTCGGATCAGGCAGGATTTCGCGCTTCACCGCGCGGCGACGACGGCTCATCTCGCCCTCCTTACTTCGGCCGCTTTGCGCCGTAGAGCGACCGGCGCTTGCGACGCTTGGCAATGCCCTGGGTGTCCAGCACGCCGCGCAGAATATGATAGCGAACGCCAGGAAGATCCTTCACGCGCCCGCCACGGATCAAAACCACGCTATGCTCCTGGAGGTTGTGACCCTCGCCTGGAATATAGCTCACCACCTCGAAGCCGTTGGTCAGGCGGACCTTGGCGACCTTACGCAGCGCCGAGTTCGGCTTCTTCGGGGTCGTGGTGTAAACGCGCGTGCAGACGCCGCGCTTTTGCGGGCAGCCCTGCAAGGCAGGAACCTTGTTGCGGGCCCGGGCCGGCACTCGCCCCGAGGCGATCAACTGGTTGATGGTCGGCATAGACCCTCTTTCCGATCCTGTCAGCGAAGCCCCGGACCAAACCCGAAACCCCGTTAATCCTAATGCCCGCAAGGGCGAACCTTCGTCACGTCGTCCAGTTTCGCGCCACACGCAAACCCCGCGGCGGGTGGACATGCCATTCGGGCATGTTCCCTCTACGGGGGTCGACCTATGTGAGGCCTGAGCCCTGGATCGCCAGGGCGGCGCCTCACACATCCGGAGCCTGCAAACGCGAGCCGACCGAGCCTTTGGCGGGGCCGGCTAAGGGCGCGATACCTACGGGCTGAGGCGAGGCAAGTCAAGCGTGCGGTCTCGGGAAGGCCGGGAAAACGCGGCTTGCGCCATGCATCCGGTGCGGGGCCGGGGTGCACGCACACACGCCGCGCGCAATGCAGCCCGCACCTCAAATGAACCGGGGGCGGGAAGGTTGCCCTTCCCTCCCCCGGGATCCGGATGGCTGCCGATTCAGCGTGGCGGTGGCGGCTATTCGGCCGCCTGGCCGGTGATCTGCGGCGGCTCCTGGCGCAAGCCCTTCTGCTTGTCGCGGCCCGCCGCGATGGCACGCAGGCGGTTCATCACCGCGCCGGTGCCTGCAGGGATGAGGCGGCCCACGATCACGTTCTCCTTCAGGCCCATCAGCGTATCAACCTTGCCGGCCGTGGCCGCCTCGGTCAGCACCCGCGTGGTCTCCTGGAAGGAGGCCGCGCTGATGAAGCTGTGGGTCTGCAGCGAGGCCTTGGTGATGCCCTGGAGCACCGGCATGGCGACCGCCGGGCGTTCGCCCTCGGCGATCCGCTTGTTGTTCTCCTGGTCGAACTCCATGCGGTCCACCTGCTCGCCAGTGAGGTAGGTGGTGTCGCCCGGCTCCATGACTTCAACCTTCTGCAGCATCTGGCGGACGATCACCTCGATGTGCTTATCGTTGATCTTCACGCCCTGGAGCCGGTAGACGTCCTGGATCTCGTTGACGAGATAGTCCGACAACGCCTCCACGCCGAGCACCTTGAGGATGTCGTGCGGCACGCGCGGCCCGTCGACCAACGGGTCGCCCCGGCGGACAAAGTCCCCCTCCTGAACCGAAACGTGCTTGCCCTTCGGGATCAGGTATTCGCTTTCCTCGCTGGTCTCGTCGTTCTTCACGATCACACGGCGCTTGGCCTTGTAGTCCTTGCCGAACTCCACGCGCCCGTCAATTTCCGCGATGATCGCGTGATCCTTCGGGCGGCGGGCCTCGAACAGCTCGGCCACGCGGGGCAGACCGCCGGTGATGTCGCGCGTCTTGCTGCCCTCGCGCGGAATGCGCGCCAGCACGTCGCCGGCGGCCACCTGCGCGCCGTTCTCAACCGAGAGAATCGAGTCGGGGCTGAGGAAGTAACGTGCATCGGCCCCGTTCGGCAGCTTGATCACCTCGCCGCGGTCGTCCTTCAGCTGAAGCCGTGGGCGCAGGTCAACGCCGCGGGCATTCTGCTTGTAGTCGACGACCACCTTGGAGGTCAGGCCCGTCACCTCGTCCATGCGCTCGACCAGCGTGACGCCCTCGAGCAGGTCGAGGTATTCCAGCTTGCCGTTGCGCTCGGTGATGATCGGCAGGGTATACGGGTCCCATTCGGCCAGCTTCTGCAGGCGCAGCACCGTTGCCCCCTCATCCACCAGCAGGCGCGAGCCGTAAGGAACGCGGAAGCGGGCGCGCTCACGGCCCTTGTCGTCGGCCAGCACCATCTCGCAGTTGCGGCTCATCACCACGGGCACGTTGGACGAGTTGATGACCACGTTGCGGTTGCGGATGGCAACCACGCCGTCATGGCTGGCCTCCACGCTGCTCACCTCGGCACCGCGCTGGGCGGCACCGCCAATGTGGAAGGTGCGCATGGTCAGCTGTGTGCCCGGCTCGCCGATCGACTGCGCCGCGATCACGCCCACGGCCTCGCCGATGTTCACCGGCGTGCCGCGCGCCAGATCGCGCCCGTAGCAATGCGCGCAGACGCCAACCTTGGCCTCGCAGGTCAGCACCGAGCGGATCTTCACCTGCTCCACGCCGGCCTTTTCGATGCGCTCGGCGTCCTCCTCCTCGATCAGCATGTTGGCCGGCAGCAGGATCTCGTTGGTCACCGGGTCAACCACGTCCTCGGCCGTGGTGCGGCCCAGGGTGCGCTCGGACAGGCTGGCCACGACTTCGCCGCCATCCATCACCGGCTTCACCGTCAGGCCGCGCTCAGTGCCGCAATCCACCTCGACGATGATGCAATCCTGCGCCACGTCGACCAGGCGGCGAGTGAGATAGCCGGAGTTGGCCGTCTTGAGCGCGGTATCGGCCAGGCCCTTGCGGGCACCATGGGTGGAGTTGAAATATTCGAGAACCGACAGGCCTTCCTTGAAGTTGGCGATGATCGGCTGCTCGATGATCTCGCCCGAAGGCTTGGCCATCAGGCCGCGCATGCCGGCCAGCTGCCGCATCTGCGCCGGCGACCCGCGCGCGCCGGAATCCGACATCATCCACACCGCGTTGGTGGGATAGCCGATCTCCTGCCGCTTGATCTCCTTCATCATCGCGGTCGCCACTTCGTCGGTGCAGCGCGACCAAGCGTCGACCACCTTGTTGTAGCGCTCGCCAGCGGTGATCAGGCCGTCCTGATACTGCTGCTCGAACTCCTTCACTTCGGTCTGTGTCTTCTCGATCATCGCCTTCTTGCTGTCAGGGATGATCATATCGTCCTTGCCGAACGAGATGCCGGCCTTGGCTGCCTGCCCGAAGCCAAGGCCCATCAGCCGGTCGGCGAAGATCACGCACTCCTTCTGTCCGCAATGGCGATAAACCGCGTCAATCACATCAGACACGTTCTTCTTGGTCAGCTGGCGGTTGATCAGCGTGAACGGGATCAACGCGCTCTTTGGCAGCACCTGCGCGATCATCATGCGCCCGGCCGTGGTGTACACGGTCTGGCGAACGGCGTTGCCCGCGGCGTCCACGGTCTCGAAGCGCGCGCGGATCTTGTCGTGCAGCTTGATCACCTTGGCATGCAGCGCATGCTCGATCTCGCCGATGGTGCCGAACGCCGGCGCCTTGGTCTCGTCGGAGGCGCGGAATTCCGGCGTCTCGATGCTGAGGTAGTAAATTCCGAGCACGATGTCCTGGCTCGGCACGATGATCGGCTTGCCGTTGGCGGGGCTCAGGATGTTGTTGGTCGACATCATCAGCACGCGGGCTTCCAGCTGCGCCTCGAGGCTCAGCGGCACATGCACGGCCATCTGGTCGCCGTCGAAATCCGCGTTGAAAGCGGTGCAAACCAGCGGATGCAGCTGGATCGCCTTGCCCTCGATCAGCACCGGCTCGAATGCCTGGATGCCGAGGCGGTGCAGCGTGGGTGCGCGGTTCAGCATCACGGGATGCTCGCGGATCACCTCCTCGAGGATGTCCCACACCTCCGGCCGTTCCTTCTCCACCATCCGCTTCGCGGCCTTGATGGTCGTGGCATGGCCGTACTTCTCCAGCTTGGAGTAGATGAACGGCTTGAACAGCTCGAGCGCCATCTTCTTCGGCAGCCCGCACTGGTGCAGCTTCAGCTCCGGGCCGACCACAATCACTGAGCGGCCCGAGTAGTCGACGCGCTTGCCCAGCAGGTTCTGGCGGAAGCGGCCCTGTTTGCCCTTCAACATGTCCGACAGCGACTTCAGCGGGCGCTTGTTGGCCCCCGTGATGGCGCGGCCACGGCGACCGTTGTCGAACAGCGCGTCGACCGATTCCTGCAGCATGCGCTTCTCGTTGCGCACGATGATGTCCGGCGCGCGCAGCTCGATCAGCCGCTTGAGGCGGTTGTTGCGGTTGATGACGCGGCGATAAAGGTCGTTGAGATCGCTGGTCGCGAAACGTCCCCCATCCAACGGGACAAGAGGACGCAGCTCCGGCGGAATCACCGGAACAACATCGAGGATCATCCACTCGGGCTTGGCGCCGGACTCGGAGAAAGCCTCGATCAGCTTCAGCCGCTTGACCAGCTTCTTGCGCTTGGCCTCGCTGGTGGTTTCCTTCAGCTCGGCGCGCAGCTGCACCTTCTCGGCGTCGGCGTTGATCACATGCAGGATGGTCTTGATCGCCTCCGCGCCGATGCCGGCCTGGAACGCGTCGTCGCCGAACTCGTCCTGCTTGGCCATCAGCTGATCTTCGGTCAGCAACTGGTGCACCTTGAGGTCCGTGGTGCCGGGCTCCAGCACCACGTAGCTCTCGAAATACAGGATCTTCTCCAGTTCCTTCAGCGTCAGGTCGACCATCAGGCCGATGCGCGACGGGAGCGACTTCAGGAACCAGATATGGGCAACCGGCGAGGCCAGCTCGATATGCCCCATCCGCTCGCGCCGCACCTTCGCCAGCGTCACCTCCACGCCGCACTTCTCGCAGATGATGCCGCGGAACTTCATCCGCTTGTACTTGCCGCACAGGCACTCGTAGTCCTTGATCGGCCCGAAGATGCGCGCGCAGAACAGCCCGTCCCGCTCCGGCTTGAACGTGCGGTAGTTGATCGTCTCCGGCTTCTTGATCTCGCCATACGACCAGGAGCGGATCTGCTCCGGCGAGGCCATCTGGATCTTGATCTGGTCGAAGGTCTGCGTCTGACCCGTCTGGCCCAGGATCTTCATCAGCTCGTTCATGCGGGCACCCTCATAATGGCGTGGGCAGGCACGTCCAGGCGGATCGGACCGGTCCTGGGACCGGCCCCATTCAGGTTGGCCCCCAATCAGGTCGGCCCCATGTCCAGATCCACGTTCAGGCCGAGCGACTTCAGCTCCTTGACCAGAACGTTGAAGCTCTCCGGAATACCCGCCTCGAACGTATCCTGCTCGCGCACGATCGCCTCATAGACCTTGGTGCGGCCCGACACGTCGTCGGACTTCACCGTCAGCATTTCCTGCAGCGTATAGGCGGCGCCATACGCCTCCAGCGCCCAGACCTCCATTTCGCCGAAGCGCTGTCCGCCGAACTGCGCCTTGCCGCCCAGCGGCTGCTGGGTAACCAGCGAGTACGGGCCGATCGAGCGGGCATGGATCTTGTCGTCGACCAGGTGATGCAGCTTGAGCATGTAGATGATGCCCACCGTCACCTTGCGCTCGAACGGCTCGCCCGTGCGCCCGTCGGTCAGGATCACCTGGCCGGAGGTCGCCAGGCCCGCCTTGGTCAGCATCCCCTCGATGTCGTCCATCCGCGCCCCGTCGAACACCGGGGTGGCGATCGGGATGCCTTTCTTGAGGTTGTCGGACAGTTCCATCAGCTGCGCATCGGTCATGCCGGCAATCTGGTCGGCATAAACCTTGTCGCCATAAATGTCCTTCAACCGCGCCAGCAGCTCGTCACGCGCATGGCCAGTGCGACGGTACTCCTCCACCAGCTCGCCCACCTGCTTGCCCAGCGTGGCGCAGGCCCAACCCAGGTGCGTCTCCAGGATCTGGCCCACGTTCATGCGGCTCGGCACGCCCAGCGGGTTCAGCACGATGTCAACCGACGTGCCGTCCTCGAGGAACGGCATGTCCTCCACCGGCACCACGCGCGAGCACACGCCCTTGTTGCCGTGGCGGCCGGCCATCTTGTCGCCCGGCTGCAGCTTGCGCTTCACCGCGACGAACACCTTGACCATCTTCATCACGCCCGGCGGCAGCTCGTCGCCGCGCTGCAGCTTCTCCACCTTGCTGTCGAAGCGCGCCTGCAACCGGGCCACGGCGGCGTCGTATTCGCGCTTCAGCACCTCGATCTCGGCCATCACCGCGTCGTCCTGCACGCCAATGTGACGCCAGGAACCGCGAACATGCTCGGCGAGCACCTCCTCGGTGACCACAGTACCGGCCTTGATGCCCTTGAACCCGCCGCTGGCCTTGCCGCCCAGCAGCTTCTCGCGCAGGCGGTTTAGGAACGACCGCTCCTGGATCGCCTTCTCGTCGTCGCGGTCCTTGGCCAGGCGCTCGATCTCCGAACGCTCGATCGCCATGGCGCGCTCGTCCTTGTCCACGCCGCGGCGGCTGAACACCCGCACATCCACGATCGTGCCCGAAACGCCCGGCGGCAGCTTCAGCGAGGTGTCGCGCACGTCCGACGCCTTCTCGCCGAAGATGGCGCGCAGCAGCTTCTCCTCCGGCGTCATCGGGCTCTCGCCCTTGGGCGTCACCTTGCCCACCAGGATGTCGCCCGGGTTCACCTCGGCGCCGATATAGACGATGCCAGCCTCGTCGAGGTTCTTGAGCGCTTCCTCGCCGACGTTCGGGATATCCCGCGTGATCTCCTCCTGGCCCAGCTTGGTATCGCGCGCCATGACCTCGAACTCCTCGATATGGATCGAGGTGAACACGTCGTCGCGCGCGATGCGCTCGCTGATGAGGATCGAGTCCTCGAAGTTGTAGCCATTCCAGGGCATGAACGCGACTAGCACGTTGCGCCCCAGCGCCAGCTCGCCCAGTTCGGTCGAGGGGCCGTCGGCGATGATGTCGCCCTCCGCCACCCGATCGCCCACGCGCACCAGCGGACGCTGGTTGATGCAGGTCGACTGGTTGGACCGCATGAATTTTCGCAAGCGATAGATGTCCACCCCTTTGGTGGTGCCATCCTCCGCCGTTGCGCGGACAACAATGCGCGCGCCGTCAATCTGGTCGATCACGCCCGGGCGCCTGGCGATGATGGTCGCTCCCGAGTCACGCGCCACCGCCGCCTCCATCCCTGTGCCCACGAGAGGGGCATCAGCGCGGATCAGCGGCACCGCCTGGCGCTGCATGTTCGATCCCATCAGCGCGCGGTTGGCGTCGTCGTTCTCCAGGAACGGGATCAGCGCCGCGGCGACAGAAACCAGCTGCTTCGGCGACACGTCGATCGCCGTCACGTCCTCGGGCTTCACCAGCCGGAAATCGCCCTGCTTGCGTACCGACACCAGCTCAGACGTCAGCGTGCCGTCGGCACTCATCTCCGCATCGGCCTGGGCGACGACGAGCTTCTCCTCCTCCATCGCGGAAAGGTATTTCGGATCGCGCTGCACCACGCCGTCCTTGACCAGCATGTACGGCGTCTCGATGAAGCCATACTTGTTGACCTTGGCGTAGGTCGCCAGCGAGTTGATCAGGCCGATGTTCGGCCCCTCCGGCGTCTCGATCGGGCAGATGCGGCCGTAATGCGTCGGATGCACGTCACGCACCTCGAAGCCGGCACGCTCGCGGGTCAGGCCGCCCGGCCCAAGCGCGGACAAACGACGCTTGTGCGTCACTTCCGACAACGGGTTGGTCTGGTCCATGAACTGCGACAGCTGCGACGAACCAAAGAATTCCCGCACCGCGGCCGCCGCGGGCTTCGCGTTGATCAGGTCGTGCGGCATCACGGTGTCGATATCCACGCTGCCCATGCGCTCGCGAATCGCCCGCTCCATGCGCAGCAGCCCAACGCGGTACTGGTTCTCCATCAGCTCGCCAACCGAACGCACGCGGCGATTGCCGAGGTTGTCGATGTCGTCGATCTGCCCGCGCCCGTCCTTCAGCTCGCACAGGATCTTCACGGTCCGCAGAACATCCTGCTTGCGCAGCACCCGCACCGTATCGGCCACGTCGGTCAGCCCCAGGCGCATGTTCATCTTCACGCGCCCGACGGCCGAAAGGTCGTAGCGGTCGGCGTCGAAGAACAACCCGCGGAACAGCGCCTCGGCGGTGTCCGGCGTCGGCGGCTCGCCCGGGCGCATCACGCGGTAGATGTCGATCAGCGCATCGTCGCGGTTGCCGTTCTTGTCCACCACCAGCGTGTTACGCAGCCAGGGCCCGTTGCTCTGGTCCACGGCCAGCGTCGGCAGCGTGTCGATGCCACGGTCCTCAAGTGCGGCGAGCTTCGCCTCGGCCAACTCCTCGCCCGCCTCGGCAAAAATCTCGCCGGTCTCGACGTTCACCAAGTCCTCGGCCACATAGCGGCCAAGCAGGTCCGCGCGCCCGACCAGCACCACGCGCGTCGTCTCGGCGATCTTGCGCCCCTGCTTCGATGTCAGCTTGGCCTCGGCCTCGGCCACTACCTCGCCGGTATCGGCATCGACCAGCGGCTCCAACAGCTTGATGCCGCGGAACGCATCGGGGTCGAACGGCCGCGCCCAGCCCTTGCTGGTGCGGGTAAAGATCACCTGGTTGTAGAAGACGTTAAGAATCTCCTCGGCATCCATGCCGCGGATCTCGCCCGGCTCCATCTCCTCGCCCTTGGCCACGCGGGCTTCGCGCAGCTTCTCGGTGTTGGCGGATTCCAGTGCATACAGCAGCGTCGTCACCGGCAGCTTCCGCTTGCGGTCGATGCGGACGAACACGAGGTCCTTGCTGTCGAACTCGAAGTCCAGCCACGAGCCGCGATAGGGGATCACCCTGGCCGAGAACAGATACTTACCGCTGCTGTGCGTCTTGCCCTTGTCGTGGTCGAAGAACACGCCCGGCGAACGGTGCATCTGGCTGACGATGACGCGCTCGGTGCCGTTGATGATGAAGGTGCCGTTGTCGGTCATGAGCGGCATGTCGCCCATGTAGACCGGCTGCTCCTTGATGTCCCGGATCGAGCGCGCACCGGTGTCCTCGTCGAGGTCCCATACGATCAGGCGCAGGATCACCTTCAACGGGGCGGCATAGGTCATGCCGCGCTGGATGCACTCCTCAACGTCGTATTTCGGCTCTTCCAGCTCGTAATGGACGAACTCCAGCCGCCCACGGCCGGCGAAGTCATCGATCGGGAAAACCGACTTGAAGACTTCCTGCAGGCCCGTGTTGGTCCGGCTGTCCGGCGGGGTCGTCATTTGCAGAAACGCCTCGTAGCTGGCGCGCTGCACATCGATCAGGTTGGGCATCTGCGCCAGTTCGGGGATACGCCCGAAGCTTTTGCGAATGCGCTTCTTGCCGGTAAACGAACCAGTGATCGCGTTCATGCCCGTGTCCTGAACAATGGGTCAGTCGGTGGTCCCGGCTCGCTTCCCCGTGTGGGAAGTGCCGCCGTCAGGTGGTCGTCGCCGCAAACTTCGATAGAGGCAACGCCGATTGGGACGGAGACCAACCCCCTTCCGGGGATGGCCTCCGCCCGATCAGCGCAGGTGCGCGGCATCGCTGCCGCGCGGAACTCACTTGATCTCGACAGTCGCGCCAGCCTCTTCCAGCACCTTCTTGATCTTCGCAGCCTCGTCCTTGTTCACGGCTTCCTTCACGGTCTTGGGCGCGCCCTCGACCAGATCCTTGGCCTCCTTCAGGCCCAGGCCGGTGATGGTGCGGATCTCCTTGATCACGTTGATCTTCTTGTCGCCCGCGGTGGCGAGGATCACGGTGAACTCGGTCTGCTCCTCAACCGGGGCGGCAGCGGCGGCGGCCGGGGCAGCGGCAGCGGCCGCCACCGGCGCGGCGGCAGACACGCCCCACTTCTCCTCCAGCATCTTCGACAGTTCGGCGGCCTCCAGCACGGTCAGGCTGGACAGCTGCTCCACTAGGTTTGCAAGTTCGGCCATCGGTGTATTCCTTTAACTTAGTCTCTGGTCGGTTCCAAGCAAGCCCCACGATCCCAGCGGGACGGTGGCTTGCCACTCATGTCGGCGCAGCCGGTCAGGCCGCCTCCTCGTCCGTCGCCGCTTCGTCCTTCTGGGCATAGGCCGCCAAAACCCGTGCCAACTGTCCGCCCGGCGCCTGGAGAATACCCGCGATCTTGGTCGCCGGGGCATTGAGAAGCCCCAGGATCTTGGCGCGCAGCGCATCCAGCGACGGCAACTCGGACAGCGCCTTGATCCCGGACGCATCGAGCATCTGGGTCCCAAGCGCTCCACCGAGCACCACGAACTTGTCATTGATTCTGGCGAACTCGACAGCAGTCTTCGCCACGGCCACAGGGTCGCGCGACCACGCAAGCGCGGTCGGTCCCTTCAGCATTGGCAAGATGCCGTCAAAGCGGGTCCCATCCAGGGCGAGGACGGCCAGCCGGTTCTTCGCAACCTTGTAGGTTGCCCCGGCTTCGCGCATGCGGCGGCGCAAATTCGTCACATCGGCCACGGTCATCCCGTTGTTCTGGGTGACCACGACCATGGACGTCTCGGCGAACACCGCCGCCAACGAGGCGACGAACGCGTGCTTCTCCGTACGGTCCAAATCCCGTCTCCGTCGGTGGCCGAAAGCGTATGGACCGCTCCCGACCGGGTTGCCCTATGGGCCAGCACGAACACCAACCACCTTGCCCACCGCCCATCGGGCGGCAACGGCGAAAATGACATCCAGGCGCCCGGACCAGCCCGGTTCGCCTGTCCCCGACAGCGGCCGAAGCCTCCGCCAGTGAGTCGGAACCGCCAGGAACCAGCAGGCGCAAGGCCTGCAAATCCTTGGCATCCCCGTCTCCCGCGCGCGGGCCTTAGGCCCCTTAATGCCTTGCTTTCCCAAGGAAAGCGAAAGGCAACGTGCGGTCTCGGACAGGTTCGGGGGCTCCCGCCCCCTGCCCGCCGCCAACCCGAAGGCCGGCGGCGTATCTCGTTCAGCGTGCGATCGCCCCAGGCCGAAGGCCCGCGGCGCTTATCGCCCGCACATTCAATTCCTAGGCCAGCGTGCTCACGTCCACGCGCACGCCCGGCCCCATCGTGGAGCTGACCGCGACCTTCTGCACATAGGTGCCCTTGGCGCCGGTCGGCTTGGCCTTGACGATGGCATCGGCGAAGGCCCGCGCGTTCTCCAGCAACTTGTCGGCCGGGAACGAAGCCTTGCCGATGCCGGCATGCACGATGCCGGCCTTCTCGGCGCGGAACTCCACCTGCCCGGCCTTGGCGGCGGTGATCGCGCCCTTCACATCCATCGTCACCGTCCCCAGGCGCGGGTTCGGCATGAGGCCGCGCGGGCCCAGAATCTTGCCGAGCCGACCCACCAGGCCCATCATGTCGGGCGTGGCGATGCAGCGGTCGAACTGGATGTCGCCAGCCTGGATTTTCTCGGCCAGGTCGTCCGCGCCCACCACGTCAGCCCCGGCGGCCAGCGCCTCCTCGGCCTTCGCACCGCGCGCGAACACGCCCACGCGCAGCGTCTTGCCGGTGCCGTTCGGCAGCCCGACCAGCCCGCGCACCATCTGGTCGGCATGGCGCGGGTCGATGCCCAGGTTCATGCTGATCTCGATGGTCTCGTCAAACTTCGCCTTCGCATTGGCCTGCACCGTGGCGATCGCCTCGGCGAGCGAATACGCCTTGGTGGCGTCGATGGCGTTGCGGGCGGCGGCGAGACGCTTGTTATGTGCCATGATGCTCAGCCCTCCACCACGGTAAGACCCATCGAGCGCGCGCTGCCAATCAGCATGCGCACGGCGCCGTCCACGTCGTTCGCATTCATATGGATCATCTTCGTCGCCGCGATCTCGCGAAGCTGCTCCATCGTCACCCGCCCGCTCGGCGCGCCCTTGCCCGGCGTCGTCGTGCCCTTCTGAATGCCGGCAGCCTTCTTCAGGAAGTAGGTGTTCGGCGGCGTCTTGGTGATGAAAGTGAACGTGCGGTCGCCGAACGCGGTGATAACCACCGGAACTGGCATGCCGGGCTCCATCTGCGCCGTCAGGGCGTTGAATTCCTTCACGAACGACATGATGTTGAGACCGCGCTGGCCCAGCGCCGGGCCCACCGGTGGCGAAGGATTGGCCTTGCCGGCCGGAATCTGCAGCTTGATGTAGCCGACAATCTTCTTCGCCATGATCCCTTGGCTCCTGTCGCCTGTCCCAAAGGTCACTTAACCTGGGGCAGGGGGGTTAGGGGACCGCGGTGCACACGACAACCAGGGCGCACAAATTCGCCCGGATGTCTCCCGCGTTCCAGAGAGGGGCGCATTACGCTCCCTCGGCGCCCAAGTCCAGCGCTTTCTCGCCCTCCCCACCCCAGCAACCCGCCACCGGCTGCATTGCAGCATCGCGTCGTTGTGACACACTGAACCCAAACGACCCGGAGCCGGGATGACTGCCTTCCTCTTCGTCGCATTCGCCCTGGCCGCCGCCCTGGCCGCCTTGCTCCTGCTGATCGCCCGGCGCTGGCGCATCGCCGCACTCTTCGTCCTCGTCCTCGCCCTGATCGCCGCGATGGCGGAGGGTCCGCGCGCCGCCGCCGAATTATGGGGGGAACAGGTGCCAGGCGTGCTCGCCGCCACGCGCGAGTCCCTGCGGCTGGAAAACGTCCGCGCCACCGGCCTGCGCAGCAGCCACTACAACCCAAAGCATCGCTTCGGCGCCATCGTCTGCTACCACGGCCCCGGCGCGCCCGGCCTCGGCGCCGCCACCCTGCCCGACCCCGCGGTGCTCGCCGCCATCGGCGAAGTCCCGGGCGAAGCCGACCGCATCTGCCGCACCGCCCCAGGTCAGGGCGTCCTCCCCCAGGGCGTCCTCCCCCAGGGCCTCCTCCCCCAGGGCCTCCTCCCCGAGGGCGTCCTGCGCCAGGTCGAAATCCGCCTCGACGAAGCCAGCCACGACGCCGCCCGCCCCGGCCAGGCCGTCATGCTCCACGTGCTGCGCCCGCTCGGCCTGCTCGAATGGGCCTGGATAACCGACGCCCCGCTGCTGCCCTGGCTCGCCCGCCCGCGCTGGGGCACCGGCGCCGCCATCCCCGTCCAGGCCGAAGTGCTCTCGATCACCATCGACCGCCGCGGCCGCTCCCTCCTCAGCCGCCGCCCCCACGACTACGCCGTCCCCATCGCCCACGTCCGGCTGCGCTACACCCCGCCCAGCCACCAAGCCGGCGTCGAAGGCGTCGACACCGTCGACTTCCCCTCCGTCGCCCACCTCGCACCCGGCAGCCGCCTCGCCGCCACCATCTCCGCCGACGCCCCCCGCACCCCACGCCTGTCGCACGCCACCCGCACCTACTGGTGGCGCAACCACGTCGTGGAAGCCGCCATCGCCCTTGCCCTCGTCGCCGGCCTCGTCGCGCTGGCCATCTTCCTGCGCCGGCGCCAACGGCGGCGCTGACGAAGGCTTGCCCTCCCCCCGCCCGCCCCGCCTATCCTGCCCCATCTGTTCTGCCGCGCCCCCAGCGCAGGAGCCCGCCTTGCCCCACGCCGCCCCCCATGCAGCAACCGTCAACGGCACAAGCTACACCTTCGCGGACCTGCGCACCCTGCTCGCCCGCGCCACCCCCCTGCGCTCCGGCGACGTCCTGGCCGGCCTCGCCGCAACCTCCGCCAGCGAACGCGTCGCCGCCCAACTGGCCCTCGCCGACCTCCCCCTCCGCCACTTCCTCAACGAAGCCGTCATCCCCTACGAAGCCGACGAAATCACCCGCCTCATCATCGACACCCACGATCTACAGGCCTTCGCCCCGATCGCCCACCACACCGTCGGCAGCTTCCGTGACTGGCTTCTCGCCGAAGCCACTCCCGCCTCCCTCGCCGCAATCCGCCCCGGCCTCACCCCCGAAATCACCGCCGCCGTCTCAAAAATCTGCCGCCTCCAGGACCTCGTCGCAATTGCGGGAAAATGCCGCGTCACCACCGCCTTCCGCAACACCATCGGCCTCCCCGGCCGCCTCTCCGTCCGCCTGCAACCCAACCACCCCGTCGACGACCCGCGCGGCGTCGCCGCCTCCACGCTGGACGGCCTCCTGCTGGGCGCCGGCGACGCCGTCATCGGCGTCAACCCCGCCACCGACAGCGTCGCCGCCACCGCCACCCTGCTGCACATGCTCGACCAGGTCCGCAACCGCTACGCCATCCCCACCCAAACCTGCGTCCTCGCCCACGTCACCACCACCCTACGCTGCATCGAAGCCGGCGCCCCCGTCGACCTCGTCTTCCAGTCCATCGGCGGCACCGAAGCCACCAACACCAGCTTCGGCATCAACCTTTCCCTCCTCGCCGAGGCCAACGCCGCCGCCCTCTCCCTCAACCGCGGTACAGTCGGCCAGAACGTCATGTATTTCGAAACCGGCCAAGGCAGCGCGCTGTCCGCCAACGCCCACCACAACGTCGACCAGCAAACCGTCGAAGCCCGCGCCTATGCCGTCGCCCGCCGCTTTTCGCCTCTCCTGGTCAACTCCGTCGTCGGCTTCATCGGCCCCGAATACCTCTTCAACGGAAAGCAGATCATCCGCGCCGGCCTGGAAGACCATCTCTGCGGCAAGCTCCTCGGCCTACCGATGGGCGTCGATGTCTGCTACACCAACCACGCCGAAGCCGACCAGGACGACATGGACGCCCTGCTCACCCTCCTCGGCGCCGCCGGCGTCACCTACATCATGGGCGTCCCGGGTGCGGACGACGTCATGCTCTCCTACCAGAGCACCTCCTTCCACGACGCCCTCTACCTCCGCTCCACCCTCAACCTCCGCCCCGCCCCGGAGTTCGAAGTCTGGCTCGCCAGCATGGGCCTGGCCACCACCACGCCAGACCGCATCCCCGCCCTCATGGCCCCCGCCCTGATCGGCCTCGCCTGATGAGCACACCCCCCACCCCCACCACACCAATGCTGTGGCAAGACCTGCGCCGCTTCACCCCCGCCCGCGTCGCCCTCGGCCGCGCCGGCAACGGCCTGCCCACCACCGCCCATCTCGCCTTTCAAGCCGCCCACGCCGCCGCCCGCGACGCCGTCCACGCCGAACTCGACACCGACAAGTTCGCTGCCGACCTCGCCGCCGCCCACCTTCGCAGCACCCTCGTCCAAAGCGCCTGCCCGGACCGCCGAACCTACCTGCTGCGCCCCGACCTCGGCCGCCGCCTCGCCCCCGGCGAAGCCGAGCGCCTCCCCCGCACCGCCCCCGCCCTGGCCTTCCTGGTCGCCGACGGCCTCTCCGCCACCGCCGTACAGCGCCACGCCGCCCCCCTCCTTGCCGCCATCACACCCAGCCTCGGCCGCTGCCCCATCGTGATCGCCCGCCAGGGCCGCGTCGCCCTCGGCGACGAAGTGGGCAAGGCCCTCGGCGCCGATGCCGTCGCCGTCCTCATCGGCGAACGCCCAGGCCTGTCCACCCCCGACAGCCTCGGCCTCTACCTCACCTGGAACCCCCGCCCCGGCCGCACCGACGCCGAACGCAACTGCATCTCCAACATCCGCCCCGAAGGCCTGCCCATCGAAAGCGCCGCCGCCAAGCTCCTGTGGCTCATCGCCGCCATGCGCCGCCTGCGTCTCACCGGCGTCGCGCTGAAGGACGAGCAGCCGGCGGCAGTGAGCGACGAAAGAAAAGAAGTTCTTTTTTGAAAAAAAGAACCAAAAAACTTCTATCCATTTGCACGGTGATTCCGGGGAGACACCGATGCGAATGAACGAAAGTCTTTTTGCTTCTTTTTCTTCAGAAAAAGAAGATTCTTCCTTGCCTCAGAAAATCTCAACCTCCGTCGTCACCACGTAACCCACGCGCCCCTCCACCTCCACCTGCACCCACTGCATCAGGCTGCGCCACTCCATGCGCTGCACCAGCAGCCTTGTGCCCGGCGTCACGCGCGCCACCACCTGCGAATTCCGGTCCGGCTCGCGGAACAGCACCGCCCCGGCGCCCCGCACCACGGCAAGGCGCGTGGCCGGCGCCATCCCGTCGCCGCGCAGCACCGGCGCCGGGGCCGGCACGGGTAACGGCGGCGGCAACGGTGGCGCCATCTCTGGACCCAGCGCCACCACCCCGGCCGCCACCACCGCCACCCCGATCGCCCCCAGCCCCAGCAGCAACCGGCGCAGGCGCGACCCCGCCCGATGGCGATACATCGCCACCCGCATCGCGCCATTCTCGGCCACCAGGTCATCGCGGTCCTGCTGCGCCGCCCGGGCCGCCTCGCGCGCCTCGCGCACCTCGCGGCGCAGCGCATCGACCTCCTGCTCCAGGCGCAGCAAGCCCGGCGAACTCCCCGGCTGGAACCCCTTCCCCGCGCCCGACAGCACGATCGCCTTGAGGTCGCCGCCGGACAGGCCCAGCCGGCGCGCCAGCTGGCCCACGGCGCGGCCGGCATTGTCCGCCTCGCCGTCGTCCGAAACCAGCATGGCCATCCGGTTGGCCAGCCGCTCGATGTCCTCGCCGCTCACCTCGCCCAAAAGCATCCTCCGCTGCCGGCCGCGCCGCCCACGCCCTTCCCTTAGCGGAAACGTGCGGTGGTGTGGAATCGCGCCATGCGGCAAGGTGGCATGACGAAACATAGCGGAGCCGCCACCATGACCACAGCCCAGCGTGTCGCCATCGGTTTCATCGCCGCGGTGCTCAGCGTCCTCGTCTTCCACCAGGGCATGATCCTGCTGCTGCGCGAAACCGGCCTGTTCGGCATTCCGCGCACCGCCCTGGTGTGGAACCTCGCCGCCAACCCCCGCGCGTTCGGCCTGCCCACGCTGGTCAACCAATGCTTCTGGGGTGGCCTCTACGGTGCCGTCTTCGGCTTCCTGGCCGGGCGAGTGCGCATCGGCACCCTGCCCCTCGCCCTGATGACCGGCGTCGCCACCACCCTGGTCGGCTTGTTCGTCATCGCCTCCATCCGCGGCACCCCGATCGCCGGCGGCTGGCAACTGATGGCCTGGCTGCGCGGCCTGTCGATCGGCCTCAGCTTCGGCCTCGGCCTCTGGCTGTTCTACACCGCCATCACCTCTCGCTTCCCGACGCCTCTGTCGCGTCGCTAACAAGGATTAAGAAGCCCAGGGGCCTTGCTCGTCGCGGCGCAAGCCGCGCCGCGGTGGACCCCACCAAAGGCCAAGCCTTTGGAATCCGTTCATTTTCCGTGCAGCCGCCTCGAAAAATAACTCCGCCAAAGGCGCAGAAATCTCTTTCCTTCGGCCTGAACAGTTAGATATAATCCCTTCATGTCAGAAATCCCCTCCTCCCAGGCGACCCAGCCAGACCGACCGAGCGCCCCCAACGGCTCGTTCGTGCGCGCTTGGCTGCTCGCCATGCTGGAGACGCTGTTCCTGTCATTTCGCGTCCGCCTGCCCGCCGGCCACCAGCGCCGTCTCGCGCGCGGCGACGCCCTCCCCCCCACCTTCCTGGCCGCCTTCGCCCCCGACGCCCCTGCCCACGCCCCCGCCATTGCCCTCGGCCTGGTCGGCGATTGGATTCTACGCTGCTTCCCGAACCGCGGCATGCGCCGCACGCCCGCATTGCGTCCCATCTCCGTCCGCCGCAAACCCGCCCGCGCGCCCCCCCCTGCCGCGCCCCCTGTCCCGCCCCATGCCGCGAAAAGCGCATAAAAAAGACCTCCTGGCGGAGGGCCCCCAATCACAACCCATTTTGTTACGATTAAATAACATTCCTTGAGGCGAGAGGGTCCAGGGGGCTCGGCCCCCTGGCGGGCCCGGGCAGAGCCCGGCCTTTTCCCTCAAGCCGTCTTGAGATCGATCAGGAACGGCCCCGAGCGGTTCAGCGACTGTGCGAACAGATCGTTGAACTGCTCCATCGTCTCCGCCCGCGCCGCTTCCACCCCCATGCCGCCGGCGATCTTGACGAAGTCGATATCGGGATTGCTCAGGTCCATCATGTCCATCGCCGTGCGGCCCGGGTTGGCGCCCACATTGGCCAGTTCACCGATCAGGATCTGATACTTGCGATTGTTGAAGATCACCGTCGTCACATCCAGGCGCTCCCGCGCCTGCGTCCACAGCGACTGGATCGTGTACATCGCCGACCCATCGGCCTGCAGGTTGATCACCCGCCGCCCGGGTGCCGCCACCGCCGCCCCGGTGGAAATCGGCATGCCGCCGCCGATCGCCCCGCCGGTCACGGAAAGCCAGTCATGCTGCGCCGCCCCATGCGTGGCGCCGACGAAGGCGCGGCCGAAGGTAACGGCCTCGTTTACGATGATCGCCTGCTCCGGCATCATCGCGGTCAACGACTGCGCGAAGCTTTCGCTGCTGATCGCGCCCTTCGCCAGTTCCACGGTCCCGTAGGAAGGTGCTGCCACCGAAGCCGGGTTGCCGAGTTCCTCGGCCAGGGCGGCAAGCGCCCGCGCCTGGTCGTGCTCCGGCCGGCTCAGCGGATGCACCGTGGCGTCCGGGCGCACTGGCGAGCCGGGCTTGTTCGGATAGGCGAAGAACACCACCGGCTTGATGGTGCCGACCAGGATGATCGTCTCGAAATCCTTCAGCGCCGCCACCGCCTGGTCCACCGGATAGGGGATGCCGTTGATCGGATGCCGCCCGCGCCCGCGCTCGATGCGCCCGTTGCTGCCCTGGGACATCATCGTCGCCCCTGTCGCCGCACAGATGCGCGCCGCATCGGCCAGCGTGCCGGCCCGTAATGCATTGCCGCCCAGCAGCAGCAGCGTCTTGCGCCCATCGCGCAGCAGTTGCGCCGCCACCTTTACCGCATGCGGCGTGGTCATCGGCGCTGGCGGCACCGGAAGCGGTTTGCCAACCACCCCGCCAGGGTTCCAGCAGGTGTCGGACGGCAGGATCAGCGTGGCGATCTGCCCGGGCGAAACCTGCGCCATCTGCGCCGCCACGGCGGCATCGCTACCCACGTCCTCGGCCCGCATCGCCGTGCGCACCCAGCCCGAGACACCGCGCGCGAAGCCCTCGGTATCGGCGGTCAACGGCGCGTCGAGCGGCCGGTGATAGGTCGCCTGGTCGCCCACGCAGTTCACCATCATGGTGCTGGCGCGCCGCCCGTTGTGCAGGTTGGCCAGCCCGTTCGCCAAACCAGGCCCGCAATGCAGCAGCGTCGCGGCCGGCTTGCCGGCAATGCGGGCATAGCCATCGGCCGCCCCGGTCACCACGCCCTCGAACAGCCCCAGCACGCACCGCATGCCAGCAATCCGGTCCAGCGCCGCCACGAAATGCATCTCCGACGTACCGGGGTTGGAGAAGCAGGTATCCACCCCGCTGGCCAGCAGCGTGTGCACCAGCGCTTCCGCGCCGTTCATCGCCTGTGTGTTCGCATCCATGGACCGTCCCCTTGCTGGCGCCCGTCAGATGCGCCCCTGTCAGATGGGCCGAAGACTGCGCGCCACCCGTCGCGAAGGCAAGACAGGCCGACTGGCCCGGCAGGGCAATCGCTTGAACGGTGTGGGGATTCCGGCTCGGCGGAGAATAGGATGGCCGATTCTCAAGGCCGCCCTGGCCGTTCATGCCGCAAGGCACATGGTCGACACCGCTCTTGAACAACGCAGCGCTGGCGCATACCATTCCACTCGGGCAGTGACGGTCCAACCAAATTCAGCAGGGACCGGGACATCCCCCATTCCTCGAAATCGGGTGACGAAGGACCTCAACCGGACCTTTGAGAATGCACTGATGTGACTAGCCCGCAGCTGTATCACGGAACTGTTGGTACGTAAGGAGGTTCAGATCGGTGGCCGAGTCGAGGATAGGCTTTCTCCAGTTCAAGCAGCAGCATTTTCTTTTGTTTGCGTTACTCGTTCTGGTTGCGATCAGCTCAAACCAATTGAATTATCAGACCGATCACGATCAGATCGTGACCGGTGCCGGCGATATTTTGTCCTATTTTGCGATGTCAGAGGCCGCTCCGGGATTGATCACTGTTCCCGTGCCCTATCACCATGCCCAGCGGATCTTCCTGCCTTATATTCTCGGCATGGCAAGCCACGCCACGGGAGTCTCGATACCGACGGTCTACTTGGTAGCCGGCAGTCTTCTGCTGGCCCTGGCGTTCTGGTTTTTTATTCGGTGCTGTGAACTGTTGGGGATGCGCGAAGGGACGGTCTTCCTTGTGTCGGTGGCTGTGCTCTTCAACCCATATGTATTTCGCCATTATTTCATGTTCAAAGGCTTTATCAACGATATCGGGTTCCTGGCAGGACTTTCCGCCAGTCTCTTCGGCCTGCTCGCCAGGAGCAGATGGATTCTGCTCATCGGCATCCTCCTCGCATCGCTCAGCCGGCAAACGACGCTGGTTATCTTGCCAGCCATCATCGCGCTTGAGTACGCCCTGAATCACACTCGCGGGTGGCGCATCAGCGTCTTCACGCTGAGTTACCTTGTGCTGCCCATCCTGATTTACCTTGGCACATCATACATCGCCTCGCGCACGGGCCTTCCCAGCGAGACGAGTATGGCGTTCCTGGGGCTCCTGTACTGGATCCATTCCGATTTTTCCGCAGTGCGGCTGGCAGAATTTACGATTCGAGGTGTAATTCCTTTTGCGTTTGCGCTCGCCTTGCTGTTTGGCTGCAGGATCACGATCCCGCGCGAGCGCGATCGCCAGTTTATTGTGGCCGGATTGCTGGCCTTGATTGCCCCGATCTGCGTCCAGCCGTTTCTCGGCGGACCGGATTGGACACTCAACAGCATCGCGCGGCTGAATTCGCTGGCCGTGTTCCCGGTCTTCCTGCTCGTCGGGATGTGGATCGATCCATATATATACCGGTTGAGGCCGCAGATCGCGATCACGCTCGGGGGCCTCATCGTGCTGGGGTCAATCCACCACATTTATACTTTTCCGGGGGAGTTCTCGGCCGAAAAGAACAAATGGTTTGCCGCCGTTCACTTCTCGGCCGCATTGGCGACCGCGCTGGTCTTTCGGATCAGCACCCGGCGGGAGCGGGAACGGGAGCGGGCGTGGTCCCGCTCGACGTCAGGTGATGCCGACCAACGGGGATCGGTCCGACTGGCGGGCAGGCGAGTCGGGGCAAGCGCCCACCGGACTTAGCGGCGTCGTCGGGAAGGGTGCTCCCCGCGCGAATCGGCGATGCCGTGGGCACCATATCCGAGGCATTAGGCTGCTGCAGCCATCGAGCGTGCAGCGAACGGGGGGCAGCAATGGCGGCGGGCTGAAGGGTCGCGGGGAAGGAAAATGTGTGCATCATGGGAGCGATTGCAGACAGAACGGCTTGAGTGGCTCGTCCAGTACCTATAGAAGGGAGCCATCATGACCGAGTCCGGGACCATCTCTACGTCACAAGCCACCCTCTCCGTCATTGTACCCTGCTTCAACGAGGAGCGGACACTTCAGTCTTGCATCGAGAGAGTCTTAGGTCTGCAACACGACGGCGATCTTTCGCTGGAGATCATAATTGTCGATGATTGTTCGCGTGACCGCAGTCTGGCGATCGCGCGGGAACTGGAGGGGCGCCACCCTGAAGTCCGCGTACTTCAGCACGCGCGGAACCAGGGCAAGGGAGCTGCCTTGCGGACAGGATTCCGTGAGGCGACCGGGGATTTCGTAGCCGTCCAGGATGCGGACCTCGAATACAATCCGCTCGAGCTTCGAAAACTCGTCGAGCCGCTCCGCGACGGGCGCGCTGACGTGGTTATCGGTTCCCGGTTCAAGGGCTCCGGTCCGCATCGCGTTCTGTACTTCTGGCATTACCTCGGGAACGCCTTTCTTACGCTGCTTTCCAACATGTTTACCGACCTCAACCTCACCGACATGGAGAGCTGCTACAAGGTCTTCAGGCGTGAGGTCATCCAGGACATTCAGATCGAGGAGAACCGATTTGGATTCGAGCCAGAAATAGTCGCCAAAATCGCCCACAAGAAACTGCGGATCTATGAAATGGGCATCACCTATGAGGGCCGGACCTACGAGGAGGGGAAGAAGATTGGCTGGCGGGACGGGGTGCGCGCACTGTATTGCATCTTTCGCTATAATTCGGTCCAGTTACCGCTCCCGATTCAGTTTCTCGCATATCTGGTTATCGGCTTCACCGCAGGCCTGATCAATCTAGTCATCTTTCTTTGTCTCCTCCAGATCGGCGTGTCCCTTTTGGTGTCCACGGTGTCCGCCTTCGTCATTGCCGCCGTGGTCAACTATTTCCTCTGCATCGCCCTCCTGTTTCGACACAAGGCGCGCTGGAATACGGCGGGGGAGATCTTCGCCTACATCCTGGTCGTCGCGGCCGCCGGAGCCCTCGATGTCGGCATCACGAGCGCTCTTGTCGCCATGGAGACGGCTCCATGGCTCGCGAAGACCTTGGCCTCTATCGTTGGCATCTTCCTAAACTTCCTTGGTCGGCGGTATCTCGTCTTTTAACGCCCGACGCCCACGCCAGAGGAACGACGTCGCCTGGCTTGCGCATCCGATCGCGTCCGACGTTCTTAAAGTCGCCGACCGCCCCCCTCTTCTTGGAGTAGGCAGTGACCTGAGCCCCTGAATCGCCTCCATTTTTGGGCAGAGGCCGTTCTGAAGGATGTCAATCGGCTTTCAAACGACCCAGGGCGCTCGCTTGAACGGTGTGGGGATTCCGGCTCGGCGGAGAATAGGAATCACAGGCTGTCGCAAATCAGGCGCCCCTGATGTCCAACCCAACAAGCCTACTACCGTTCCTATCGTACCTCTCTGCGCTGCACGACCCACGCCAATCGGCCAAGTCACTGTATCTGCTTGCTGAAATTCTAACGCTGCTGTTCTTCGCAACGATTTCAGGCGCCGACGACGTCGTCGAGATCAATCTATGGGGCAGCGAACGTCATGGCTTTCTGCGCCGCTTCCTGGCCTACGTGAACGGTATCCCCAGCCACGCCACATTGTGCGACGTCATCGCCGCCATCGATCCGGTGTTGTTCAAAGCCTGTTTCATGGCCTGGGTCGACGAACTGCGCGACGACATTCCCAACACGATCGCGATTGATGGCAAGACATCGCGCCGCGGCCATGCGCGCAGCAAGGGCCGCGCGTGAAACGTTCATGCGATGCCCCTGACTAGCCCGGCAACGCCACCGCCGGCACCGGCCGCGGCGTCACCAGTGCCACGCCCCGCCCGGTCTCCGCCTCCAGCAATGCGCCGTGCGCCAGATCCAGCAGCGCCTCGGCGGTATCCTCCTCGCCGAGCGGCAGCACGCTGCACGCCCCCACGCGCGCCGCCGGAACCGGCTCGCTGCCCGCACCCCATTCCTCGGCCAGGGCCTCGTACAGCCGCTCGGCCACACGCTGCACGCCGATCCGGTCGGTGGTGGGCAACAGCACGCCGAACAGGTCTCCCTCCATGCGGGCCGCCAGGTCCCCGGGCCGCCGCAACGTGCCCGACAGGATCCGACCCAGCCGGCGCAGCGCATCCTCGGTGACCGCAGTGCCATGCCGCCCTGCGTAGTCCGGCCAGTCGGCCAGCCGCAGCAGCACCAGGGAGATCGGCTCCTGCGAGCGGCGCGCCCGGCCAAGCTCCTGCGCCAGCACCTCGTCGAAGCGGCGGCGATTGGCCAGCCCGGTCTGCCGGTCGGCCAGCGCCAGCGTCGCCAAAAGCTGGCGCGCCTCGTCCAGTTCCTGCCGCAACGCATGTTCCGCACCGATATCGCGGCAGGCGAGCAGGAACCCGCCATCGCCCAGCCGCGTCACCCGCACCTCCAGCCGCGCCTCGCTGTCATCCCGGCGGCGGGCAATGATCTCGCATGGCTCCACCCGCAGCGCGCCGTCGCGCAGCGCCGCCAGAAGGGGCTGGCACGCCTCCCACCCCGGCTCGGCGGCAAGGTCCGCATCCACCACCTCCGCGGGCGCATAGCCCAACACCCGGCGTGTCGCCGGCGACGAATAGATCACCCGCAGCGTCCCATCCAGGCGCAGGAACATCTCCGCCGACGCATCCGCCACCGCCGCAAGGTCACCTTGCTGGCGCAGCCAGGCCGCCGCCGGGCGCAGCGTGGCAAGCACCTGGGCCTGCGGCGGCGAATGCCCCGGCAGCCGGGCCAGCAGCGCACGGAGGGGGCCGATGACGGCCCGCCGCGCCAGCAGCCAAGCCGCCGCCGCGCCGACCAAGGCCAGGGTCAGCACGATCAGCCACTGTTCATTGCGGCGCGCATCGGCCTCCGCCAGCAGCGGATCGTACGGCAGATCGATCATCAGCACGGTCCGGCCCGCCAGTCCGCCACCCTCCAGAGCCGGCAGCGCGGCATGTCCGACCAGCCGCCGCACGCCCTGGGCATTGCGCCCCACCACGGCGCCATCGCCACCGCCGGCGCGCAAGGCCGCCAGCACGCGGGGGAATGCCATCGGCAACCCGGCCCGCCCGATATGGCCGGGAGTGGCGGCCAGAACAGTCCCGTCATCGGGATCGACCAGCATTCTCACCGCCTGTTCGCGGTGCAACGGCACGCCCAGCGGCGGCAGATGATCCGGCGCCAAGGCCAGCGCCAGCACCGCCTGGACCACCCCATCGTGCGATATCAGCGCGTGGGAGAGCACAAGGCCCGCCTGCGGATCGGCCGTGACCGCGGTGCCGCCGGCCAACGCCGCGCGGACATGATCGCTGCCGAATGCCGGCGCGCCTCCTACATGCGGCGGGGCCACGACGCAGGCCGTGCCGGCATCGGGGAAATGCACCGCCAGCCCCGCGACCGGTGCGGGCGCGCCGGCCAACGCCGGCTGCAGCGCGGCGCAAAGTGCGCGCGGTCCGGCGGCGGGCATCGGCGCCACGGCCAGTGTCCGCAGGAAACGGTCCGCCTCGCCCAGCACCCCGGCCTCGCGCAGTGCGGCCTGGCGGGCGGCATCGCGCACTTCCACCTCCAGCCAATCGAGCGAGGCATGGCGTGTGGCCTGGGCCGCGACGATCGCATAGGCCAGCAACGGCAGCAGCCCGATCAGCAACACCAGCAGCAGCCGACCAGGCAGCGTGGTGGCGCCGCCGGGCTCCGGCACCGCGGATGGCAGGGCAGGCGACAGGGTGGTTGAGGACGACAAAGGCCCGCTCCTCCGGTACGACGGTGGGCGGACAGGGTAGGGTGCAAAACCTCAACCAATCCTTGCCAGCACCGCCCTCCGGCAACGCAATCGCGGCGCGTCAGCGCAGTTGCGGGTTGTCGAACACCGGGTTGCGGCGGCGTTCCAGCGCCTCGGCCAGGGCATCGGCCAGCGAGCGCCTGGCCACCTCTCCCAGTTCACGCCCCACCTCCACGCTGCCGCCGCGCGTGCGCAGCAGCAGCGCCGGCACCCGGCCCGGTCGTTCCTCCAGCCACACCGCCATCCAATCCGCCGGCAGCATCCGCGTCGTGACCGCCCCGTCCGGCGCGGTATGAACGATGCGCAGGCCTTCGGCCGTCAGCAGCAGCATCTCGCTGGCCCGGGCGGCGCGCATGTGCAGATGGAACAGGAACGCCGCCAGAAACAGCTCCATGCCCGCGAACACCCCCACCGGCCAGGCGCCGATCGCCGCGAATACGGCGGCACTGCCCGCGCAGGACAGCAGCACCGCGCCCAGCAGCACCCTCAGCCCGGTCAACGACAGGCTGCGATGCGGCACGATCACCGCCTCGAACAGCACCGGCTCCGCCTTCGCGCCCTCGGGCTCCATGCCTTACCTCCTGTCCCCTGCTTGTGCATCGGCGCCGGCACGGCGACAGTTCCGCCATGCCGAAGCCCAACCCTCCTGGCAAGCCCGCCGCCGCAAAGCCGGCGGGCTCCAAGCCGCCCCGCGCCCGCCGCACGCCGCCGATGCCGCGCGACGAGGTGGAACCGTTCATCCGCGCCCTCGCCACCGTCCATCCCGACCCCAGGAGCGAGCTGGAGTATTCCAGCCCCTTCACCCTCCTGGTCGCCGTCGTCCTCTCTGCCCAGGCCACCGACGCCTCGGTCAACCGCGCCACCCTCGGGCTGTTCGCCGAAGCGCCGACGCCCGCGGCGATGCACGCGCTGGGCGTAGATGGGGTGGCGCGCCACATCCGCACCATCGGGCTCTGGCAGGGCAAGGCAAAGAACGTGGTGGAACTGTCCCGCCGCCTGCTCGAGCAGCATGGCGGCGAGGTTCCCGCCGACCGCGCCGCCCTGGAGGCCCTGCCCGGCGTCGGTCGCAAGACCGCGAACGTGGTGCTGAACATCGCCTTCGGCCAAGCCACAATGGCGGTGGACACGCATATCTTCCGCCTGGGCAACCGCACCGGCGTTGCGCCGGGGAAGAACGAGCGCGCGGTGGAGGACGCGCTGGTCAAGCGCATACCGCCTGCGCTGCTGCGCGATTCGCACCACTGGCTGATCCTGCACGGCCGTTACGTGTGCAAGGCGCGCCGCCCGGAATGCTGGCGCTGCGTGGCGGCGCGGTGGTGCCGCTACCCCGACAAGAACCCGCCCCCCTGATCGGCCGCGCCGGCATCGCGGCCCCGCCAATCTGCGCGGGTTCAACCTTCGGTTAAGCAACGTCGCGCAGAGTGCGTCCCCGGCTGCCAACGGCAGTCGTCGGGGACATTCGAATGGCAGGCAAGCAGGGCGGCAAGGGCCGCGGCATCGTTATCAGGAAAGAAGAGGTGATCGAGGGCGGCCACCATGGCGGCGCCTGGAAGGTGGCCTATGCCGACTTCGTCACGGCCATGATGGCCTTCTTCCTGCTGATGTGGCTGCTGAACGCCACCACGGAGGAGCAGCGGCGGGGCCTGGCCGATTATTTTACCCCCACCAACGTGCTCAGCCAGGGTTCGTCAGGCAGCGGACGCATCTTCGGCGGCCGCACCCCCTATGAGCGCGGCGAAATGGTCAGCGACCGCGGCGCGCAATCCGTCGTTCCCGGCAAGGCCGAGCAGGTCAACGACCAGGACGACCCGGAATTCGACCAGGCGCCGAACGCCAGCACGCGCGGCGCCGCCGAGGACCAGCGCCGCCCCGACGGCCGCGAGCCTGATCCCGGCGGCGGCCAAGGGGAGCGCGCGCACAACCTGTCCGGCCGGCGCGAGGCCGGGGGCGGCACGTCGGCCACCGCGTCCCCCACGCCGGCGCAGGCGCTCGGGCAGGCCCAGCGCCTCGCCAATGCCGGCAGCGGCGTGAACACCCCCGCCCCGCCGGTGCTCGGCCGCCCGATCGACGACACCGCCATGCGCGCCGAGATGGAGCGGCGGGAGCGCGAAGCCTTCGACCAGGCCGCCGAGCAGATCCGCGATGCGGTGCGCAACGACCCGCTGCTGCGCGAGCTCGCCGCCCAGATCGCCATCGACCAGACGCCGGAGGGCCTGCGCATCCAGTTGCTGGACGAAGACCGCACCCCGATGTTCGCCAGCGGCTCGGCCGTTCTGCATGAACGCGCGCGCGCGCTGCTGCTGAAGATGGCCCCGGTGATCGCCAGCATGCCGGAGCGGCTGTCGATCTCCGGCCACACCGATGCCACCCCCTTCCGCGGCAACGACCGCAGCAACTGGGAGCTGTCGGCCGAACGCGCGAATGCCACCCGCCGCCTGCTGGTCGAAAGCGGCGTGGCGGAGAACCGCCTGCGCAGCGTCACCGGCAACGCCGACCGCGACCCGCTGCTTCCGGCCGATCCCTTTGCCGCGGCGAACCGCCGCATCGCCATCATGGTGCTGCGCGAGACAAGGCCCGCGCCATGACCCCGCACCTCCCCCGCCGGCTCGGCTAGGACCGCACCATGCTCGTCATCGGCGGCCTGGCCTTCCTGCTTTTCTGCGTATTTGGCGCCTACGTCGTCCACGGCGGCAAGTTCGACACCATCATGAAGGCCCTGCCCTTCGAGGTGTGGTCGATCGGCGGCGCGGCCATCGGTGCCTTCCTAATGGCCAACTCCATGCACGACGTGAAGCACACGCTGCACGGCTTCGGAAAGGTCATGAAGGGGGCGGCCTTCAAGAAGGCGGACTACCTCGAGCTGCTGAGCCTGCTGTATTATTTCGTCCGCCTTGCCAGCACCAAGGGCGCGATGGCGCTCGAAGCCCATATCGAAAAGCCGGAGGACAGCCCGGCCTTCCAGAAATTCCCCAAGATCCTCAAGAACCACCACGCCTCCTCGATGGTCTGCGACTACCTGCGCATGGTGGGCATGAACGCCGACGACCCGAACCAGATCGAGGACGTCATGGCGCGCGAACTCAAAAAGACCCTGAACGAGGAGCTGCACAGCGCCCATGCCCTGCAATCCGTCGCCGATGCCTTGCCGGCGCTCGGGATCGTTGCCGCCGTGCTGGGCGTGATCAAGACGATGTCTTCGATCAACGAGCCCCCCGCCGTGCTCGGCGGCATGATCGGTGGCGCGCTGGTTGGCACCTTCATGGGCGTGCTGATGGCCTATGGCATGGTCGGCCCCTGCGCCGCCCGCCTCAAGGGCGTGGTGGAGGAGGAGTCCAAGTTCTACGAGGTGATCCGCGCCGTCCTGGTGGCCCACCTGCACGGCAATGCGCCGCAGGTCAGTATCGAGACCGGCCGCAAGATGGCTCCGAACCAGCACATGCCGACCTTCCAGGAGCTGGAAGCCGCCGTCCAGAACCTTCAGATCGCCTGATTTCCGACCAAGGGCAACCGTTCCGCAGGCGTGGCTGGAACGACGGCCGACCCACGTCGTTTCCCCGACGCAGTCCTCATGGCAGCCCCGCCGGGGCAGGAGAATAGCGAGAGGAAACCGTGCGAAAGTCAGCCTCCGAACCCAGCATCGCCGACCTTGCGGCCCAAACCGCGCATCGCCGGGCACCGTCCTCGCCGCGGGTGAAGCAACAGTTGCGTGAGTCCAGGGGCTTGGCCATTGCCACCGCTCTGATCACCGGTAGTTCGCTCATCTGCCTTTGGCTGCTCCTGGCCTGAACGATTGGCGACGGACGACGGTTGACCGCGCGGGCGTGCGCGGGGATGCTGCCGTGACGTCCGCTGAAGCAACGAGGATGCCTGCCAGCCATGCCTGGCATTGCCTCCTGTGGCTGCGGGCCTGTTTCGCCTGTGGCCAGGAGAATGCCGATGGTCCTCGACCCCGACGCCCAGCGCGTGCTGGACATGATCAAGGCCGCCGGCCGGCCGCCCTTCAACACGCTGACCGCTGACGAGGCGCGTGCCTTCTTTTCCGCCGGCCGCACCATCCTCCAGCCGGACCCGCCCGAGGTGGCCGAGGCGCGCGACCTGGAGGCGCCCGGCCCCAACGGCGCGGTGAAGCTGCGCCTCTACCGCGCCCTTGGCAGCGCGGACGGCGCCGTGCTGCCCGTGCTGATCTACTATCACGGCGGCGGCTGGGTGCTGGGCGACCTCGACAGCCACGACCAGGCCTGCCGCGCCATCGCCAATGCCGCCGGCTGCTGCGTGATTGCTGTCGACTATCGCCTGGCGCCGGAACTGAAATTTCCGGGCGCGATCTCCGACTCGGCGGCCGCCACGCGTTGGATCCTGGACAACGCCGCCATGCTCGCCATCGACCCCGCCCGCGCGGCGGTCGGCGGCGACAGTGCCGGCGGCAACATCGCCGCGGTCATGGCGATCATGGCGCGCGACGCCTACCTCCCACCGGTCGCCTTCCAGTTGCTGATCTACCCCGTTACCGACATGGGCATGGGCCACGAGAGCTATCAGCGCATCACCGAGGGCTATCCGCTGGTCGCCTCCACCATGAAGTGGTTCATCGACCACTATCTCGCGGCACCCGCCGACGTGGCCGACTGGCGCGCATCGCCTGCCCGGGCCGCCTCACTGGCCGGTACCGCCCCCGCGATGGTCGTCACCTGCGCCCACGATCCGCTGTGCGACGAGGGGGTGGACTATGCGAAGCGGCTGGACCGCGAGGGCGTGCCGGTCACGCACCTGCATTACAACGACCAGATGCATGGCTTCCTCACCATGGGGAAGCTGATCCGCGCCTCGCAGTCGCTGATCGACACCATGGCGGTCGCGCTGAAGCGCGCCTGGAACTGACGACGCCAAGCGGCAACGATTTGGGGGAGAAGACGATGGCCGGAATCCTGGCAGGCAGAAGCGCCCTGGTGACGGGCGGCGCCTCGGGCATCGGGCGGGCAACGGCCCTTGCCATGGCCCGCGAGGGTGCGCGCGTCGCGGTGTCGGACCTCACCGAGGAGAGTGCGGCGGCCACCGTCGCGCTGATCAACCAGGCCGGCGGGCAGGCGATTGCCATCGGCGCCGACGTGGCTAGGGAGGCCGATGTGCAGGCGATGGTGGCCCGCGCGGTCGCCGCGTTCGGCCGGCTTGACTGCGCCTTCAACAACGCCGGCATTTCGCCGCGCAACGTTGGACCCACCGGCCAGCGCACGCATGAGATGAGCCAGGCGAGCTTCGATGCCATGCTGGCCGTGAACCTCACCGGCGTGTTCCTGTGCATGAAGCACGAGATCGTACAGATGCTGGCGCAAGCTCCGAAAGGCGGCAGCATCGTCAACACCGCCTCCATCGCCGGCCTGATCGGGCTTTCATCGGCCAGCAACTACGTCGCGGCCAAGCACGGCGTAGTCGGCGTGACCAAGACCGCCGCGATGGAATACGCGCAAGACGGCATCCGCGTGAACTGCGTGAACCCCGGCTACATCAAAACCCCGATGACCGACCCCACCATGGCCGAGCGCTACGACGCGCTGATGGCCAAGGTGCCCATGAACCGCCTCGGCACCGCCGATGAAATTGCCGAGGCTGTGGTCTGGATGCTGTCCGACAAGGCCAGCTTCATGACCGGCGCCAGCCATGTCATCGACGGCGGCTATACCGCGGCATAGGGAGAACAAACATGGCAGGCATCCTGGCCGGCAAATCGGCCCTCGTCACCGGCGGCGCCTCCGGCATCGGCCGCGCCACCGCGCTGGCCATGGCCCGCGAAGGGGCGCGCGTGGCCGTGGCCGACCGCACGGAAGACGCGGCCGCCGCCACGGTCGCCCTCATCAACCAGGCCGGCGGCCAGGCGATTGCCATCGGCGCGGACGTTACCCGCGAGGCCGAGGTGGCAGCGATGGTCGCGCACACCGTCGCCGCGTTCGGGCGGATCGACTGCGCCTTCAACAATGCCGGCGTGGGCGGCGCCTCGGTCGGCCCCGGCGGGCAGCGCGTGCACGACCTGTCCCAGGCGAGCTTCGATGCGATGCTGGCCATCAACCTGACCGGCGTGTTCCTGTGCATGAAGCACGAGATCATCCGGATGCTGGAGCAGGGCGGCGGCAGCATCGTCAACACCGCCTCGGTCGCCGGCCTGGTTGGCCTGCCGATGGGCGCGCACTACGTCGCGGCCAAACACGGCGTGGTCGGCCTCACCAAGACTGCCGCCATCGAATATGCCCAGGACAACATCCGGGTGAACTGCGTCAATCCCGGCTACGTCACCACGCCGATGACCGAAGCCTCCGTCGCCACCCGGCTCGACGCCATGATGGCCAAGGTTCCCATGGCGCGCATGGGCGAGCCGCACGAGATCGCCGAGGGCGTGGTGTGGATGCTGTCCGAGAAGGCCAGCTTCATGACCGGCGCCAGCCACGTCATTGATGGCGGCTTCTACGCCGCCTGAAAATCAGGCGGCCCGGAGCTTCCCCCGGGCCGCCCCCTTAGGCAACTCCCGCGGGCCGCCTCAGGCCCCGATCACCTCGCCGAACCGTTCCCACGTGTTGGTCTTCCACCGCGCCAGCTGAAGCTGCTTCAGCGGCCGGAAATCGGTCGGCGTGGTTGCCGCCGTCATGCCCGGCAGCAGTAGCGGCAGCATCACCGGCTTGATGTTCGACGCCTGCATCATGATGTTCTCGCGCGAGAAGTCGTCGCCGCATTGCTTCAGCACGATGTGCATCAGCGTTGCCACGCTGTAGGCATACACGTAGTTGGCGTCGGTCACGTCCCCATCCGGCAGGTACTTCGCCATGAACTCCCGCCACTCCTTCATGTCGGGCGAGGTGGTGAACTCGGGGTCGGTCGGGTCTTTCAGGTACAGCGACGTCACCACCCCCTCCGCCTTCTCCGGACCCGCCGGCGTGATGGTCGACGCGATCGAGGCCGACACGTTCGACATGATGTGCAGCGGCTTCCAGCCGATGTCGAAGGACTTGCGGATCACCTGGGCCGCGAACTTCGGGATCGCCCCGGTCACCAGCACGTCGGCCCCGCTGTCCTTCATCGTCACCACCTGGCTGTCCACCGTGGCGTCGGAGGCCTCGTAGGTCACGACCCTCACGAATGTTTTGTCGAAGTCTTTCCCGAATACGTCCTGCAGCCCGTGCAGGTAGTCCTTGCCGAAATCGTCGTTCTGGTAGATCAGGGTTGCCTTGGCATTCGGGCGCTGCGCCTTGATGTACTTGCCGTAGATCTGCGCCTCGGTGCGGTAGCTCGGCGCATAGCCGATCGTCCACGGAAAGTTCTTGTAGTCGCCCCACTTGTCCGCGCTGGTCGCCACGAACAGGTGCGGCACCTTCCTTTGGTTGACGTAGCGGTGGATCGCCGTGTTTGTCGGCGTGCCCAGGGTGTTGAACAGCATCGCGACCTGATCCTGCTCGACCAGCCGGCGCGTCTGCTCCACCGACTTGGCAGGATTGTAGCCGTCATCGAGAGTGATGAAGTTGATCTTCCGCCCTGCCACGCCGCCCATATCGTTCACGCGCTTGAAGAACGCGGCATGCGACTTGCCGCCGACACCGTAGGACGAGGCGTTGCCGCTGTAGGGGCAGAAATGGCCGATCTTGATCTCGGTCTTGGTAACGCCCACCACTGTGGCGGCGTCGGCGCTGCGGATGATGTTGGCCGCGGCCAAACCACCCAGTCCGGCGAGTACAGTACGACGTTTCATGACGCTTGTTCCCTCAATGCTGTTTTATCGCCCATCCGTCGTTGCGGGGGCTGTCCCTAGCCTAGTCAGGCACGACGCCGAATGTCCGCTTTTTTCGCGCGGCACCGCTTCGGGCCAGGCTCAGCGGGCCGACTTCAACCGCCGCAACTGCGCCGACAGCAAGCTGGCGATGCCGCCCGGGGCGAAGAACATGAACAGGATCAGGATCAGGCCGAAGATCGCCCCCGGCACAGCCTTGCTGATCTGTTCGGCGATGTTGGGCACGAACACAATGAACAGCGCGCCATAGATCGCCCCGGAAATCGACGATGCGCCACCGATCACCATCCCGACGAACAGGGTCAGCGAGAGCGCAATCGAGAAGCTGTCGGGCGAGACGAAACCGATCGCAATCGCTCCCAGCGCCCCGCCAACCCCAGTGATGAGCGCCCCGACGCCGAATGTGATGGTCTTATAGTGCGCCAGTTCCACGCCCATCGCCTCAGCCGCCAGCGGCTGGTCCCGGATTGCCATCAATGCGAGGCCGATGCGGCTGCGAACGAGGTTGGTCGCGGCGATGAACAGCGCCAACCCGACCGCAAAGGTGAAAAGATAAAGCCACTGGTCGGCATCGAGCGGCAATTCGAACGGCGCGTCCGGCTTGTTCAACACAATGCCCTGGACGCCGCCAGTCCAATTCTCGAACAACTTGTACTTCAGCAGCTGCGGCACCGAAACCGCCATGGCGAAGGTGACGAGCGCCAGATAAAGCCCACCCAGGCGCAGCGCCGGCAGGCCAAGGGCGAGGCCGACAATGCCCGTCGTCACCGCCGCCACCGGCAATGTTGCCCAATAGGGCACATTGAAATGCTCCATCAGGATCGCTGCGGTATAGGCCCCGACGGCATAGAACGCCCCCTGTCCGAGCGACACCTGGCCGCCATACCCGGTGACCAGGTTCTTCCCCAGCACCGACAGTGCATACGAAACCACGAGCGTAAGCTGGAACAGCTGATAGCCGGAGGCGAAGACCAGCGGCACTATCCCCGCGGCGAGCACGAATACAATGAGCAGCACGCGGGAGTTTGTCTGGTTCATCGCTCTACACCCGGCTCGCCAGGGCCTTGCCGAACAGGCCCGTGGGCTTGACCACCAGCACCACCACGATAATCACCAGCGCGGTGGTCAGTTTAAGTTCCGTCCCGACGATGTAGGCGCCGGCGATGTTCTCGATCACGCCCATCAGCACGCCACCCACCACCGCACCGAGCGGGCTGGTGATGCCGCCCAGCAACGCGCCGGCAAAGGCATACAGCAGCACGCCGCCCATCATGTTCGGGTCGAGGAATACGATCGGCGCCACCATCATGCCGGCAATCGCGCCGATCGCTGCGGCAAGCCCCCAGCCCAGCGACAGCATGCTCGCCACCGGAATGCCCACCAGCCGGCTGGAGACCGGGTTGTATGCAGCACCACGCAGCGCCAGGCCCAGCTTGGTGAAGCGGAAGAACGCCCAGACCGCCGTCAGCACCACGAGCGTCACCGCGGTTGAACCCAGTTCATGGCGCGACAACAAGCCGCCCAGAATCGGCGCCCCTGCCCCGAATGGCGTCGGGAATGGCTGCAACGTGTAGGTAAAGATCCAGCCTGCGATGTTGTTGAATATCAACAGCAACCCCAGGAACGCGCCCACCGATGCCAGCACCGGCGCGCGGGCCAGTGGCTCAAGCAAGGTCCGCTGCATCACCATCCCGGCAACAAACGATACCACCAGGGTGATGACGAAGGCCGCCCAGTACGCCACGCCGGCCTGGATCAGGGTGAGCGCGATGTAGGTCGAAAACATCGCCATCTCGCCCTGGGCGAAATTGATCTGGTGGGTGGCCAGGAAAATCATCACCAGCGCCAGCGAGATGGAGGCATAGATGCTCCCTGTCGCTATCCCGGAGATGATCTGGTGCAGAACGCCTTCCATCGCGGCCGTCTCCTAGTGGTCCGATGCCAACGAACCCTTTAGTCCGCTGGCTGAATCGGCCCACAAAATCAAGCTGGTGCCCTGATGCATTTTGGAACTTCCAAATGAGTTAGAGCACTAGTAACCGAGGTAGGCGCGCCGGACAGACTCGTCGCGGCGGATGTCCGCGGCCGGCCCGGACATCACGATCCGCCCGGTCTCCAACAGATACGCCATGTCCGCGATCGTCAGCGCCAGCGCCGCGTTCTGCTCCACCAGCAGGATGGAGGTCTGCTCGGCGGCGATGACCTGGCGCATGATCTCGAATATCTCCCGCACGATCAGCGGCGCCAGCCCGAAGCTCGGCTCGTCCAGCAGCAGCAGCCGCGGCTTGATCATCAGGGCGCGGGCAATCGCCAGCATCTGCTGCTCGCCCCCCGAAAGCGTGCCGGCCTGTTGCCGGTGGCGGCCCTTCAGCTTGGGGAAATAGCCGAACATGCGCTCCAGGTCCGGCTCGATCGGGTCCTTCCTCGTGTAGCCGCCCAGGCGGAGATTCTCCTCCACCGTCAGTTCCATGAACGTCCCGCGCCCGTCCGGCACATGCCCCACGCGCATCGCCGCAATCGCCTCGGTCGGCATGTTGTTGATGCGCCGCCCGTCGAACATCAGGTCGCCGGTGGAGCGCACCATCCCGCAGATCGCCCGCAAGGTCGTGGTTTTGCCTGCCCCGTTGGCGCCCAGCAGCGTGGTCACGCCGCCGGTATTCACCACGAAATCCATGCCGTGCAACACCCGCACCTGGCCGTAGGCGGCATGCAGGCCCTTCGCTTCCAGGATCGGCGTTCCTGCCACGGCGTCAGCCATGCCCAGCTTCCTCGCCTTCGCCCAGATAGGCGCGGATCACCTCGGGGTCGCGCTGCACCTGCTCGGGCGTGCCATCGGCGATCTTGCGCCCGAACTCCAGCGCCACCACCCGGTCCGACACCCGCATCACCAGGCTCATGTGATGCTCCACCAACAGGATCGACAGGTTGAAATGCGTCCGCAGCCGTCCGATCAGGTCGCCCAGTTCGTCCACTTCGCCATGGTTCAGCCCCGCCGCCGGTTCGTCGAGCAACAGCAGCCTGGGGGCGGAGATCAAGGCCCGGCCCAGTTCCACCCGCTTCTGCCAACCGAACGGCAGCCCCATCACCGGCAGGTCCGCCTGCGCCCGCAGGTCCAGCAACTCGATCAGCTCGTCCGCCCTCGCCTCCGCCTCCCGCCAATCGGCCACCGCGCGGGGCAGCCGCAGCGCATTGGCGAAGAAGCCCGAGGTCCCGCGGTAATGGTGCCCGACCATCATGTTCTGTCGCACCGTCATAGACCGGAACAGCGCCACGTTCTGGAACGTGCGGCCGATTCCCAGTTCCACCATGCGGTGGCGCGGCAGGTCCTTCACCGTCCGCCCGTCGAACACGATGTCGCCCACCGCATAGCGGTAGAAACCACTGATGCAGTTGAACATGGTTGTCTTGCCAGACCCGTTCGGCCCGATCAGCCCGCAGATCTCGTTGCGGTTCACATCGAAGCTTACCCCGGCCAGGGCAACGATGCCACCAAAGCGCATCTCCACACCGCTCACCCGCATCAACGGCCCCGCAGCAGTATCGCTCACAGTGCGATGCTCCACGCAGGCACGGTCGGATGATGGCAGAAACGACTAACCGCAAACGAAACGTCCACGGACTCCCCCCAGATGCTAGGCTTCCGCGGGTCGTCCCGTCGGTGCCGACTTGTGTTATTCCGCGGCTTGGTCCGCGCAGGGATGAGCGTAGGGACCAAGCCATGGGCTTACAAGCGCAGATTGCACCGCTGTCATGATTCCGCCATCCGACCTGACCGGCACTGCCACCCTGGCGCGCAGCACGCTATGGAACCTCGCCGGGCGCCTTTTGCCGTTGCTGGTGGCCCTCGCCGCCACGCCGCTGCTGCTGGACAGGCTCGGCCTCGCCCGGTGGGGCATCTTCGCACTCGCCCTCAGCCTCGTCGGGCTGTTCGGCATGTTCGACCTTGGAATCGGCCGCGCCCTCACGCGGATGGTCGCCGCACGGCTGGCCGCGGGCACCGGGCAGGCGGCGGCGTCGGCCGTGGCGACGGGCCTTGCCCTGCTCGCGGGGCTGGGCGTTCTCGCTGGCATCGCTGCCGCCGCCGGCGCCTGGGCCTACGCCGACCTGCTCGACGTGCCGGCTCCGTTGCGCGCCGAGGTGCGATGGGCGCTGCTCGCGCTGTCCGCCGCCGCCCCGCTGGTGCTGGTCAACGCGGCACTCTGGGGCGTGCTTGCCGCCCACCAGCGCTTCGGGGGCGTGAACCTGGCGAACCTGCCGATCCTGGCACTCTACTATCTTGGCCCGCTCGCCGCCCTCGCTGCCTGGGACCATCTGGCCGCCGCCACGATCGTGCTCGTCGCCTGCCGCGTGGCGATGACCTGGGCCTATTGGCGCCTCTGCCGCGCCGCCCTGCCCGCGCTGGCCACCGCCCGGCCGGACTGGTCGTTCGCCCTGCCACTGCTGCGCCAGGGGGGCTGGATCACCGTGGCCAACCTGCTCCAGCCGCTCGCCCAGCACCTCGACCGCTTCATCATCGCCGCCCGTCTTTCCGCCGAGGCCGCGGCGCACTACGCGACGCCGTTCGACATTGTCATCCGCATCGCCGTGCTGGCGCAGGCGGTGCTGGCCGGCGCCTTTCCGGCCATCGCGACGACACTCGCGGGCAGCACGAACGAAGCGGGGCGCATCGTGCGCCACAGCCTGCTGGCCATCCTTGGCCTCGTGCTGCCGCCGTGCCTCGTGTGCCTGCTGTTCGCGGACCTGCTGCTTGGCTGGTGGCTCAGCCCGGACTTCGCCGCCGCCGCCGCGGTACCCGCGCGGTGGCTCGCCGCCGGCGTCGTGCTGTTCGCGCTCGACGGCGTGGCGGCCGCGCTGATCGACGGCGCCGGCCATGCCCGCCGCAACGCGCTGCTCGCGGTGGCCGAACTGGCGCTCTACGTGCCCTGCCTGTTCCTGGCGCTCAACATGTTGGGCATCGCCGGCGCGGCGATGGTCTGGACCCTGCGCGCCGTCGCCGTTGCCGCCGCCCGCCTCGCGCTGGCAGCGCACATCCACGCCCCGCTGGCCGCGGAACTGCGCGCCCTCGCCCCGGCGCTGGCCGCCACGATGGCCACGCTGGCCGCCGCCCTGGCCCTCACGCTCGCCGACCCGATGCTGCGCCTCGCCGCCTTGCCGTTGCTCGCACTCGCCCCAGCACTGCTCGCCTGGCGCCACGCGCTGACCCCGGCCGAGCGGGTCAGCCTTGCCGCCAGGGTGGCCCCGCGCCGCCGTCCGCGCTAATCCCGCGCCATGGACAATGTGCTCTGGCTCCAGGTCGTGCTTCTCGGCGTGCTCGAGGGCCTCACCGAATTCATCCCGGTCTCCTCGACCGGCCATTTGCTGCTGATGCGGGAGCTGATCGGCTTCGAGGGCCCGCCCGGCCAGGTGTTCGAGGTCGCGATTCAGCTCGGCGCCATCCTTGCCGTGGTGCTGCTTTATGCGCGCAAGCTGTTCGGCGTGCTGTTCGGCCTGCCGCGCGACCCGGCGGCGCGCCATTTCGCCATCGCCGTCATGCTCGCCTTCCTGCCCGCGGCCGTTGTCGGCGCTTTCGCGCACGGCTTCATCAAGGCGGTGCTGTTCTCGCCCTGGGTCGTCGCGGTCAGCCTGATCCTCGGCGGCATCGCCATCCTGCTGATCGAGCGCGCCCGCCCTGTCGCGCTCATTCACAGCGTCGAACAGCTGCCGTTTGGTCGCGCCCTGGCGATCGGCGCCGTGCAGTGCCTGGCCATGATCCCCGGCGTCTCGCGCTCGGGGGCCACCATCATGGGCGCCCTGCTGATGGGGGTGGACCGCCGCACCGCCGCCGAGTTCTCCTTCTTCCTCGCCATCCCGACGATGTTCGGCGCCACGGTGTTCGACCTCTACAAGAACCGCCAGTTCCTGGATTTCGACGCCGGCCTGGTGATAGCGCTCGGCTTCACCGCCGCCTTCCTTGCCGCCCTGCTGGTGGTTCGCACCGTGATCGGCTTCGTCGCCCGGCACGGCTTCGCCCCCTTCGCCTGGTACCGCATCGCCCTCGGCAGCATCGCCCTCGTCCTGCTCGCACTGGCCTGAATGCGCCTTGGCGCCCTCGCCGTTGCCCTCGGCGGCGGCGGCGTCATCGCCCTGGTCGCCTGGCACGGCGCACGCGCCATCGGTGCCGAGGTGCTGCAGGCCGCCTGGGCCATCCCGCCCATCCTGGCCATCCATGCCGTCAACCAATGGCTTTCGGGCATCGCCTGGCGCTGGTCCGTCGGCGGGAGCCACCCCTCGCTGGCCAGCTACCTCAGCATCCGCATGATCCGCGAGGCAGTGAATTCGCTGCTGCCCACCGCCCAGCTCGGCGGCAACCTCGTCGGCATCCGCATGCTGGCCCAGCGCGGCGTTCCCACCATCAGCGCCGCGGCCGGCACCACCATCGACGTTACCATCGAGGCCGTGACGCAGCTTGCCTTCGCCCTGATCGGCATCGCCCTGCTCGCCCGCCTCGCCGGCGACACCGACTGGGCGCAATGGGTGCAGGGCGGCGTGCTTGCCATGGCCGCCGGCATCGCCGCGTTCATCCTTCTCCAACAGGCAATCGGGCTGCGCCTGCTGAATTGGTTGGCCCGGCGCATCCCCCGCTTCCCGCTCGATGCCGCAACCCGCGTCTTTGCCGCCCTGGCCGAACGCCGCCGCCACCCCGGGCTGCTCGCCCGGGCCACCGCGCTCCAGTTCCTGGCCCTCATCCTCGGCATCGGCGAAACCTGGCTGGTGCTGACCGCCATGGGCCGCGAGACCAGCCTGGCCGAGGCGCTGGTGCTGGAAAGCCTCGGCCTCGCGGTGCGCGGCGCCAGCTTCATGGTCCCGGCCGGCCTGGGCGTGCAGGAGGCCGGCTTCGTTCTCCTCGGCGGGTTGCTCGGCATTCCGCCCGAACAGGCCATCGCCCTCTCGATGGTCAAGCGGGTGCGCGAACTCGCCTTCGGGCTGCCCGCGCTGGCGATGTGGCAATGGCACGAGCTGCGCCGCCAGCTCCGCCGATAGCCCGACTCATCCCTGCCGCGCGGCCAGGTCGCGCACCAGGGCAGCGGCCACCCCCGGCCACCGGTCCGGCTCCGGCGCCCGTGCGCCCGGCGGCGGTTCGCCCGCCAGCGCCGCCAGCGCCTCGGCCAGCGCCCCCGCCTCCGGCGCAACCAGCCGCGCCATCGTCACCCCGTCGAGTTGTTCGGTGATCCCGCCGACCCGCGTCGCCACCACGAAGCGCCCCGCCGCCAGCGCCGCCGCCGCCACCCCGCTTTGGCTCGCCTCGCGATACGGCAGCACCAGCGCGTCGGACCACGCCAGGATTGCCGCCACCTCGTCCTCCGGCACCCAACGGTTCTCAACCCGAACCCCTGGCAGCCCGCGCAGCCGGTCCAGCGCCGAGGACTCGGGGCCGCTGCCCACCACCCGCAGTTCCAGGTCCTCGCGCTGCCCCAGCGCCGCCATCGCCTCGGCCAGCAGATCCAGCCCCTTGTACGGCAGCAAGCGTCCGAAACACAGCAGCCGCAGCCGCCCGCCATGCGCCCGCGGCGGCGGCGGCGGCGGCCCGAAATGCAGCGGCGGATGCTCGCTCAGGATCAGCCGCCCGGCCCGCGCCACGCCCTGCTCCAGCAGCCGGTCGCCAACATGCCGGCTCAGCGCGACCACCGCATCCGCCTGCGCCACCAGCCGCCGCTGCAGCACCATCTGCAGGGCATGAATGTCGCCCGGATGCAGGTCGGCATCATGCACCACCACCGCATACGGCACCTTCGCGCGGCGCAGCGCGGCTGCCATCAACATGTCCAGCGGCGCCGGCATGGCGCAGATCGCCGCATCGGGCTGCAACGCCCCAATCCGCGCCGCCAGCCCGCCCACCTCGAACGGCAGCCTCGGCAACCGCAGCAGCAGGCCCCGCCAACCCTGGTAGGTATCCACCGGCAGGTCGCAGTGCGGCGCATGCGCCCCGCCCAGGATCTCCGCCTGGCGCGACAGCGACAGCATCGCCTCCACGCCCTCCACCTGGCGCAGCCCGTCGGCCAACATCGCGGCATAGCGCGGCCCGGCCCCGCGCCGGCCCCACTGCCACACCAGGATCTTCACGCCGCCAGCCCCGCCAATGCCGCCATCAGCGTCTCCGCCCCCAGCGCCGCGCGCGCATGCGCCTGCCCCCGCACGCCCAGCGCCGCGCGCCCCGCCGGATCGTCCGCCAGTCGCCGCAGCGCCGCCGCCGCCGCATCGACATCCGGTTCGGCCCACACCGCCCCCGGCACCTCCAGCACCCCGCGCGGATCGCGCGCCGTAACCAGCCGGAACGGCACCAGCGCCGCACTGTCCGCGTCCATGAAATCCATGTTGCCCGACCACCCCGTGGCCACCACCGGCCGCCCCAGCAGCATGGCCTCCGCCGGCACCAGCCCGAAACCCTCGCTGCGGTGCAGCGACAACACGATGTCGGCACAGGCGGTCAATGCATGCACCTCGCCCTGTACCATCTCCCGCGTCTCGATCCGCACGTTCGCCATCCCCGCCACGGCCGTGCGCAAAAGGGAAATATCCTCCGGGAAATGCCCGGGATGCCCCACCTTCAGCACCAGCGCCCGATCCGCCCGCGCCCCGAACGCCGCGCGGAACGCCGCCACCGCTGCCAGCGGATTCTTGCGCACGAAGCTCGACGCCAGGTTGAACGACACCAGCACCACCAGCGCATCCTCCGGCAGGCCGAACGCCGCCCGCCCGATCGGGGCCGGCACCGGCGGCGCCACCGCCAGCGGATACGACACCACCCGCAGCCCGATGCTCCCATCCGCCGGCAGCAGCGGCGCCATCGCATCCGCGGTGAACCGGCTCGTCACCCACACCTCGTGTACAAACCGCAGCCCGTCGCGCCAGGCCTCGGGCATCACCGGCAACTCCCAGTTCCACATGCCCACCACGCGCCGCCCGCGCAGCAGCCGCCGGTCCTGGCGCAGCAACGCCCACGGCAGCATCGGCGGGTTCACATGCAGCAGCAGCGGCATCCCTGGCGGCGGCATCACGTCGCCACGCCGGTCCATGTCCAGCGCCACCACCTTCACCCCGGCGCCCTCCAGCGCGGCACGCACCAGCCGCACGCCCATTCCCAGGCCCGACGGCCGGGAGAACTCCCCCAGCAAGGCGAGCCCCGGCGCCACGCTGGGCGCCGGCCGATCGGGTCGCGGCGCCAGCCACGCCGTGCCATGGCGCACCAGCGCCCGCCGCGGTCCCGCGGGAAACAGGCGCCAGACGCGGTGCAACGGCGAAAGCGCGCTACGGGACATGCCGCATAATTCTCCTTGGCGGCAGCAAGGCAAGCAAGACGAGGGCGCTGCCCTCGGACCCGCCAGGGGGCCGAGCCCCCTGGACCCTCCGGCTTTCTAGGTCGCCACGCCGTTCAAATGGCATGCGCTGCGATGCCCGGCCGCCACATCCACCAGCGCCGGCGCCTGTTCGCGGCACACCGCCATCGCCTGCGGGCAGCGCGGATGGAAATGGCAGCCGCTCGGCGGGTTGATCGGCGACGGGATCTCCCCCTTGATCGCCGTGAACTGCCGCTTGCGCGTATCGATCCGCGGCACCTCGGCCAGCAGCGCCTGCGTGTAGGGATGGTTCGGCCGCGCGAAAATCTCCGCCGCCGACGCCTCCTCCACGATCCGCCCGAGATACATGATCGCCACCCGGTCCGACAAATGCTCGACCACGCCGAGGTCGTGGCTGATGAACAGGTAGGTCAGGTCCAGCTGTTCGCGCAGATCCATGAACAGGTTCAGGATCTGCGCCTGGATCGAAACGTCCAGCGCCGCCACCGCCTCGTCGCACACCAGGAACTCCGGCTGCACCGCCAGCGCCCGCGCAATCCCGATCCGCTGCCGCTGCCCGCCCGAGAACTGGTGCGGGTAGCGCCGCTTGTACGCGGGATCGAGCCCGGCGCGCCGGAACTGCGCATCCACATAGGCGTCGAACCCCTCGGGCCCGATCATCCGGTGCACCCGCGGCGCCTCGCCCACGATCTCGTCCACCCGCATGCGCGGATTGAGCGACGCATACGGGTCCTGGAAGATCATCTGGACCTTCAGCTTCGCCTTTCGCGTCTCCTCGGAATTGAAGGTGCGCAGGTCCCGCCCCTCGAACAGCACCGTCCCGTCGCTCGGCGGCATGATCCCGGCGACCATCCGCCCCAGCGTGGACTTGCCGCAGCCGGATTCGCCGACCAACCCCACCACCTCGCCGCGCCGCACCGTCAGATCCACGCAGTCCACCGCGCGAACCACCGTCGCCGGAACCGTGCCGCCCATGGCCCGCTTCAGCCCCTGGGCCATCCTCGCCGCCACGTCCAGCGTCTTGCCGAACCGCTTGGAAATGCCGCGCAGCTCGATCACCGGCGCGGCACTTGCCGTGCCGCCCGGCGCCGTGCCCCGCGCCGCCGGGAAAACGGTGTCGGAAACAGGCGCGCTCATGCCATCACCTCAAGCTGCGGATGGAAACAGCGCAGCGTCCGCCCCGCCACCGGATGGGTATCCTGCGGGTCCCGCTCGCACACCGCCGTCGCCCGCTCGCACCGCGTCCGGAACGCGCAACCCTCGCCCAGGTTCAGCAACGAGGGCGTCATCCCCGGAATCTGCCGCAGCCGCGACCCGCGCGCGTTGCGACTCGGCACGCTGCCGATCAGCCCGTGGGTGTAGGGGTGCAGCGGCCGCTCCAGCACTTCCTCCACCCGCCCCGTCTCCACGATCCTGCCCGCGTACATCACCGCGATGTCGTCGGCCAACCCGGCGATCACCGAAAGGTCGTGGGTGATCCAGATCAGGGCGGTGCCCACCTCGCGCGCCAGCTTCTGCACCTCGGCCAGGATCTGGGCCTGGATCGTCACATCGAGCGCCGTCGTCGGCTCGTCGGCGATGATCAGGTCCGGCCGGTGCAACAGCGCGATCGCGATCGCCACGCGCTGGCGCATCCCGCCCGAGAACTGGTGCGGATAGCTCATCAGCCGCTCCTCGGGCGACGGAATCCCCACCATCCCCAGCGCATCGCGCGCCCGCGTCCGCGCCTGCTCGCGGGAGACGTTGTCATGCGCCAGCACCGTCTCGATCATCTGCGTGTCGATGCGCAGAACGGGGTTCAGCGTCATCATCGGGTCCTGGAAGATCATCGCGATCCGGTTGCCGCGCAGGTCGCGCAGCTCCCGCTCGTCCAGCTTCGTCAGGTCCCGCCCCTGGAACAGGATTTTTCCCGATGCGATGCGGCCGGGAGCGTCCACCAGCCCGATCACCGAGAAGCCCGTTACCGATTTGCCGGAGCCGGACTCGCCCACCAGCCCCAACACCCGACCGCGCGCCACGCTGAACGAAATGTCGTCCACCGCCTTCACCACTCCGGCGCGCGTCATGAAATGCGTGCTCAGCCCCTGGACGTCGAGAGTGAGGTCGCTCATCGCTTCAGCCTCGGATTTAGCACGTCGCGCATCTGGTCCCCGACCAGGTTGATCGCCATGATCGTCACCAGCAGTGCGATGCCCGGATAGAAGCTGATCCAGTACTTGCCGGACAGCATGTACTGATACCCGTTGGCGATCAGCAGCCCCAGCGACGGCTCGGTGATCGGCACGCCCAGCCCCAGGAACGACAGCGTCGCCTCCAGCGTGATCGACCGCGCCACCAGGATGGTGAAGATCACGATGATCGGCGGCATGCAGTTCGGCAGCATATGCCGGAACACCAGCCGCCACTGCGGCAGCGCCAGGCACTTCGCCGCCTCCATGTATTCCCGCCGCGCCTCCACCAGCGCCGCCGACCGCGCCGTGCGCGCAAACCGCGCCCATTCCACGATCACCAGCGCCAGCATCACGTTCATCACGCCCTTGCCCAGGAAAGCCAGGATCATCAGTGCCACCAGGATCGCCGGGAACGACAGCTGCAAATCCACCAGCCGCATCAGCGCGCCATCCACCTTCCCGCCCGCGAACGCCGCGATCAGCCCCAGCGCCGTGCCGATGATGCAGGCGATCACCGCCGAGCCAACGCCCACGCCCAGCGAGATGCGCAGCCCGTACATGATGCCCGACAGCATGTCGCGCCCCTGGTCGTCCGTCCCCAGCCAGAAGGTCATCCCGGTCAATGACGGGCTGCCCGGCTCCAGCCGCCCATCCATGATGTCCAGCTGCGCCAGGTCGTACGGATTCTGCGGCGAAATCCACGGCGCCAGCAGCGCGATCGAAACGATCAGCACCACGACGATGAAGCTCGCCACCGCCACCGGGCTCTCGCAGTATTCCGAAACAAACCGCGCGAACGGAGTCTCCTGCTTCGGGGGGCCCGCCTTCTCCTGCTTCGTGGGGGCGGCCTGCAGTGCTGCCTCGCTCATTCCTTGCTCTCCAGCCGAACGCGCGGGTCCAGCACCGTGTACAGAAGGTCCACGATCAGGTTGATCACGATGAACAGCAGCACGATCATCATCAGGTAGGCCACGATCACCGGCCGGTCGAGCACGTTGATGCTGTCGATGATCAGCTTGCCCATCCCCGGCCAGGCGAACACGCTCTCGGTCACCACCGCAAACGCGATCAACCCGCCGATCTCAAGCCCCACCACGGTCACGATCGGGATCATGATGTTCTTCAGCACGTGCACGAACACCACCCGGTTGGGCGAAATCCCCTTGGCCCGCGCGAACTTCACATAGTCCATCGGCAAGTTCTCGCGCACCCCCGCCCGCGTCAGCCGCAGCACCAGGGCGATGTTGCCCAGGGCCAGGTTGAACGCCGGCATCGCCATGTGCCGCAGCCCCTCCCAGGTCAGGAAGCTCCACTGCACCCCGAACAGTTCGCGCGTCGGCCCCCGCCCCGTGCTCGGCAGCCAGCCCAGCTGCACCGCGAACACCATGATCAGCATAAGCCCGATCCAGAAGCTCGGCAGCGAGAACCCCAGGATCGAGGCGCCCATGATCGACCTGCCGGCAATCGAGTTCGGCTTCAGCCCGGCATAAAGCCCCAGCGGAATGCCGATCACCACGCTCATCAGCACCGCCGTCAGCGCCAGCTCCAGCGTCGCCGGCATCCGCTGCACGATCAGCTTCAGCGCCGGCTCGTTGAACACGAAGCTGCGCCCCAGATCGCCCTGCAGCGCCCCCATCAGGAAGCGCCAGTACTGCTCCCACAGTGGCTTGTCCAAGCCCAGCGCGATCACCGCGCGCGCCCGCTCCGCCTGGTCGGCCTCCGGCGAGATCAGGATCTCCACCGGATCGCCGATCACGTTCACGCCGATGAACACGATCACCGTCATCGCCAGCATCACGAACACCGCCTGGATCAGGCGGCGTAGTATCCAGGTCGTCATGCCGTTGCGCCCATCGTTTCGCTATCCCTCAAGCAAAAGTCTTCTTTTTCTGAAGAAAAAGAAGCAAAAAGACTTTCATTCATTAGCAAGTCACGCGGCAAAGGGAAAAAGTTTTTTGGTTCTTTTTTTCAAAAAAGAACGTGCTTCCTTCCTACGGCGCCACACTCACATCCACCGCCCGTGTCGCCTCGTCGGCCCGCGCCACATAGCGCAGATGCGGCTTCATGCCCCAGATGTTCGTCTGCTGATACAGCGTGATCAGCGCCACGTCGTCCATCGCCTGCCGCGTCGCATCGATCAGCGCCGCCTCCCGCGCCGCATCGTCGGTGATCGACGTCGCCCGCGCGATCACCGCATCCAGCGCAGCACTGGAATAGCGCGACCGGTTCGCCGACCCGGTGCCCCGCTGCGCATCGAACGTCGCCACCATCGCCCGCAGCGGGTTGGACGCCTCGCCCGAGGTGATCCCCCACGCTGCGAAAAACGCCGAGAATTCCTGCTTGCTCGCCCGCCCGATGAACGACGGCCAGGTGACCGCATCCACCTTGGTCTGAATCCCCGCCCGGCTCCACATCTGCCCGATGGCCTGGATCACCTTCTCGTCGTTCACATAGCGGTCGTTCGGACCATGCAACGTCATCCGGAACCCGTTCGGATACCCCGCCTCCGCCAGCAGCTTCTTCGCCGCATCAAGATCCTGCCTCGGCGCCTCCAGCCCCGGCACATAGCTGAAGCTCCCCGGCGCCAGGAACTGCCCGGTCGGCACCGCCGCCCCCTCCATCACCCGCTCCACGATCAATTGCCGGTTGATCGCCAGCGACAGCGCGCGCCGCACCCGCACATCCTGGAACGGATTGGTCATCAGCACCTCCCCGTTCGGCCCCTGCACGAAGGGCTGCCCGTCCTTGCGCGACAGGTCGAGCATCAGATACGCCACCCGCAGCGAAACCGCCTCGGCCAGCGCCACCCGCTTGTCGCCGCGCAGCTTCGCCAGGTCCGGCGTCGGCACCGCCTCGATCAGATCCACGTCGCCGGCCAGCAGCGCCGAGGTCCGTGCCGAATCGTTCGGGATCATCCGATAGATCACCCGCTGCCAATGCGGCTTCGGCCCCCAATAGGCGTCGTTGCGCACCAGCTCCGCCCGGTCGCTCGGCCGCCACGCGGTAATGCGGAACGGCCCCGCCCCGTTGGCATGCTTCAGCGCATTGAAATCCTCGGTCGCCGGCGCCTCCCCCAGGCCCTTCGGCAACACCTGCACCTGTGAAAGCTCCACCGGCAACAGCGGCGAGACCACCCGCGTCGTCATCCGCACCGTCAGCGGATCGACCACCTCCACCCCCGTCACCCCGCGCGTGAACAGCAGGAAGCTGCCCGGCGAGTTCTTCACTTTCGGCACCCGCGCCAGCGTATAGGCCACGTCCTCGCCGGTGAACGCCGCCCCGTCATGGAACTTCACCCCCGGGCGCAGCTTGAACTCCCACGTCGTGTCGTCCACCGCCCGCCACGAAACCGCCAGCCCAGGCCGCGTCTTGGCCGCCGCGTCAGTGTCCACCAGCGCGCCGAAGATGTGCTGCGCCAGCGCGTTGTTCGGCCCGAGGTTGTGGTAGTGCGGGTCGACACTCGTCGGCGCCGCCGCCACCGCCAGAGTCAGCGTCTGCGCGGCCACAGGCGCGGCAGCAACCACACCCAGCCCTGCCATCCATGCCGCCGCAATCCAGCGTCCCGTCCCCATCGCCCGTCTCCCATGCCCGGCCCCGCCGGGCGAACCCCGCAATTTCCGCGTGGACTCATGCCGTCGCACCGCACTTGCGGCCCGGATAGCACGATCCCGCGGGCGCGCGAATGGCCCTCGCGCCTCCATCCACCTGCGGCTACGCTCCCCGGAGCCACCACAGGAGCGCGCCATGCCCCGCCCCCGCCTCGGCCACACCCTGCTTGCCCTCGCTTCCATGGCCGCCCCCGCCCAGGTGCAGGCCCAGCACCTCACCGCGGCCATGGCCGCGCCGATCACCTCGATCGACCCGCATTTCTACAACGCCGCCCCCAACAACGGCCTCGCCCTGCACGTCTACGAACGCCTCGTCGAACGCACCCCCACCGCCCAGCTCGCCCCCGGCCTGGCCGTCAGCTGGACCGCGATCGGTGAAACCATGTGGGAATTCAAGCTTCGCTCAGGCGCCACCTGGCACGACGGCGCTCCCGTCACCCCGGACGACATCGCCTTCACCTTCGCCCGCATCCCCAACGTGCCCAACAGCCCCGGCGGCTTCGCCGGCATGATCCGCAGCGTCTCGAAGGTGGAAGCCGTCGACGCAACCACCCTGCGCATCCACACCTCGCGCCCCACGCCGAACCTGCCGATCGACCTGGTCAGCGTCCACATCGTCTCGCGCAGGCACGGCGCCACCGCCGCCACCGAAGACTACAACGCCGGCCGCGCCGCCATCGGCAGCGGCCCCTACCGCCTCCAGCGCTTCGCCAACGGCGACCGCACCGAACTCGCCCGCTACGACGGCTGGCAAGGCGAAAAGCCCGCCTGGGACCGCGTCACCTTCCGCTTCATCCCCAACCCCGGCGCCCGCGTCGCCGCCATGCTCGCCGGCGACGTGGACATGATCGACGTTCCCCCCGCCTCCGACATCCCCCGCCTCAAATCCGACCCCCGCCTCTCAGTCGTCTCCATCCAGGGCCTGCGCACCATCTACATCGGCCTCGCCCGCGGCCGCGCCACCCCCGAACCATTCCTCGCCGACACCGCCGGCAAACCCTTCGACAAAAGCCCGCTGGAAGACCTGCGCGTCCGCCGCGCGCTCTCCATCGCCATCAACCGCACCGCCATCGCCGACCGCGTCATGCAGGGCACCGCCGACGCCACCGGCCAGTGGCTCCCGCCGGGCACCTACTCCTACGCCCCGAGCGTCAAGATCCCGCCCTATGCGGCGGAGGAGGCCAGGAAACTCCTGGCCGAGGCCGGCTTCCCGCAGGGATTCAAGCTCACCCTGCACACCCCCAACGACCGCTACCCCAACGACAGCCAGACCTCCCAGGCCGTCGCCCAGATGTGGACCCGCATCGGCGTGCAAACCACCGTCGAGGCCATGCCCTGGAACAGCTTCTCCGTGCGCAGCGCCAAGCAGGAGTTCTCAGTCGCCCTCGGCGGCTGGGGCAGCAACACGGCCGAGGCCGGCTACCTCCTGGTCAACATCATCGGCACCTACGACCCCGCCCGCGGCCGCGGCGCCAGCAACCAGCGCCGCTACACCAACCCCGACCTCGACACCCTCACCGACCGCGCACTCTCCACCTTCGACCCCGCCGAACGCGAAAAGCTGCTGGTCCAGGCGGTCGAAATGGCCACCAACGACGTCGCCATCATCCCACTGCACCAACTGGTCAACTTCTGGGCCACCAAGAAGTCGATCGCCTACACACCGAGAATGGACGAACGGACCGTAGCGATGAACGCCCGCCCAGTGCAGTAGCCGACCCAGGCAAGGCCAGGGGCAACACCCCATAGGCACAAAGATATGCGGAAGACACGCAAGGCCAGGGCGTTGCCGTCGCGACGCGAAGTCGCGCCGCGGAGGACCCACCAAAGGCCGAAGGCCTTTGGAAACCCATTCATAAAGAGTCCTATCAACCGCCCGAAATGCCGATCCTTCCAGCATCTCGGGCGATCGGTGTCGCGCGCCGGGCTGGCCGGCGGCAGCACGCAAAACAAAGAGTCATACCGGCTGCCGTCGACCGATACTTCATCCGTCGACATCAAAGCCGGTTGGTAGGACACCGGCCGACGTTGATTCATACTTTATGGGTCAACTCAAAGGCGCGCTGGAATAAGAGGTCCAGGGGCTCGGCCCCATAGGCGCGAATCGAAGGGTCTTTTCCCGACGCGGCTTGATGTGATTCGGTGCGGGGATGAACACGACATCCCTGCATGACGGCACATGGAGTTCGGTCATTTTGCGTCTGAGCGCGGTG
>JANPIH010000325.1:0-9654 GCA_031424895.1 Rhodospirillales bacterium
GGGCCGGGCCCTTGGAACCCAACACTTTCTCCGCGTTCGGCGGGAGGGGGCCATCGAGGCAGTCGAAACGCCTCGACGGCCCCCTCCCGCCGAAGGCGGAACAATGACGAGGGTCCAGGGGGCTCGGCCCCCTGGTGGGGTCCTCCGTGGCGCGGCTTCGCGCCGCGACGGGCGAAGCCCCTGGCCTTTCTTTCCGCCTCACCCCGTCACGCCCGCACGAGTTTGGCTTCGATGCGGTCCCAGATGGTGCTGGCGAGGTCGGTTCCGTCGAAGCGGGCGATTTCTTGCAGGCCGGTGGGGGAGGTGACGTTGATTTCGGTGAGATAGTCGCCGATGACGTCGATGCCCACGAAGATGAGGCCTTGTTCTTTCAGCAGGGGGCCGATGGCGTCGCAGATTTCGCGGTCGCGGGGGGAGAGGCCGATTTTTTCCGGGCGGCCGCCGACGTGCATGTTGCTGCGGGCTTCGCCGGCGGCGGGGACGCGGTTGATGGCGCCCAGGGGTTCGCCGTCGACCAGGATGATGCGTTTGTCGCCTTGGCGGACGGCGGGTTCGTAGCGTTGGATCATCAGTGGTTCGCGCGAGCGGGCAAAGTGCATTTCGAGCAGGGAGTTGAGGTTTTCGTCGTCGTGCTTGATGCGGAAGACGCCGGCGCCGCCGTTGCCGAACAGCGGCTTGACGATGATGTCCTTGTGGGTGGCGCGGAAGCCGCGGATGGCGTCCGGGTCCCAGGTGACCAGCGTGGGCGGCATCAGTTCGGGGAAGTGGGTGACCAGCAGTTTTTCGGGGGCGTTGCGGACGGAGACGGGGTGGTTGACGACCAGGGTGCCGGTGCCGTCGGCCTTGTGGATGTGTTCGAGCATGTGGGTGGCGGTGATGTAGGCCATGTCGAAGGGCGGGTCCTGGCGCATCAGGATGACGTCCATTGCGCCGAGGTCGAGGATTTCCTCGGGGCCGAAGGTGTAGTGGTTGTTGCGGACGCGCTGGACGGTGACGGGGCGGGCGCGGGCGAAGAGGCGGGCTTCGCGGGGCGCGCCTTTCTTGATGGAGCCTTCGCGCAGCGACATGTGGCGCACTTCGTAGTGCCACATGGTGTGGCCGCGGGCCTGGGCGGCCAGCATGAGCTGGAAGGAGGAGTCGCCATCGATGTTGATGGTCTCGATCGGGTCCATCTGGACCGCGACCTTCAGGGCTTTGGTCATGCCGGGCCTCCCGAAGTTGCGTAAAGGCACATGATCGAATTCCGGCCCTGGCGCAACCGCGTGCGGGGGTCAGGCGGCGAGGCGCTGTTCCAGGCGGGCGATGAGGGGGTGTTCGTGGCGGGCGACATAGGCGTCGAGCAGGGCGCCGGAGGTGGCGAGGCGGATATTGGCTTGCCCTGCCTCGCGCACCTGGGCGAGCCAGGCGGCCGGGTCGCGGCGGATGGTTGCGGCCAGTGCGAGCGCCTGGGCGAAGATGGCGTTCAGCCGGCGGGGTGGGCTTGGGTCCTGGTCGTAGGCCGCGTCGATGGTGGGGGTGAAGTCGTGGAAGCCCAGCTCCGTCATGAAGCGCAGGGCGCGGGGGTTGCCGACCACCATGGTGGGGTGGCCGAGGCAGAAGGCCTTGACGATCTTTTCGGTCACGCGGTCGACCTCGCCGGAGGTGAACTCGGTTTCGGTGACAAGGGAGAAGAAGGTGCGCTGGTAGGGGTGCGGGTCGATCTTGTCGAACAGGGCGTTGCCGGTTTGGGCGAAGTCGTCGGCCTTGAGGTCGTGCAGCGCCATTGCCGCGCGGCAGCCTTGTTCCAGGTGCGCCAAGGTGGGGTTGGCGGCGAGGAAGGCCATGACGCGCGCGCCGTCGCCGACATCGCCGTCCTTGGCGTAGGACAGGCCGGGGAAGGAGACCAGGGCGTCGTCGAACAGCCCGTGGTGGATCAGGCCGCCGAGGGTGACCACGCGGTGCAGGCGGGGCGTGGCGTTGAGACACAGCAGCAGGCGATCCTTGGCCGCCGGGTCGAACATGCGCGCCGTGTGGCGGTCCTCGATGTCGCGCAGCACGGGGTGGGACGCGCGCGGGGAGAACATCGATGCGGTGGCCTTGACGAAGAAGTCGTAGATTTCGAACTGCAGCGCGTTGTCGCCGCCGAAGCCGGTGACGTCGCGGTAGGTGCCGGCCTGGGCGCGGTTCTGGTCGAGCCAGACCAGGCGCGACGGCGCCACCCCGGCCTGGGCCGCGAACTGATGCAGCGAGTCGAAGATTTCGCGGAAGAAGGCGGGCCCTTCGTTGCTCATGTCCAGCAGCAGCAGGGTGCGGCCGCGCCGGAGGTCCTCGATCACCGCCGGTTCCAGCGCCTCGGAGAAATGCTGCTGGCCTTCCTTGCGGGTCAGCGCCGGGATCACTCGCCAGGCATCGCGCACCGGGACGACGCAAAGATACGGGCCTTCCGCCGGTGGCGCGTTGCCTTTCGCCGGCTGGAGCAGGTCGGTGGATGTTTTGCCGAGCCCGCAGCCGTGGACGAAGAAGCCGGCCTGATCGTGGCCGCGGAAGATGTAGGACAGCATCGTGGCGGTGGTCCTTCGTGGCCGGCCAAGGGGGCAGGCGGGGGGCAGGCAGGGGGCGGGCGGGCGGCATGGAAGCCCGCGGCGCAGCCAGGGTCAATCAAGGGGGAGGATCAGTTCAGGCGCGCGCGCAGATCCGCCATTGCCGCGCGCATCCGCTCCGCCGCGTCGCCTTCGGGGACGAGGTGCAGGAAGGCCTCGCCGCAGCGCAGCGCGTCGGGCAACTGGCCCAGGCGCTGGTGCATCAGCACCGCGTCGCGCCATTGGCTGGCTTCGTCCGGGGCGATGCGCAGCATGTTCTCGGTGCAGGCCACCGCGCCCGCGATGTCATCAGCCTGGAGCCGGCGCAGCTTGATGTTGTTCTGCAGCCGCAGCAGGACGCCGCGCACGGTCATTGGGCGCAGCACGCCGGGGCGTAGTTCCGCCTGCGGCCCTTCCACGCTTTTGATGAGGCGGCGCAGCGCCGGGGCGTCGACCGGGGCGCCGCCGTTGAAGACGTCCAACACCAGCTGGGTGCCGTCATGGGTCAGGGCGAGCAGGAAATGGCCGGGGAAATCGACCCCGTGGCAGCCCCAGCCGGCGGCGCGCGCGCAATGCAGCCACAGCACGCCGAGCGCCACCGGCAAGCCGCGCCGGCGCTCGATCACGCGGATGAGGTTTGCGTTGCTTAGGTCGTCGTAGGTGCGGGTGTCGCCGATGTAGCCGTGCGTTTCGCCGAGCAGGCGGGCGAGGCCGACCGCCTGGCCAACCACGTCGTCGGGCGTGACGGTGCGGGCCAGTTCGACCGCCTCGCGCGCCAGGATCGAAAGGTGCGCGCGCGCCGCCTCGGGGTCGGCATCGGGCAGGTCGGTGCGGGCCAGTTGAAGCGCCGCGTCGGCGATGGCGATCTCGGGATCGGGCAGTTGCCCGATTGCCTCCAGTGCCGCCCGTACCCTGTCGTCGCCCGGCTTTTCCATGTCCGTCTCCCGGTGCGCGGGCTGGACGTGGATGCCGATCAGCATCGTTTCCCAGGATGCGCGCCCGCCCCTATGCTCCGTCGTGCCCCACGACGGGGGCGGCGACGGGGGAAAATGGCATGCGCATCGCCTTTGATCCAGCATCGCCGGAGCGGTTGCGCCGTTTCGGCCTGATGCTGCCCTTCGCCGGGCCTGTGATCTTTGCCGCTGCGTTCGCGGTGGAGGCGCCGGGGCATGTGGTGGGGCGGATCGACACGGCGCTGCCGTGCCGGATCGGTGCGTTCACGACAATAGGGGAGGCGGTGCTGCGCCATGTCGCCATCGGCCGCTATTGCACCTTGGCCGACGGGGTTCAGACGGGGTGGGACGAGGCGCCGGACAACTGGGCCACCACCTCCGCCCCGGCGCGGCTGGCCGATCCGCATGGCTGGGCCAGCCTGCTGGGCCATGACGCCCACCTGCCGCCCGACGACTTCCCCGCCGGGCGGCAGGGCACCACGATCGGCCATGACGTGTGGATCGGGCAGGGCGCCTATCTGCGCGCGGGGATTACGCTGGGCGACGGGGCGGTGGTGGCGCCGCGGGCGATGGTGATGGCCGACGTGCCGCCCTATGCGGTGGTGGAAGGGGCGCCGGCGCGCGTGGTGCGCACCCGCTTCGACGCGGCGACAGTGGCGCGGCTGCGTGCGCTGGCGTGGTGGCGGTTCAGCCTGTTCCAGGTGCCGGCCGATGTGACGCGGGATGTCGGGCGGTTCCTGGAGCACATGGAAAATGCCACGGCGCGGGGGACGATCGAGCCGTATGAGCCGGGGTGGCATGGGCCGGATGACCTGTGGGCTTTGGTGGAGTAAGGAAGTAGTTATTTTTTGGAAAAAAGAACCAAAAAATTTTCTGCCCGTTTGCGCCGTGCAAGACGGCTACACCGGGTGCAAATGGAAAGAAAGTCTTTTTGCTTCTTTTTCTTCAGAAAAAGAAGGCCTTCCTTCCTTCAGGGCCCCACCCGCATCAACCGTGGCCCTTCGTCGCGCAGCCAGCGCACGGCGCGTTTGGTGTGCGGGGTGAGGGTGTCGACCAGCGCCCAGAAGCGCGGCCCGTGGTTCATGTGGCGCAGGTGGGAGACTTCGTGCGCCACGACGTAGTCCTGCACGAAGGGGGGCGCCATCACCAGGCGCCAGGAGAAGGCCAGTGCCCTGCTGACGGCGCAGCTGCCCCAGCGTGTTCTGGTGTCTTTCACGGTGATGCGGCTGGGGCGCAGGCCGGAGAGGGCGGCTTTTTCGGCGACCATGGTGGACAGGCGGCGGCGGGCTTCGGCGCGCAGGAAATCGGCTACCCGGCGTGACAGGAAGGCGGGGTCGCCGGCCACGCGCAACTCGCCTTCCTCCAGCCAGGCGGCGCCGCGCAGCGCGGGCATGTGGCGGATGCGGTGATCGACGCCATCCAGCGGCACCAGCGCGCCTTCCTCGAACGGGACGGCGCCGGGCAGGGCGGCCAGGCGGCTTGTGACCCACTCGGCATGATCCATCAGCAGCGCGACGCCGGCGGGCCGGCTGGCGCGGAGCGGCAGGGTGACGATCACGTGGCCATCGCGCGGGTCGATGCGCAGGCTGACGCGCCGGGCGCGGCTGCTGCGGCGCCATTGCACCTTCGCGGCTCCGCCTGGCAGCGCGACGATTTCGCAGGTTACCTGCTCCATCTGCTCCGTTTGGCAGATTTGCCGGTGCCGGCGCAACCGGTTCGGCGTGGCGACACCGGCCGGATGCAAGAATGTCCTGCCCTGGCCTCCGCCACGGCCGGGCGGTAGGGTCGGGCGATGCGCATTCTTGCCCTAGATGCGGCCCTGGGCCGTTGTTCGGCTGCCGTGCTGGACGATGGCGTCGTTCTGGCGCACGAGGCCGTTGCGGGGGCGCGCGGCCAGCCTGCGGTGCTGGCGCCGATGGTCGCCCGGGTGTTGGCGGCCTCCGGGCTTGCGGCGCCGGCGCTGGACGGCATTGCGGTCACGGTCGGGCCCGGCAGCTTCGCGGGGTTGCGGGCCTCGATCGCGCTGGCGCAGGGGCTTGCATTGGCCGCCGGCTGTGCGGTGGTTGGCGTGCGGGTGGGCGAGGCGCTGGCGGAGGCGGTAGCGCTGCGGGCGGGCTGGGCGCTGTGGGTGGCGATCGACAGCCGGCGCAGCCGCATTTTCCTCGACCGCGACGGTGCCATCGAGGCCCTTGCATTGGCCGACCTGCCGCGCCCGCCTGGGCCGGTGGCCATTGCCGGCGATGCGGCGCTGGAGGTCGCGAGCCGTCTGGCCGCGCGGGGCAGCGCGGTGATGCTGTGTGATGCCCGGCTGCCGGATGCTGCGGCCGTGGCACGGGTTGGCGCGCGCCGGTTGGCCGGCATGTTGCCGCCGCTGGCCGCGCAGCCGCTCTATATCGACCCGCCGGAAGCCAAGTTGCCAACCGGGGGTTTGCGGCCGCCTCCGCTTGGCTGACGCGGCGGGAATCCTGCGCGCGAGCCCGCCGCATGCCGCGGCGTTGGCGGCGATCCATGCCGAAAGCTTTCCCCTCGGCCAGCGCTGGGGGGCGGATGCCATGGCGCTGGAGCTCGCCTTGCCCGGCGTATTCGCGCTGATCGACCCGCGCGGCGGCATGGTGATGGCCCGGGTGGCGGCGGATGAGGCGGAGATCCTGACCCTGGCGGTGCATCCGGCGCTGCGCCGGCGGGGGCTGGCGCGCGCGTTGCTGGACGCCGCCGCAGCCATCGCGGCCGACGAGGGCGCGGCGTCGTTGTTCCTGGAGGTGGCGCTGCGCAATGCAGGGGCACGGGCGCTGTATGCTGCGGCGGGGTTTGTCGAGGTGGGGCGGCGGCGGCGCTATTATGCCGATGGCGACGATGCGATCGTAATGCGGCGCCCGCTTATGGCGTTGCCCGCAGATCCGCCGTGATCGTGCCGGCGGCCAGGACCTCCGCCTCGTGGCCCGGCTCACGCTGCGTCTCGGCCAGGGCGGCGGCGTACCAGTCCTGCATGGCAGGCAGGGCCAGCAGGCGCGTGGCATAGGCGGAGGCCGGTGGGCCGAGCGCCAGGCCGTAGGTTTGCACCCGGAAGGCGACCGGCGCGAAGAATGCGTCCACCGCCGTGAACGCGGCACCCGCGAGGAACGGGCCGCCGAAGCGTGCCAGCCCCTCCGTCCACAGCTCGTCGATGCGCGCGATGTCCTGCGCCAGCGTCGGAGGAATGGCGTGCAGCCGCACCCGCAGCCCGCAATTCATGCCACAGGTGTTGCGAAGTGCGGCGAACCCGCCATGCATTTCCGCCGCCGCACACCGCGCCCAGGCCCGCGCCGCCGCGTCGGACGGCCAGGCGCCGGCATGAAGCTCGGCCAGGTATTCGACGATCGCCAGCGAATCCCACACCACAGTCGCGCCGTCATGCAGGCAGGGCACGGTGCCGTTCGGCGCGAAGCTGCGGAAGGCGTCGCGGTTGGAGCCCGCACCGAACCACCGCATCTCCTCGGCGAACGGAATACCCAGGGTGCGCAGCAGCACCCAGGGCCGCAGCGACCAGGAGGAGTAGTTCCGGTTGCCGATGAACAGCCTGTACACGGCTATTTCAGGGAGACGAGATAGGCGATCAGGTCGGCGCGCTGCTTCTCATTCTTCAGCCCGACAAAGGCCATGGTGGTGCCAGGGATCCGGGCGCGCGGGTTGATCAGGTAGGTGTCCAGTTCCTCCGGCGTCCAGGTGATGTTGGCGGCCTTGTTCGCGGCGGAATAGCGGAAGCCCTCCACCTCGCCGGATTTGCGCCCGACGATGCCGAACATGCTGGGCCCGACGCGGTTCTTGCCCGCCTCCACCACGTGGCAGGCGCCGCACTGGGTGCGGAACACCCGCCCCCCCGCCTCGGCATCGGCATCGGCGGCCAGCGCCGGCAAGGCGGGCAGGATCAGGGCCGCGGCAAGGGCGGCAATCGCTGGAAGGCGCATCAACAGGCTCCCGTCATTAATATAAGGCACGGCTAAGATGGTGCCTCACACCGATTCCGCCAGCATGCACTCCACGGTTCGGCCTGCCATGTTGCGCGCCGCCTGCTCCGTGGACCGGCAGGCTTCCTGCGCCGCCGGGCAGCGCGGGTGGAAGCGGCAGCCGGGTGGCACGTTGGCGGGATCCGGATAGGAATCGCCCAGCCCGACATCGGGGATGCCTAGCCCCGGCTCCGGCGTCAGCACGGACGCCAACAGCGCTTTTGTGTAAGGATGGGCGGGGCGGGTGAACAGGTCGTCGGTTTCCGCGCGTTCCACGATGCGGCCGAGATACATCACCGCGACCTCGTCGCAGATATGCTCCACCACGGCTAGGTTGTGGCTGATGAACACCAGTGTCAGCCCCAGGTCGCGGCGCAGCTCGGCGAGCAGGTTCAGGATCTGCGCCTGCACCGACACGTCGAGCGCGCTGGTCGGCTCGTCGCACACCACGATGCGCGGGCGCAGCACCAAGGCGCGGGCGATCGCCACGCGCTGCCGCTGCCCGCCGGACAGCTGCGCCGGCAGCCGCTGGCCCTGTTCGGCGCTGAGGCCGACACGGTCCAGCATCTCGTTCACCCGCGTGCGACGCTCCGGATCGCCGATCCCCTGTGCGGCCAACGGCAGCCCAACGATGTCGGCCACGCGGCGGCGCGGGTTCAGCGAGGAGAACGGGTCCTGGAACACCGGCTGGATCAGCCGGGCGCGCTCGCGCCGGTGCATCATGCCCAGCGCCCGGCCATCGACCAGGATGTCGCCGCCGGTGGCCGGGTGCAGGCCCAGGATCAGCCGCGCCAGCGTGGATTTGCCACAGCCCGATTCGCCAACGATGCCGAAGCAGCCGCCCTGCGGCACGGCGAAGCTCACCCCATCCACCGCGCGCACGAAGCGCGGCGCGGAGAACAAGCCGGTGCCCTGGCGGAACACCTTCTCGACGTCGCGGACTTCGATGGCGGGCCTTCCCGCCGTCTCAATCGCCGGCGTCATGCCGCGGCCTCTGCCGCCTGCCGATCCGTCCAGCCCGGCTCCAGGTGGCATTCGTAGCGATGGTCGGCCGCACGCTCCCGCCCCGGCACGCTGCCTGTGGCGCAGGCCGGCATGGCATGGGCGCAGCGCTCGCGGAAGGCGCAGCCCTCGAAGCCGGGGCCGATCTTCGGCACCGTTCCGGGGATGCTGCCGAGCGGCGCGCCGCGCGCGATCTTGCCCGGGACGGGCACGCAGGCCAACAGGCCATGGGTGTACGGATGCGTCGGCTGGGCGAACAGCTCCGCCGCCGGGCTGCTTTCCACCACGCGGCCGGCATACATCACGCTCACCCGGTGGGCCATGCGCGCGACGATGCCGAGGTCGTGGGTGATCAGCAGGATCGCCAGGCCCAGTTCGCGCTGAAGCTCCTGCAGCAGCCGCAGGATCTGCGCCTGCACGGTGACGTCGAGCGCCGTGGTGGGCTCGTCGGCGATCAGCAGCCGCGGCTCGCACATCAGCGCCATCGCGATCATCACCCGCTGCCGCAAGCCGCCTGACAACTGGTGCGGATACTGCGCCAGGCGCATCCCCGGTGCCGTGATGCCAACCCGGCCCAGCAGGAACGCCGCCCGCTCCAGCGCCGCGGCCTTGCTGCCGCCGCGGTGGCGCACGAACACCTCCGCCATCTGAGAGCCGACCGTGTAGGCGGGGTTGAGCGAGGTCATCGGCTCCTGGAAAATCATCGCCATCGCGTCGCCGCGCAGCCTGCCCATGTCGCGCTCGCCTAGGGCCGCAATGTCGCGCCCCTCGAAGCGGATGGCATCCGCCGTGCGCACCCCGCCGCGCGCTAGAAGGTTCATCACCGCCAAGGAAGTGACCGACTTGCCGCAGCCGGACTCGCCCACCAGGCAATGCGTCTCGCCCCGCGCCACCGCAATCGAAATCCCGCGCACCGCATCGGTCCCGTTGCCGAAGCGAACCCGCAAACCCTCAACCTCCAACAGCGGAGCACTCATGCGACGCCTCGGGCCAGTGTGGGGGGGCGGGAGGGAAAGCAAGGGCCGGGGGGGTGGCCCCCGCCCCCCCCACAAACCCCCCCCGCCCCCCCCCCCCCCCGGGAGCGCCCCGAGCCCCCCCCCCAATAACCCCAAGGACCGGCGGGGGCGCCGTGGCGGGGGGGGGCCGCCGGGCGGGCGC
>JANPIH010000326.1:0-16761 GCA_031424895.1 Rhodospirillales bacterium
GCGAACCGTGGCGGTTCAGCCACGGGGTGCGAACCTCAACGCGGCCGCGATCCACAAAATTGGCGGAAGTCTGCGGCTATCAGCGGCGTGGGTGCGAACTGCGAACCATGTTTTTGACCTGGCGCTAGCGGTCTATCGCGCGCCTGCCCCCCGCATTGCTATTGGCTACGAAGGAACCCTCGCATTGACGCTTTACTACCGCTCTCGAAGGCATCTCCGCGCTGCGGTCGCGCCTCTACGTAGTATCGGCATCGTATACCGAGCGAATCACATTAGCAATACGACAGTATTTCCTTCTTCTACGCGCTACTACGTTTCGTGCAGAATTTCTTGTGGCATCTGACGCGATCACGCGGCTCGCGGCCTGACGAGCAGACCGAAATGCACTGCCAGCACCGTGAGCGTGCCAATCAGGATGCCTTGCGCCTGGGCTGGCGAGACGGGCCGGCCGCCCCAGCCACGACGCAGCGCCCACTCCCGCACCGAGGCCTCGCTGCCCAGCACATGCCACGCACAGGAGCCGATCGAGGTGTCGCTGCCACCCAGCACATCCAGGGCGTCAGCCAGCCTGCGGCGGGCGTGAATGGTGGCTTCCGGCATATGGCCCTCGCCCCCTCCTGGCAGGCGGAGCATGGCTGACGTGGCCAGGTGCTCGACGGCCGCCTTGCGGAACACGGTGCGGAACTGCACGCCGGCATCGTAGAGCGCCTCGGTGATGGTGCCGTTGTTCAGCATCATGCCCAGTGTGTCGACAGCACGGCGGTGCACCACGACGGCGCCGGTGTCGGGATCCTGGTCGAAGCTCGGCGGATCGAAGTCACCGTGCTGCAACCGCCAGACGCTGGGCTTGGAGAGGTCCTCGCGCTCGGAGGTGGTGCGGCGCTTGCGCTTGCTGGTCATGATGCGTCTCCCTTATGTCGCGGCCCCCAGCGCCGCGTGGCTTCGTTGACGAGGGCCTGGCGTAGCCAGGCGTCGGTGATGTCAGTGATGGCCAGGGCTGCGACGCCATGGCGGTGCCAGGCTGCGGCGCGCATCGCTTCCAGGTTGGTGTCCGAGATGGTGCTGCGCCCGCGGTCGAGGCTGGAGCGGGGCGGGCGGGGTCCGCAGGGAAGGGTCATGGCTGTGCCCTCCGAACCCGAGGTTGAAGAGAAGTGAGGTGAAGGAGGCGAGGAGAGGGGGCAAGCTGTTGGAATATATATAGATTCAATTCTTCAGTACTATTCATTCTATTGTGCCCCCTTCCACAACCGCGCGACCTGCGTGCATTCGTGCGCGCGCGTGAAGAGTTGAAAAGTTGAGCAACTTGGTTTTTCAAGCAGTTGCGCGTGATCAGGCGGCTTCATCGTCGAACTCCTCAACGCCATGCACGGCGCTCAGCCAGCCGGTGGCCGGCCCCTTTGCGCCCGGCACCTCAACCAGCGCGATCTGCCGGCTTTCCATCAGCAGGGTTACCGCCTCGTCGCGCTCGCGCTTTGTCAGGAACTGGGTCTTGCGCGCGAAGTTGCTGCGGCTGATCCGCCCTGCGGCGCGGATCACCTCGAGTACTTTCTTCAGGCGGCCCTCTGCCGGGGTGTCGGCGACACGACGATCGGCTTCCCGCAGCATGGTGGCGATGCAGTGCTCCACCAGGCGCGCCGCCCAGGTGACGTCGTGCGCTTCGGTGACGGGCTTGGCCGGGTTGCGGCTGACGGCGGCCAGCAACGCCAACTTTGCGGTGTTCTCGGCCTGGCGCCCGAACAGCGCCGTGGCCGGCGTGCCGCGATGGGCGCGCAGTTTCTCCGTCGCCTCCTTTCGCACCGCCGCCATTGCGGTCTCGGCTCCCGGCGTCAGCGGCACCGTGTAAGGCCTGATGGCGGCGTTTGCCTCCATGATGGTGGCGAGGTTTCCGCCATAGTTGTGATCGACCGCGCCCGCGGCGATTGCCTGGAGCGCTGCGATCAGTTGGGCAGGTGGGTCCATCGCTGCCGGCGTCTCATTGCGCTCCGGGTAGTCGTCGCCAGTCAGGAACACCAGGAAGCGCGCGAGCGAGCCATCAGCCAGGGCTCCACCCTCCAGCGCCGTCCAGAATGGGCCGGGGACGGTAACACCCCAGAGGCAGGCGCACGGTTGCTCGATCGTGACCCTCGGCCGTTTGCCCTGGTCGGCGTACTCGGTGCCGATATAAGGCTCGGCCGCCGAGGTGTAGAGCTTGGTGAGTTCGGACCAGATGGCCGCCTTGTGGAAGGGGGCGCGAGGCGCCAGCACGAGCTTCAGGAACTGGCCGAACTCGTCGAGCTGGAACAGCCGTGCTGGATGCAGCTGCAGCGACGACAGCAGTCCCGCCGATGAGGCGAGGTCCTCGCCACCGAGGTAACGTTCCAGGTGGGCGGCGAGCAGCACGCGCTTTGTGCAGCGCCGGGCATGATCCTTGCCGCCGCCGCTATCGGCGATGCCGACGGCATAGAGGTTGCTGCGCAGGTCCGTGGGGGTGCAGTAGCGGCGGCCGGCCAAGGTGCCGACCAGGCAGAGTGCGGCGCCGAGTGCCAAGAAAGGCTGAGGACTGACCGCCGTGGTGATGGCGTAATCGACGAACAATTTCAGTGCGCCGTCCACGGCCAGCAGCTCGGGCGGGACGCGGTAGGGGATCGGCTTGTCAGGTTGCGGCGCTTTCGGCGCCACCTTTGCCAGCAATGCAGACGCCGGGTGTGGTTCGGCCGCCCGCACGGCCGCGGCAGCGTTCAGGATGATGTCGGGCGGCGGCACCCACCCACGCTGACGGGCCAACTTGTAGATGGTGCCGGCGCCGATGCTGTGCGGCCGCAGGGTGGCCCAGCGGCGCTCCGGCGTGTCGCTATGGCCAGAGGCGCCCGACTTCCCCGATTGGCGCGACCAGTCGAGCCAGAGTTCGCGGCCGGCTTCGCCGAGCGCCGCCTTGATGGCGGTGCCGATGGTGATCCAGGAATGCCCGTCCAGGTCCTCGTTGGGGATGTGCGCCAGCGCCGCGGCGACGGCCTCATAGGTGCCGCGGGGGTCGGATGTGCCACGCCATGTGCCGGCCGCCGCCATGGCGGTTGTCGCCAGGGTCGCTGGCCGCAATGCCTCGGGCAGTGCCGCATATGCCCGATCAAGCCACGTCAGCACCTGCGCCTCGGTGACGAGCGGCAGCGCCGAGGCGGGGACGTCGAGCGGGTTCTCGTTGGGCCAGGCATAGGGCTGGCCAGTGCCGGGGTGCACCGCATAGGCGACGAATTGCTGGCCGTGGGCGAGCACCTCGAGCGGGGGCCGCTTGCGCCCCGCGAAGGGCGTCTCGGTGCGATAGAGCAGCAGCCGCTTTGGTGCCTGTCCGATGCGCAGGCAGGCTGTCTCGCCCAGCAGGGTGGTGGCCAGTTCGGTGATCGCGTGCGCGACGGTGGCATCGGTGACATCGATGTCGAGCGCGATGACCTCGCCCGTGGCGATGCCGATGCCGCAATCCGGCCAGGTGGACCAAATCTCCACCTCGTTCAGCGTGGTCGGGCGATCGCCATGGCGCGACCAGCCCGGATACGGCGTCCATTGACCCTGGCTGTATCGGCCCGGCACCTTGCTGCCCGGCATGATCGGGATCACCGCATAGCCGTTGTCGACCAGCTGCGCGCCGAACCGCGCCATGAAGCTGGATTCTGTCATCCCGGCAGCCCCTGCACCTTGCTCGCTGCCGCGTTGACCGCGATCTGCTGCTCGATCAGGGAGTCGACGTAGCCGCCGCAGATCGTCTCGACGAAGCTGGTCCACTCCGCCGGCGACCACTTGGCCATGTCGGTGCGGCCGAGCGCATCGATGAATTCGCCCGCGGCATCACCGGCGCGGCGCATGGCGACGAGTTCGTGCTCGTTGGGGTCAACCATGCGGTGCTCCTTCCAGATCTCGAGGCAGACACGCGAGCAGGTCGGCACGGTCCAGTGCATCCGCAGGCCGCGCTCGCGGCGGAACCAATCCCAGTGCGTGGCAGGGCGTGTGCAGGTGCGGCATCTCACCCGAACCTCACGCCGACGATCTCGGTGTATTGGCCCACCGGCCGCACCCGGATCGCGCTCGGCGCCGGCAGTGCCTGGGCCACCTCCAATGCCTCGGCGACGTTGCGCGGCACAGGTCGGTCAACGGCGCGGTGCTGCCACCAGGCACAGGCCTTCTCACGGGGATAGCCGGTGTGTTCGAAGCACACCCATTCGCTGTGCTGGCTGAGGCCGCAGCTATAGGTGACGCGCAGGGAGGCAGGCTTGCCCGGCTTCTCGTGGCGCGCGTAGCTGACGCCGGTCACCTCGCTCCATTCCGCCTTCTGCTGGGTGGACAGCAGCGCATCGGAGGCGGCGCGGGCGGCGACCTTCACGACGGGTGGCGGGAACTCGAAGCCGCAGGCGGTGCACAGGCGGATGCTGGCGTGGTTGATCGCCTGGCATTCGGGGCAGACCTTGATCGGCGCCTCGCCGGCTTCCTCCGACTTCTCCTTCTTCCTGCCATCGACGGTATCGATGGGGCCGTGCCGGGCCGTGTTGCCGGCGAAATCCAGCACCAGGCAGTCTTCCTTGCCCTCGGCGAGGCGGGTGCCACGGCCGACCATCTGGACGTAGAGGCCGACGCTCTTGGTGGGGCGCAGCAGCGCGATCAGGTCCACGCCAGGGGCGTCGAAGCCGGTGGTGAGCACGTTGGCGTTGGTGACGCAGCGCAGCCGGCCCGCCTTGAAGGCGGCGAGGATGCGATCACGCTCGGGGCCCGGCGTGTCGCCGGTCACCGTCTCGCAGGAGACGCCATGCTCGCGGATGGCATCGCCGACATGGCGGGCGTGGGCGACGCCGGAGCAGAACACCAGCCAGGAGCCGCGGCCCTCGCCGTGGCGGACGATTTCCTCGACGGCGGCGCGCGTCACCTCGTCACGGTCGACGGCCGCCTCGAGATCCTTGGCGATGAACTCGCCGCCACGGGTGCCGACGCCGCCGACGTCCAGCTGGGTCTCGGTCTGCTTGGGGATGACCGGGCAGAGATAACCCTGCTGGATCATGTCCAGCACCGGCACATCGTAGGCGATGTCGGTGAACAGCCGATCCTTGCCCTCGTGCAGCAGGCCACTGTCGAGCCGGTAAGGGGTGGCGGTGAATCCGACGACCTTGAGCAGGCCGGCATTGATCTCGTTCAGCTGCGCCAGGAAGGAGCGATACATGCCGCTGTCGCTGCGGCCGAGCAGGTGCGCCTCGTCGATCAGCACCAGGTCGCAACGCTGCACCCGGCTGGCGTGGCGATGGATGGATTGGATGCCGGCGAACAGGATCTGCGCGCGGATGTCGCGGCGCGACAGGCCAGCCGAGTAGATGCCGGCGGGCGCCTCGGGCCAAGCGCGCATCAACGCCAGGAAATTTTGCTGGATCAGTTCCCGGACGTGCGTGAGTACCAGCACGCGGGTGTCGCGATAGCCCTCGATCGCCTCGCGGATGAAGCCGGCTATGCAGAGGCTTTTTCCTGTACCTGTCGGAAGCACCACCAACGGGTTGCCGGTCTGTTCGGCGAAGTAGCCATAGAGCGCGTCGATCGTGGCGCGTTGATACGGGCGCAGGGTGATGCTCATCACATCACCTCGCCCGTTGCGTCTTCGAGCAGCGCCGCGCACTGGTCTCGCAACTGGTGTCGGGACGCCGACAGAATGCGCTGCGCGCGCGCCAGGATCTGGCGCACACGCTCCCGACCGACGCCGAGGGTACGGCCAATTTCGTCGAGCGTGTGCGTCTCCTCGCCATCGAGACCGTAATACATTTTGAGTACGTGCTGCTCGCGCTGGCGAAGCCGTCCCAGCGCCGCGTTCAATGCGCCGAGCGCATCACCCATGGCGACGGCCCGTTCCGGGTCGTAGGCGATGGAGGGCGTGCCGCCCATCAGCGCGGGCAATTGATCGGCGTCAATCTCCCGCGTCACGCGGTTGGTGGTCAGCGCGCGCCGCAGGAACAGTGGCGGAAACAGGTCCTCCGGCAGCCGCCGCAGCGTCCGGGAAATTGCCAGGATGCAGCCGCGCCACTCGCCGTCCTGGCGCACCGGTGCCAACTTGAGGTTCAGGTATTCGTAAACCAGGCGAGACGAGACCTTGCTGTCTAGCGCGAGCGCCGCTGCGCTGTCGTAGCCCGCGGCATTCATGGCGGTTAGCATCGCGTTGTTCTTGATGGTAACGATCAGCAGCAGGTCTTGTGTCATGCCGCGATCTCCCGCCCGGTCGCCCAGTGGGTGAAGTCCTCCAGGAGCTGGGTCACGTCGTCGAGCGTCGCCGGCTGCCAGTCGAAGACCTGCCCGCCATAGACCCAGCAGATCGCCTGGCACTGCATCGTGTGGGCATCGCCGCAGACGATCATCGCCACGATCTGGCTGGATAGCCGGGTGAGCCGCTCGAGGTAGATGCGCTGGCCGACCGGGATCCTGCCCTGGTGGCTTTTCATTTCCAGGAACAGGAAGCGCCCGTTCACCTCGACGGTGGCGTCGATGTCGCTCATTGCGATATTGCCGGGGAAGCAGGTGGCAAAGCGCTCGATCTTCGGGCGGCAGAACCGGTTGAAGCAGCCACGCGTGTCGCAGTCCCAGCGGAGGGGGTTGTAGCCGCCGTTCATCGCCTAGCCCTCCACCCGCGTCTTGGCCGCGGCGAAGAACGCCGGGTCCTGCTCGATGCCGATGAACTTGCGCCCGGTGTCACGGGCCACCTTGCCGGTGGTGCCGGTGCCCATGAAGCCGTCGAACACCAGGTCGCCCGGCAGGGTGATCAGGTCCATCAGGTGGCGGATCACCGCTTCGGGCTTCTGCGTCGGGTGCAGCGTGTCGCCCTTGGGCGTCTTGAGGCGCTCGTGTCCGCCACAGATCGGGGCGCGGTGCCAGTTGAACCCTTCGGGTTCGCCCGGGTAGTTGAAGGTACGTGGCGCGCCGGGCCTGGTGAACTGGATGGCGAAATCCATCGCCGGCATGAAGTCGGCTTTGGTGACGGAGGTGCCTGGGTTGCTGCGGCACCAGAAGAAGCTGCCCTTGATCTCGAAGCCGGCGGCGTCGAACGCCGCCTGGGCGATGTTCAGGTAGCGCTCGGCGACGAACATGAAGCCGGTAGCGCCGGGCTTCATGATGCGGTGGAATGTCTGCGCCCAGGCCCGCATGTCGGCCAGGAACTCGCCCTCGGGCTGGTTGTCCCAATCACCGAAGTTCTTGTTCCAGTCGGCCTGACTGGCGAGGCGGTAGATCCGGTCGCTGCTGATCCGGTAGGGCGGGTCGGTGATGACGGCATCGACCGAGGCGTCGCCGATGCGCGCCACCTCGGCGTGGAAATCGCCGTGGATCAAAATCAGGCTGTGCTTCTTGGCAAACTTGTCGCGCGCGGCCTCGACCAGGCGCAGCAGCTTCGGTCCGGCGCCGCCTTCCTCACCGCCGCCTTTCCATTCGGCGTCGTAGATGCCGCGCGCCACCTCGGCGGCGGCCTCGTCGGCGATCTCGGCATCGATGTCGCCAAGTTGCCCACGCAGCCAGGTGATGGCGGCGTTGCGGGCGCGATAGGCTTCGGCCTGGGCGCGGAACCTGTTCTTGTTGATGCGTCCGGATGCGAGGGTCTCGACCAGTTCCAGCTGCTGTTCAGCGGTGAGGACCACAATGGTGCGCAGCAGCCCCTCGGTGAAGTCCGCAGTTGCGGACTTGCTGTCCGCAGCATCCAGTGTGCCGGTGTCCGCAGCCAAGCGGAAGGTTGCGGACACGACATCCCATGCCGCGGGCGCGATCCGCTTGAGGTTGGCGTAGTCGTTGGTCTTCTGTTTGCTCCACCCTAATTCGTCCGCCACCGCCTGCTGGGTGGCACCGGCTGCCTGCTTGCGCCACACCATCTCGGCGTAGTCCACAAAGCTCATCGGCAGCGCGTCTTCGCTGGCGCGGTTCAGTTCGATCGCCTCGCGATCGAGGCTGGCCGGCTCGGAAATGTGCATCAGGCATTCGGTGATGCCCTCGGCCCGGAACGCCTCGAAGCGGTGCCGGCCGCCGAACAGCACGCCCGTCGGGGTGACCGACAGCGGATAGGGTTTCACGCCGATGGCGCGGACCTTCTGGCGCAGCCGCTCGACATAGGCAGGGTTCAGCGGCCGCACTTCATGGAAGGTGCTGACGAAGGCCAGCGGCTTCAGGAGAACGCTGGTGGTTGCATCAAGCGGCATGGGAGATCTCCGACGTCGGGAGGGTGGGATCGTTGGGGATGCCGTCGCGCCATGCGCTGCCGTCCGGCATGCGGTAGCTGACCCAATCCTCGCCGGCGTCGACCTGCTCGCCGTGGACAAGGTCGGGGATCAGCAGGTGCGCGGCGCAGCCGGCGGCCTGGTTCTGGGCGGACAGCGCAATGTCGTGCCGCATGCAATGCCACTGTCCGTCGGCCACGGCGGTGGCGTGCAGGCAGGAACGGCAATGTCGCTCGGGCACGGCGCCGCCATGGCACGCCGCGTGATGGTCGCAGAAACGGCACTGCCACCAGGCCGGGTCGTCGCTGATGCGGGCCGGTGGTCGCGATGCCTGGATGATGCGCTCGGCCTTGGCGAGCAGGCGCAACCCGGCCTCGGCATCGGCATGGATGCGTTCCTGGTAGAGTTCGTCGGTGTTCTTGTTGACCGCCAGGTAGAAGGCGCGGTCGAGCCCGGCGAGGTTCATGTAAACCTGCATCTGCGCCCAGTGCGCCGGTTTGGACGTGGCGACGCCGTCCTTCTGGAGGGCCAGGAAGGACTTTTCGCTGTGCGTCTTGAACTCGCAGACATGCCAGGTCTTCGGCGCCTCTGGCAGGCCGATCGCGACGGCATCCATGCTGCCGCCGAAGTGGCCCGTGGCGTCACGCAGCGTCCATTGCCGCCCGGTGTTCGGGTCGAGGTCGAGCACGGTGACGCCGATGCGGCGCAGGTTGGCGACGAAGCGTGCCTCCGCCAGGTTGCCGGTCTCGAACAGCCGCAGCAGGCGCCCGATGTGGCGCGCCCGGGTCGCCCAGCGGAAGCCGTACCAGATGGCCCGGTCGCAGGCGCCGCCGATCACCGACGCGCCGAGATGGGCACGGTGCCCATCGGCGCTGTCGGCCTCGTACGCGGCATAGATCGCCGCCACGGTCGGCTCGGGAGGTGGAGGCAGGAGCGCCATGGCGTGCGTCCTCAGCCCTGGCGCCGCCAGGGCGGGGTGGCAGGCGCGGCGGCGGCAGGACGGGGCGGCTGGGCTGGTGCCGGGGCCGCCGGCCGTGCAGGTGCAACCTGAACCGGTGGCCGGGGAGCGATCGGCGTCCCTGCCATGGGCTGGTAGCCGGCGATCTTGTTCTGCGCCTCGCGGTGCACACCGGTCTTCTTGTCGGGCCCGGCCGGCTCCACCCGGAGCGTGCAGAGCATCGGCTTGAAGTGTAGCTGCTGGCTGTCGGTGACCTGGACCTGGCCGACGGCGTGGCAGATGGCGGAGAGCCGACGCTGGGCGATCTCCTGCGCGATCTCGCTGCGGTTCACCAGGTTCAGCTGGTCCCAGATCTTGCGGCCGCGATAGGCGCCGTCGATGATGTCCATCTCGATCCACAGCATCTGGCCGTCCCCAGCCTTGGTGGCGCGCATCTCGCTCTGCACGATCTGCACCGGGTAGCGATCGGGCGGCAGCAGCTCCCGTGGGGTTTCGGGCGTGACGCCGCTGGCGTCGAAGGTGATCTGGGCCATGTCAGGTTCCCTGGGTGATGGCGGCGGGGGTGGGGGCAGCCGCGTCGGTTGCCGCGGCTGTACCGACGTAGAACGGGATGCCTGCGGCCAGCGTCGGCCAGTCGAGCGCCAGCGTGTCGGACAGGCCGAAGCGGTTCTTGGCCAGGTAGGCCGGGCGCTCGGTGGTGTGCAGCAGGCGGTCGCCGCCGCTCACGCCGCGGGTGACCTTCTTGCCGAAGCCGGCATCGGACTTCAGCGTGCTGATCCTGTAGTTCGCGAACAGCACGGCATCGACGTGCTCCTGGATCAGCGCAGAGGCACGCGCGTGCAGCTTCGGCTGATAGCGGTCGTAGGGCTCGGTCTCCGGGCTGTCGAAGCGCTTGATGTCGGCGTGCGCGATCAGCACCACCGCCATGCCGCGCTCGTCACGCAAGCTGTTGATGCCTTCCAGGAAGTCGCGCCACACATCGACGGCCGCGCCATACCCCTTGCCGAAGCCCGGCTGCTCGATGGTGGTCCAGGGCGTGGTTTGGATGGCGCAGGTGTGCCGCCAGACCAGCGGTTCCAGCCAGTCGAGGCTGTCCAGAACCACAGTCTGGAAGTCGTGCGGCTCGGTGTAGAGGCTGGCGATCGCCGCCATCACCCCGTCGAAGCTGCGCAGCAGGCCGAAGGTCGCGGCGTCGATGCCGCCGAGGCCATCTTCCGTCTGCAGGAACACCGGGCTGGGCGCATCGGCGGCCAGCTTGGTCTTACCGACGCCGGCGACGCCGTAGATCAGCAGCCGGGGCGGGCGTGCCTCGCCCCCGCGGCGCAGGGATGCGAGCGAGATTGCCATCAGTTGGGTTCCTTGTTCGGGCGGGGCTTGGCCTTCACGACGTCGACCTGGATCTGCCCGCCGGTCCGGGCGACGGCCTCGGCGAAACCGTCGAGCGTCGGCTCGAAGGCAGCGACGTCCTTGGCCCTGGCCATGGCGTCGCCCGCGAGCGGGATCGCGGCGTGGATACGCAGTTCGTAGCTCATGGGCGGATGTCCCTCAGAGTCAGTGAGTAGGAGGGGCGGCCGGCACCGGCGGTGCGGGCTGGCTCGAACAGGGCGCGGATGCGCGGTGGCCAGGCGGCGTAGCGGCTCTCCGGCACGCTCATCTCAATGGTGACGTAGTCGCCGGGGTCCTCGCCCCAGCCACGCAGGGTCGCCACCGCCTCGGCCAGCCGCGCCTGCTCCCAGTCGGTGCGCTTTGGCAGGTCGGCGACCACTTCGACGCTGTTGACAGTGAATCGGACGCGACCGGTGTCCTTGCCCTCGGCGCGACGCGCGGCGGTGGCCGCTTCGCCAAAGCGGATGTCCAAAGCCGCTGCCAGCTTGTCCGAGATGCGCTTGGTGTCCGCCCTGATCTCGGCCACGTCCTCGGCCAGCAGGGCCAAGTGGTCGACCGGCAGGCGGGCGACCTGCCCGGTGTCCATTTCGCGCAGCTGCGCAAGGGTTGTTCGGTTGCTCAACGCGGGATCTCCATGGGGTGTGGGGGAAGGGGAAAGTTCAGGCGACCTGGCGGGCGACCGCGTCGTTGGATGGGACGGGGCCCAGTTCCACACCGCGGCGGCGCTCCACCCGGTCGGCGTCCGCGTCGGCATCGACGCGCGCGCTGCGTCCGGCGACTTCGAGCCAGACATGCAGAGGCAGGACCACGAAGGGGGCGGCGCGATCGCGCCACAGGAACAGCGCGTCGTTGTCGCCCAGCCAGCGTTCCAGGGTGCGGAAACCACTGCCCTCGCCGCGCGCCTTGACCTCGGACTTCACCGGCGCAGTGCCGCGGACGTAGAGATCGACGTCGGCGCCGTTGCCGCGGTAGTGGACGGCGCCGGACAGCGGCACGCGCTCGGCGCGCAGCCCCGACTTCACGTGGATCTCGACGATGGCGCGCTCGCGGCGCAGACCCTTGTCCCGTGATGCTTTTCCCATTGGTCTGTCCTCACGCCGCCGCAGCCGCGGCATCGCCGACGGCGTTGGACGAAGGTTGAAGGGTGACCGTCCGACTCGACGGCGCGTCCGCCGGCATCCGTTGGTGGAGCGCGGGCGGCAGGTGCCCTCGCGGCGCCCGCGATCTCGCCGCGTGCCGCAGCGCCTTCATCGCGAGATAGGCGATCTGGCCATCGTCGAGGCGTTGCTGCACGGCAATCACCAGCGCCTGCTCGACCAGGGTCATGACGCGGTGGGCGATGCCGTTGAGTGCAGCGCGCGCTGGGGCCGTCAGGCGGGAGGTGCCCTGCGCGCGATCCGAGGCGAGGTGGCCGACATGGTAGATGGAGCACGCGCCCGGCACGGCCGTCTCGACCCACGCGAGCAGTGCGGCCTCATCGGCAATAACGGTGCGGGATGGATCGGTGATCTTCATCCCCATTGAAATACAGGCATGGGTGATGGGCAACAATTCGCATGTTTTCGCGCGGCTTCGCTCGCGAACCGGAGAAAAAACAAAGTAAGTGCTGCGTGGTGCAGCGAAGATGCGCCGTGGCGTCGGCGCGCTCACCGGGCCATCTCCTGCTTCTTCTCCACCTCGTACGCCTCGACGTCTTCGAGGCGGTAGACGACGCGGCCGCCGATCTTCAGGAACTGCGGACCTTCCTGAAGCCAGCGCCAACGTTCCAGCGTCCGCGGGCTGATGCGCCAGCGCTGGGCCAATTCGTGTTGTGTGAGATGCCGAACCGGCATGTCCCTCTCCTCAGGATGTCAACGAGAACCTGAGGAGAAGATGAACTGCGACCCGGCGGCCTGTAGTCGTGACCGTCGGGGGATCGTCAGGGGATGGGGGGGAGATCAGCGGGGGATGGGCGGGGGATCGGTTTACGCAGAACTACACGATGCGCAGGCTGTACTTTCCGCGTCGATCCGAGATCAGCAGCTTGCCCCAGCAAGGATGGCCGGCAAAAAGGTTACGCATCTTCCCCTCGGCATCCTTCGAGCCTGCCTTGGCGAGCGTGGCCTTGCCAGACTGCGACGGTCGTCCCGCCATCGCCGCCTCATGCAGGATGCGGATCACCGCACGATTGACGTCGCCCGTGAAGCAGTACGACTCCCCGTGAAGCCGCACCTCCGAGTAATCCGGCTCGTGCCAGAATACCTCGCGGTTCGGTGGCGGCGGCATCGGGCTCGTCGCAGGGCCAATCGCGGAGCCCCGACCGCAGCCGCGGCAAGCGCCGTGGTCGCTGCGGCCGGCCATGTCGAGGCAGCGGCGGATCTTGCCGCCAATATCCTGGCCGTCGGCGCTCAGCGGCTTCAGGAGGAAGTCGTCGATGCCGTCCTTGAAGGCGCCGATGATGTGCTTTGGTTCCCTGCCATGTCCACTGACGACGAGCACCGGAACGAGATGCATGTCGTTGGCATTTCGCTGCGGGAATCGCTCCCGGATCTCACGCACGACCGACATGCCGGACTCGACGCGCGGCTTGATCGACTGGCGATCCGCCTTGATCTCAAGGTCCACCAGGGCGTAGCAGAATCCGTCCTGCTCCAGCAGCAGGCGTGCATCTGCCAGCGTCTCGGCATGCACATGATCGTGGCCAAGGGAGCGCAGCAGATCTCCGATCTCCGCGGCCATTTCGGGTTCATCCTCGACGATGAGGGCGACGTGACGCTCGCTCATGCCCTCACGGCTCCGCGTGCCCCTGTTCGATCGGCAGCACGATCACGACGGTGGTGCCGGCATCCGGCTTGCTCTGGATCGACAGCGTGCCCCGATGGTCGATCTCGATGACCTTCTTGGCCAGCGGGATGCCAAAGCCCGTGCCTCCCGGCTTGCCACTGCTGTAGAGCAGGACGCAGTCTTTCAGCGTTTCCTCGTTCATGCCGCACCCATTGTCGGCCACCGTCAGCCTGACATGGGAGTTCCCGTGCTGCTCCGCAGATATGCTCAGCACGCCACGCCGCGGCAGGCCGTTACACGCCTCAACCGCGTTGACAATGATGTTGATGAGGGCCTGGAGCAGGCGCGAGCGGTTGCTCTCCGCCTTCACGCCGTCCGCCACCGCCAGGCGCACATCGACGTTGGCGGCGCCCTCAATGTGGTGCAGTGCCAATTCGACGGCCTCCATGACGATCGGCAGCAAGGCTTCCGGCGTAAAATCGGCCGGCGTCTCGGCCGTGAACGCGCGCAGATTGTCGAGGAACTCCGTGATCAGCGTCACGCGGGCCTGCGCGCGGCGCGCATGCTGCAGCGTCTGCTCCGGAATCTGCGGGATGGCAGCGAGTTCCCGCCCGAGATTGAGCAGCGAGGCATCAAGCGGCGAGATGATCCGGATGATCTCGTGATACGCTTCGCGTACGAACCGGTGGTGGAGGTGATCGGCCACATTCATCGCCGCCCGCCGGGCGCGCCCGCCGTGCCGCGTCTCAAGCGCGCCCAGCAGCCCGTCGATCGCATCGCCATGGGCCTGGCCATGAATGTCGCCGCGGCTCAGCCCTTCGCGCCGCTGCAGCGTCTTGCGCGCCGCCTCGCGAACCCAGGCATTGTCGTCGTCGACGATGCGCGCGATCACCGCATGGAAGGTATCGTGGCGCAGGAAGAGCACAGCGTGTGCGACCGCCTTGCGAACCTCCCATTTCGGGTGGGCAGACAGGTGCAGCAGGCGCGATGCCAGGCCGGCGCGCAGCAACTCGTCGACCTGGAGCGTGCGCAGCACGTCGCCGGCCCGCTCGACGGCTTCGCGCGCGACACCCCAGTCGTCCGAGTCGAGCGCACCGAGCAGTGCCTGCTCTTCGTCCTCCGTCATGGCGGACGGTCTCAGTGGCCGTATTTATGCATGCGCAGAACGAAAGCTTCCTTGCCGCCTTCCAGCAGGTGCTCGATCTGTCCCTTTACATGATCGACCGTGCCGACATGGGATACGGAGCCGCGACGTCCGTCGGAGTTGAAGACGAATACCCGCTCTGCATCGCCCAGCACCGGGATGTTGGGATTGTGGGTCACGAAGATGAGCTGTCGGCCGCCCTTCGCTTCGCCCAGGCTCTTGACGATCGTGTCGTACACGAAGGCGTTGTCGAGATTGTCTTCCGGCTGATCGATCAGCAGCGGCCGTTCGCTGTCGAGCAGCAGGATCGGCAGGATGACGGTGCAGCGCTGGCCGGTCGAGAGATCGGCCGAGTTCTTGTAGTCGGCGCCGTCCTTGAGCGAGATCAGCGGCTCGTCCTCCAGGTCGACGGTCTCCAGCTTGCCGATCTGGTCGCTGCCCTGGAGATGGGCGACGATGCGCTGGGCCTGCTCCATGGCAATCCCGCCATCTTCTGCCAGGCGGGCAGCATCCCCCTTGCGTACGATCCGCGACAGTTCCTCCGGCGACAGAGTGTCGACGATGCGCGTCGCCAGGCGGTGGTATTGCAGGCCGCAGCCCTTGAGCATCTCCCTGAGCAACGCCTCGTAGCCGCCGCGGTGGCCGGCCTGGGTGATGGCAACCCGAATGGTCGGCGCCAGGGCGCAGGTGAGCCGATCCGCCACCTCCTTGCGCAGCCGGAAGCGCTGGTCGCGCAGCTCCGAGAGCCGCGTGTTCATCTGGCGGTGCGAGGTCTCCAGCGCCTTGCGCTTGGCGAGCAGGCCTTCCAGTTCTGTCCGCGCCTTGGTCAGCGCCAGGTGTCGCTGCTGCAGCTTCGCGCGTTCGGCGGCCCGCTGCTTCTCCTGCGCCGAACGGGCGATGATGTCCCGGTACTGCTGTTCCTGCCGGGCATGCTCCGTCGCAAGTTGGCGCCCCACATCGTCGAGCTGGGCCAGAAGGTCGGCGCAGCGGCTCTGCACCGTCGGCACGGCGCCGCGGAAGACGGCGACGAAGTCCTCGACAGCGCCTTCCAGCGTTTCGAACAGGGCGCCGTTCGGGCCGTCGCGGAACCCGTCGCCGTAGGCATTGGCGCAATTCTCGGTGACCGAATCGGCGAAGCGCCGAAAATCCACCGTTGCGGCCGTGGCTGCGCGGCGCAGGTCGGTGATCGCCTCGTTCTCGCGGGTCCGCAGCGCCTTGTGGGCGTGGGCGGCATTGATCATGTCCGCGTCGGCGCCGTCGACCACCTGCATCTCCTGCAGCCGCTTGCCGACAATATCAATCTCCGGGAGCACATCTTGGATCTCGCCGATGCGTTCCTCCAGGTTCCGCAAGTCGATGGCGCTCTGCTCGATGGCGCGCTTGCCCTTCTGGATGTCGGAGCTGGCCGCGCGAATGGCTTCTTCGGCGAACTTGTCGAGAAGGGAGAGCTGGAATCGCGGGTTCGTCGCGATCTCCTCGATCTCGTTCTGACTGTAGATGTCGGCCTTGAACACGAGATCGCGGTCGAGGGACACCGGCACCGGATCGCCGTCGCTGTCCAGCACTTGGACATCGTCGCCCCATGGTCGTTCGGCGCGGTAGCGGGTGCCGTGTTTGGTCTCGACTTCGAGGCGGATCACCCCGCTGCCCAGGTTGCCGCGGACATGCCCTTCGATGGCCTTGTTACGCGGCCGGCTGTCGGCGGGATCCGGCATCATGCCGAGGATGTAGCGGATGAACTCGACCACCGTCGTCTTGCCGGTGCCGCGGCCGCCGATGATGCAGTTGAGGCCGTCGCTGAACTCGAGGCGCGTTCCATCGAGAAATCCCCCCTCGACGGCCAGGCTGAGAATTCGGTGGTGCGGTTGGCGGCTGGCAGGCGCGTGTTCGCGTGCGGAGATATCCCCCGCGGGCATCTTGTTCATGCCCAGCTCCTTTGTTCGAATGGGTACTGTGAATGGGTAGTCGATGGCGGTGCCGGTTCCGGACAGCGCCGATGTTCTATATTTGTTCGTGGTCGCGGCCAGAGTCAATCGGAATGTTCGAGCACGCGCGCAGCGCTACCTTTGTTTTCGCGCGGATACGTTAGGCGTTTGTTTTCGCTTGTGATTGTTCCCTCGCGCCCCGACCTTGGGGTCGAACCATGCGCAACAGCCCCAACTCACCCCACCTCCCACTCCACCTCTGCGAGGTCTGCGCCATCCTGGCAGCCGGCCTGTTGCGGCTGCGCAGCCGCACGGCCGAGGAAAACGCGCGTGACGCGGCGGAGACCGGGGCCCACGGAGAGTTTTGCCAACACGTTCTGCCCCACCAGCGCGGTC
>JANPIH010000327.1:0-5143 GCA_031424895.1 Rhodospirillales bacterium
CGGTCTACAAGACGGCGACGATCTACTTCTACGCCGATGGGCTGCTCTGGACCTTCACCGGGGCGCTCGGAACGCCCTCCCTCGAACTCACCACCGGCGATACCGCCAGCACGGCGTACACGGTGGGATCCAACCTCCAGATCCCCGTTAACGTGCTCTACAGCCCGACCTCGGACGAGAGCGTCTACAAGACCGCGACCATCTACTTCTATGCCGATGGCCTGCTGTGGACCTTCACTGGGGCCCTCGGCACGCCCTCGCTTGAACTCACGACCGGGGGCATCGGCTTCATCAGCTTCGAGATGCGCGCCCAGTTCGCCAGCAAGTCCGCCACCGCCGTCCCGGCGGGAGCCGCCGCAGTGCTGCGCCCGACGCCACCGCGCTTCGTGGGCGGCAAGTGCCAGCTCAACAAGGCGCTCGCCCAGGTCCGCACACTGACCATCAACGCTGGCGTCAACGTCATCCTACCGGACGATCCCGAGAGTGCCGAAGGTTATGGCGCGGCCCTGCCGATCGAGCGCGACGTCGCCGGCAACCTCGATCCCTACATGAACACCACCAACTCGGTGGCGCTGTTCAACGCCTTCCGGGCGGGCACGCCGATGTCGCTGATGGGGATCATCGGCAGCACCGCCGGCAACCGCTTCCTGGCCATCGTGCCGAACGCCAAGGCGATCGGCATGGACCCCGGCGCGCGGGATGGCCTCGGCCAGCATGGCGTCAGCTTCCAGGCCGATGGCGCGGACAGCGCCTTCTACCTGGCCCAGTTCTGAACCACCCACCAATCTCCAGGAGACTCCCCATGGATGGAAGGACCGCACCGCCGGTGTTCTCGGCGTATGACCTGGTGGCATTTAGCCCGCCTGACTCGCCCCGCACCTATCGGATCGCCCCACTCACCTACCGCGAGCGGATCGCCTTCCGGGCCGCACTGGCGCGCGAGGCGGGGCTACGTCCGTCGCCGCAGGATGTCAGCACGGCGCTGTGCACCGCCCTGCGCGAGATCGCCCCCAGCAACCTCGACGCGGCGCTGGCAGTGGTCGATGCCGCCGACGCCGCTCGGGCCGATGCCGAGGCGGCACCCCGCGATGCCGACGCCCAGGCCCGGCTGGCGGAGGCACAGGCCCGGCTGGCGGTGATCATCAACGCCTGCATGGACGTGCCGGTCTACGCCGAGTTGCGCGCGGCCGGGGAACGCTGGACCGGCATGGCGCCGTGGGTTGCCTGCCGCCATGCCTTGCGCGGTTGGGAGGGGCCCGGCCTGCCACCGTTCCAGCGCGACAAGGGGCTGGTGCCGGAGGCGTTGCTCGACGTCATGCCGGCGAGCGAGATCGCCGCCGTCGGCTGGCGCTCCTTCCTGCTGGTGTCACTGGACCGGAGTGCGGAGGGAAACTCCGCGGCGCCCTTGCCGTCGCCAGGGATCCCGGCGCCTTTGACGGAGGGCTGAGGCCAGAGGACGGCTCCGACTGGCTTGTCGTCGGCCAGCCGTGGGAGGGCGACAACCCTCGGCTGACGATCGCCTTTGCCTGGCACGAGTTCGTCCGTTTGTGGGCTGCTTGTCGGGATCCTGAGGGTGGCATCGCCCACTGGCCCGATAGGGGTGGTGTTGGCGATCAGGCTGCTTGTGTCGTCGATGCATTCAGCGCTCTCGCCTCCATGCATGCAGCCATGAACGAGGCCGAGCAGAAGCTACGGGGGCAGCGATGAGCTTCGTGCGCGCAGCCTTGTTCGGCCGGCTCAAGCCGGCGATGCAGGCCGAGGTGCGTGCCGTCGCTGGCGCCCTGCTTCGCGCGGTCACCGCCACAGGTGCCGAAGTGCAAACCGAACTTCGCGCCCAGGCACGATCCGCGGGGTTCAAGGACGGCGGCCGGAGCATCGCCAACGCCTGGCGACTGAACCTCTATCCGCCAGGCGGTGTCGCACCGACCACATTCAAGCCGGCGGCACTGGTCTGGTCGCGCATGCCGACGGTGGTCGATGCCTTTGACCGCGGGGCACAGATCGTCGCCCGCGGCCGGAAGTACCTCGCCTTCCCCACCGGCTACAACGCGATCGGCGGGCGCCGCGGTGCCAGTCGGCGTGGCGGACTGCGTATCACACCCGCGCAGATGATCCAGGCCGGGCGGCGCGGTGAGGCGTTCGTCCTGCCAAGCAAGTCGCGGCCCGGCACCGCCCTGTGGTGCCTGCGCGTGGCCGCGGCCACCGGCACGTCGCGCCGCACGCGCAACCGGCTGCGCCTGTTCGTCGGCGGCGGCACCGAGGTGTTGACCGGCCATCGCAAGGGCCAGGCGCAGCGCCGCCAGGACGTCCTCGCCCAGGGGTTCGTGCCGATGTTCTTCCTCATGCGCCGGGTGTCGCTCCGCCGCAGGTTGGATGTCGCCAGCGTACGCTCGCGCGTACCGGGTTGGTTCGCGCGCAACGCGATGGCCGAACTGCGGGGGATCAAGCCGTGAGTGGTGCCGCCGCCCGCACCGTCGGCATCCGCGTCTCCACCGAGGGGGCGGACCGCGCCCGCCGGGAACTCGAGCAGTTCGGGACAGCCGGTGAGGCCGCGCTGCGGCGCGTCGAAGTGGCGAGCGCCGCGGCGTCGCCTGGGTTGCAGCGGTTGGCTGGGGCGTCGGATGTCGCGACGCGTGCCTTCCAGGGCATGGGTGGCTCGCTGGGCACCGTCGGCAGCACGTTCGCCGGGGTGTCCGTCGCCGCAGGTGGACTGGTCGCCGGCTTTGCCGCCATGGGGGCGGCTGCCATTGCCGCTGGCGTGCAGATCGCCAAGGCCGGCGACACCGCCACCGCTGTGCTGGCGCGTCTGGCGAGCGCCACGGGTTCCGCCTCCGCGGCCGAGCGCGCATTCGAGGGTCTGTTCCGCCTGTCGCAACAGACCGGCATCTCCGTCGCGGACAGTGCCGGGGCCTTCGCCCGCTTTGCCGTCGCCGCCAAGGAGGTGGGCGCCACCAACGACCAGGTGCTGCGCCTGGTCGGCGGCCTGCAAAAGGCCGGCATCGTCGCCGGTGCCTCAGCCGAGGAGACCGGGGCCGCCACCCAGCAGCTGGCCCAGGCGCTGGCCTCTGGCGTGCTGCAAGGCGACGAACTGCGCTCGCTGCTGGAGAACATGCCGCAGCTGGCACAGGCGTTGGCAAAGGAGCTGGGTGTCGGCCTCGGCCAACTGCGCCAGATGGGCAGCGAGGGCAAGCTCACCGCTGATCGCGTGCTGCCGGCCCTGATCGCCGCCGGGGAGAAACTGGCAGCCGAGTTCGACAAGCTGCCGCCGACGATGGGCCGCGCCTTCGGGGTGCTCGGCGCAGCGATGGACAACTTCGCCAGCCAACTCGACAAGGCGCTCGGCCTGTCCCAGGCGATCGCCAAGGCCGCGATGGAGGCCGCCGCTGCGGTCAATGCGGTGCAACGCTATGTGGCCCCCACCGACCGGCAAGCGGCCGAGAACGATGTCGCCCGCACCCGCGCCCGGCTGGAGGCCCTGCGCGCCGGTCCGGCAATGGACGACGGCTCCGACCCGGCACGGGGCTACTCAGCCATCCAGCGCGCCCAGCTGCAGGCCGCCGCCACGGCGCGGCAATCGGCGTTGCGGCAGGCAGAGAGCGAGCATCGCGCCGCCAATGACCGGCTCGGCGAGATCGAGCGCGACGCGCAGCAACAGCGTTTTGGCGAGTTCGTCACCGCCCAGGCCAAGGCCGCGGATGCCGCTCGGACCCGCACCGCGCAGGAGGTCCGCGAGGTCGTCGAGGCCAACGACAAGAAGCTCAAGGCGACCCGTGAGTACCAGGAGCAGCTGCAGAAGATCGCCCGTGCCGAGGCGGCCGGGGTCACCACCCTGCCGGGCGGCGCGAGCTTCGATGCCACCAAGGCCCGGGCTGACGCGCTGCGCGAGTATCAGGACAAGCTGGCCAAGGCCAACAAGGAGGGCCAGAAGGCTGCCAAGCTGGCCGATGACCAGGCCGCCAAGGTCGCCAAGGTGTCCGAGGCGCTGGCCGTTGAGCTCGACCGGCAGACGCGTCTGACCGAGGCCCAACGCAAGGGCAGCGATGCGGTCACGGCGCTCAATGTCGCCCTGGAGACCGAGAAGCAGCTCCGCGAGGCCGGCATACCGGCCATTGAGAAGCGCACCACCTCCCAGCAGCGCGAGGCTGAGGCGATCGCCCAGACCGTGCGCCAGATCGAGGTGCAACGGGCGGCGTACAAATCCGCCCAGGAGGATCAGAAGAAGCTCGACGACGCGCGCAAGGAACAGGAGCGCCAGGTCCAGTCCACCACCGACGATGTGGTGCGCTATGCCGGCGATCGCTTCGCTGATCTGTTCGCCCAGACTGGCCGCGGTTGGGCCGGGGTGATGGACGATCTCTACCGCCTGGCACGCTCCACCTTCGCCCGCATCGCCGCCGAGGCGGTGATCCGCCCGATCGTCACCCCCATCGTCCAAGGCATCTTCGGCAGCGGTGGGATCGGTGGCGTCGGCGGCGCCGCATCGGGTGGCGGGGGGCTGTCGAGCCTGCTCGGCCTCAACAACATCGGCCAGACGCTCGGGCTGACCGGTCCCGGCGGGCTGCTGAGCGGCATCGGTTCCACCCTTGGCCTGACCGGCAGTGGCGGGCTTCTGTCGGGCCTTGGCACATCGATCTTCGGTTCCGCCGGCACGGCCGTGGGACCTCTGGCCGAGATTGTCGGGGCATCGCCCGGATTGTTCGGCCTGGGCGGCACCTCGTTGATGGGTGGCAGCGCACTGACGCTCGGTGGCGCCCTGTCCGGCATCGGCGGTGGCTTTGCCCTGGGCAACCTGGTCGGCGGCCTGGTGGGCAACAACCAGACCAACGGCATGATCGGCTCCGGCCTCGGCGCCGGACTGGGCTTCCTGGTCGGCGGCCCGGTCGGTGGGCTGGTTGGCGGTGCCCTGGGTGGGCTGGGCAGCATGTTCGGCCCGCAGCAGGAATCGCTGCGTGGCTGGGGCTACTGGCTGCAAGGTGATGGCCCCGGCTACACCGGCAATCAGATCGCTCCGATCGGCCGCCAGTGGTACAATGAAGAGGGTCGCGAGGAATTCCAGCACGCTGAGCAGCAGCGGGCCCTGGCCAACACCTACCTGTCCCAGCGTGGCCTGCGCGTCGGCGGCTCGCAGAATGTTGGCGGCACC
>JANPIH010000328.1:0-20046 GCA_031424895.1 Rhodospirillales bacterium
CATCACGCAGACCACCGGCACGGTAACGACGCCGCTTCTGACGACCAAGGACGGCACCGGAGGGACGGCGAGCAACACGACGATCGCGCTGTCGGGCAACGGGGTAGATCAGGCAAGCTTCACCAGCACTGGCAAATTCACCCTGGCGAGCGCGAACGCACTGAAGATCGGGGGTGCGGCCAGCACTTCGGCAACCGTGACGGCGCCGTCCGTGACCGTGACGACGGGAGGCATTTCCGCACCTGAGATCTCAGTTGCTGCGAACAAGCTGGACCTTTCAGCGGGCAATCTGATTGCGAAGAGCTTGATTGAACTCGGCCCGCAGGACGGTACGCGCTCTGTTTTGATTGGATCCAGTGACGCTAACAGCCTGTCCATTGACACTACGATACTTGGCCAGTTGCAGGCGGACCCGACAGCGACGCTTCGTCTGGGAGCGACGCAGGTTGGCGGAACGCCTTCTCCGATCACCAGCTCAATCACCATTGGTGGAAGCTTCGATAGCACAGCCTTTAAAACTCTCGATCTGCGGTCGGGCGGCAGTATCACCCAGGCCACCGGGACCCTGAAGGCGACAAATCTCGCGACAACGGACGGCGGCAACACGACCATCTTCCAGACCGGCAACAAAGTCACCGGCGCCAGCTTCAGCAGTGCCGGGGCGTATAGCCTGAAGAGCGACACCGGGGTTGGGGTTGGAGGAACGGCAGGCACCTCGGCCACCGTGGTGGCGCCGACGGTGGTGGTGAGCAGCATCACGGCACCGGTGATCGATCTGACGGCGGGGGCGACCGACGTCACCTTCGGCACACTCGCCGGCAGCACATCGGTGACGCTGAAGGCGGCCCAGAACATCACCGAGTTGGCCGGCGGCACGGTGAAGACGGCTGTGCTGGCGACAACGGACGGCGGTGACACCTATCTGCCGTCGGCGACCAACGACGTGATCAATGCGACGTTCAGCAGCAAGGGCGACTACTTCCTGCGCGACGCAACGGGTGTCTTCATCAGCGGTGGAGCCGTAACATCTGCGACGGTGATTGCCCCGACGGTGAAGGTGGGCACGATCGAGGCGCCGCTGATCCAGCTGCAATCGACCACGAAGGCCGCGGTCGATGGGATCGTGCTGGGCAATCTGGGCATCTCCGGTGGCGGTCTCAGCGGCAAGGTGGTCCTGCGGACCAATGCCGGGAATGCTACAGACAACAAGACCGGTGAGGTCCGGACCAAGGACCTGACGACAACTGAAACGAGCATCGAGTTCCAGATGATCGGCGGGGGTAAGACCACCGATACACTTGACGGTTCGGCCAGGGTCGGTGGTACCGTGGCGCTGGAGTCGAAGACGAACCAGATCACCGGCCTGTCGGACTTCGACAACCGCAATGCTGCCAACATCGGCCAGTCGTTCAGCCTGGTGACCAGCAAGGCGCTGACGCAGTCGGCAACGACAACGCTGACGGCCAAAACCGTGCAGCTGGAACTGACCGAGGCAGGCAACATCAAGTTGGATGGTGACAATCGGATCGACCGACTGGACAGGGTTGTGGTTCCAGGCGGCACGTTCACGTTGAAGAACGTGGCACCACTGACCATCGTAGGGAACATCACCGCGCCGTTGCTGGAGATAACTGCCTCAGGTACGCTCAAGGTTGCCGACGGGGTCGTTATCGCCACGAACGGCACGAATCGCGGTGGGCAAAACCTCGACGGAAAGCTTCCAGACAGCGAGATCGGCACGTTCAAGGGCTATCTTGCCGGCAGCTTCCTTGAAGTGACGCCCGCTGGCGGCGTCGCCACTATCGTAACTGGAATGATCACCGTGCTTCCGTTCGGCGTCGCGCAGGCAACGCTCGACTTCGTCCTGCCGACGCAAGCGGGGAGCGCGATCACCATTGGCCAGCTCGCGGGCAAGACTACCGACCTAATCTTGGTCACCCGAATCGGCGGCATCGCCACGGGCACATTTGATGTGGCCGGGCTGCTCGTCGTGGGCAGCGGCGGCAAGTCTGACCTCTTCGGCAAGATCGGTGGATTGGATGGCCAAGCGGCGGCGAGCAAGGCGAACATCACGCCACAGCCCAATGCCGACTACCGCTTCAATGCCTGCCCGATCACCTCGGTGAACTGCGTGCTGATCCCGGTCCAGACGGTGCCGCCGATCAGCCCGCTGCGCGACGTGCCGATCATTCGCGACCGGCCCACGCAGGACGACACCGACGTGCAACTGCCCAACGTCTCGGACGAGGACTACTGACATGCGGCGGATTCACATGCGGCGGCTCCGGCCCGGCCTTGTCGCAGCCCTGCTCGCCCCGATGCTGGCAGGCCTCGCCGCCTGCACCACCCCGCCCGAGAGCGCCTATGTCAGCGGCGGCCAGTCCGGCCGTGCGGAAGGCGGCGTGGCACTCGGCAAGAACGCCACCGGCGAGGACTGCACCCAGCAAACCCTCGGCGAGGGGGCGGACGTGTACTGCGGCACCTGGCTCCAGCCCAGCGCCCGCATCCGCCGCCCGCCGCCCGGGTCCCCCACGGCGGCCGGCGAAATGGCGGCAACCGGCCCCTGGCGCACTGGCATCGACCAGCGCTACGCCTGCCAGGCACCCATCTCCACAACGGTGCTCGGCAACGAGCCTGCCTTCCTGCTGCAATGCAGCCGAAGGGTCGGCGGTTGGGCGCATGTCGCGCTGATTGCCACCATCAGCGGCCGCACCTGGCTCGCCGACGGGGTGCAGCCGTCGCTGCCGGTGATGGAACGCGCCATCGGCGTGCTCTCCGGCCGCCTGCCGGCCACCGCCGCGGCCACCGAGGCCCAGGGCGGCGCCGCCCAGCGCCTGCTCGCCGAGCGCTCCGCCGCCCGCGCCTTCAGCTCCGGCGACGTCGGCGAATACGACCGCCTCGTTCGCGTGGCCGACGATTCCAACCGCACCGAGGATTTCTCGGGTGCCGAGAAAAACCTGCGCGCCGCACTCGCCCTGCAACAGAAGGCGCTCGGTGCCGAAAACCCGAACACCGTCATCACCGTCATCTCGCTGGCGCTGCAGGTCTCGAACCAGCGCCGGTATGCGGAGGCCGACTCGCTGTTCGCCCGCGCCGGCCAGTTCGCCGCCGCCGCCGACGACCCGATCCAGGCCGTCCGCCTGGTCCACTACCAGGCCCTGCACGCTGCCAACCAGGGCAAGGCCGACGATGCGCTCACCTTCCTGGCCCGCGCCGGCCGTGGCTATTCCGACCTGCTGCCGGACGAGGTGCGCTCCGCCCGTCCCCGCGCCGCGGCCCGCATCGGCACCACCGGCGCCGGCTCGGGGTTGTCGGAACAGCTGCCCAATCGCGAAATGCTCTCCGCCCCCGCCACACGCTCGGCTTTGCTCGGCCTGATCGAGGTGCGCCGCCGCGAAGCCACCCTGCTGCGCCGCGCCGGCCGGCTCGACGACAGTGCGGCTGCCCTGCGCAATGCCAACGACCTCGTCGCCGGCAACGGCCTGCGCCAGCCAGTGATCGCCGCCCGCATGGCCCGCACCAGCGCCGGCATCCTCGCCGAGACCGAAGGCGCGGTTGCCGCCTCCGGCGAATATGCCCGCGCCGCCGCCGTGTTCGCCCAGGCGCTGCCCGACAGCCGCCCGGTCGCCGAAACCCTGCTGCTGCGCGCCGGGCAGATGGCCCGCGCCGGCCAGGTGGCCGCAGCCGACCAGACCTGCCTCGCCGCCGTGAAACTGCTGCGCCAGCTGCGCATCGGCACCGAGCCCTCGCTGCTCGCCCCCTGCCTCGATGCCTTCGCCGCCGCCGCGCGCGCCACCCCCGCCGACAGCCAGAAATGGCTGACCGAGATGTTCGAGGCCGCCCAGCTCGCCCAGGGTGGCGTCACCAGCCAGCAGATCGCCCAGGCCACCGCCCGCCTGTCCGAGAATGCCCGCGACCCGAAGGTCGCCGTGGCCATCCGGGCACGGGAGGACATCCGCGCCCGCCTCGCCGACCTCTACCGCGAGCGCGACCAGCTGGAACCGGGCACCCAAGGCGGCACCGCTACGCCCGCCTCGGTCGAGCTCGAAGCCCGTATCGCCAAAGGACAGGAGGATGCGGCGGAAGCGGAATCGACCCTCCAGGCCGCCTCCCCCAACTACGGCCAGCTGGTCCAGCAGGTCGCCCCGGCCGCCGACGTGCTCGCCGCCCTGTCCCCTGGCGAAGCCTTCGTCTCCCTCACCCTCAGCGACACCGGCGGCTGGGCCTTCGCCCTGCGGGACGGCCGCATCGAGGTCGCCCCCGTTCCCGGCGGCCTGCGGGAGATGGCCGCCCTGGTGCGCCGCGTCCGCACCAGCATCGAAAGCACCACCGGCGTCCCGCCCACCTTCGACATCGCCGCCTCCCAGGCGATCTACCGCGCCACCCTCGCGGCGCTGGAACCTTCGCTGCAGGGCGCCAGCGCGCTGGTCATCGTTCCGGCCGGCCCGCTCCTGTCGCTGCCGTTCGAATTGCTGCTGACCGGGCCGGCCACCGGCGATGCGCTCGCCACCGCGCCCTGGTTGTTGCGCCGCGCCAGCATCGCCCACGTGCCCGCGGCGGCGAACTTCGTCTCACTGCGCAAGATCGCCGGCACCTCGCGCGCCACAAAGCCCTGGTTCGGCTTCGGCGATTTCCGCCCGGTGACGCTGGCGCAGGCAACCCGTACCTTCGGCAACGACTGCGCCGACAGCTCCCGCCTCTATTCCGGCCTGCCGCCCCTGCCCTTCGCCCGCGCCGAGCTCGACGCCTCCCGCCGCCTGCTGGGGGCCGCTGCCACCGATTCGCTGCTCGGCCCCGCCTTCACCGCCCCCGGCGTGCGCCGCGCCAACCTCAAGGACGTGCGCATCCTGCACTTCGCCACCCACGCCCTGCTGCCGGCCGAGCTGCGCTGCCAGTCGGAGCCGGCGATCGTCACCTCCGCCCCCGCCGGCGCGTCCGATGCCGCCGGATCGCTGCTCACCGCCTCGGCGATCCTGGAGCTGGACCTCGACGCCGACACCGTCATCCTCTCGGCCTGCAACTCCGGCGGCCCCGGCGGCACCACCGCCGGCGAGAGCCTGTCCGGCCTGGCCCGCTCGTTCTTCTACGCCGGCGCCCGCTCGCTGCTCGTCACCCACTGGGCGGTGAACGACCAGATCGCCGCCTACCTGGTCGCCGATTCGCTGCGCCGCCTCGCCGCCGAGCCGGCCCTGGGCGTCACCGGGGCGATGCGCGCCGCCCAGCTCGGCATGCTGGACGAAGCCGGCCGCGGCCTGACCGCCGAGGTTGCCCACCCGTTCTACTGGGCCCCCTTCGCCGTGATAGGCGAGGGCGGCACGCGGCGCAGCGCCGCGCAGGCGGCTGTTTCGGCCCGCGCGCCAGCCGGTCTATAACACCTCCGCATGCCGGGCCCGATTGGTCCGGTTCCTGCGCGGAAGGGAGTCGGATGGAGGACGGCAAGCTCGGCAAGTACGAGATCTCGGGCATCCTGGGCAAGGGCGCCATGGGAACCGTCTATGATGCGCGCGACCCGGTCATCGACCGCCGCGTCGCCATCAAAACGTTGACCCTCCCCGACGCTTCGGATACCGAGGCACAGGACGAGCTGGCCCGCTTCAAGCGCGAGGCGCAGGCCGCAGGCCGCCTGACCCACCCGAACATCGTCGGCGTCTTCGACTACGGCGAAACCCCCAAGCTCGCCTACATCGTCATGGAGTTCGTCGACGGGCCCTCGCTCAAGTCCCTGCTCGACAGGAACGAGCGCTTCCCAACGGCCGAGACGGTGCGGATCATGGAAGCGTTGCTGGCCGGGCTGCATTTCAGCCACGACCGCGGTGTCGTCCACCGCGACATCAAGCCCGCCAACGTCATGCTCACCAGCAACGGGCAGGTGAAGATCGCCGATTTCGGCATCGCCCGCATCGAGAGCAGCAGCATGACCCAGGCGGGCACCATCATGGGCACGCCCGCCTACATGTCCCCCGAGCAGTTCATGGGCCAGACCGTGGACGCGCGCACCGACATTTATTCGGCCGGCGTGGTGCTCTACCAGATGCTCACCGGCGAGCGCCCGTTCGAGGGCAGCATGACGGCGATCATGCACAAGGTGCTGAACGTCGCCCCGCCCCGTCCCTCCGAACTCTCCGTCACATCGCCCGAAACGCTGGATGCCGTCGTCTCCCGTGCCATGGCCAAACGCCCAGAGCAGCGCTTCGCCTCTGCGGTCGAGTTCGCCCAGGCCCTGCGCACCGCATTCGAAGGAGGTGCCGCGGCCCCCGGGGCCGACGATGTCGAGGCCACGATGATCTCGTCCCCCCCGCCTGCCGCGGCATCCGCGATGCGCCCGGCACCGACGCGCCCCGCCCCGCCGGCCATCGCCGTTCCGGCCGCGCCAACCAAGCGCACCCTGGCGCCACTGCTGGCCGGCGTCTCCCTCCTGGTGCTCGCCGGCGCGGGCGGCGGCCTTTACTGGTTCGCCGGCCGCGCGCCCACTCCGGCCACCACCGCCGCCATCGCCCCGGCACCGACCCCGCTCCCGATTCCGATCCCGATTCCGGCGCCGATCACCCCGCTGCCCCCCAGCGGCGGAACCACCGGCACAGCGGTCCCGGATGCCGCCCCGGCCCCCGCCCCCCCTGCGGTCGCGGCACGCCCCGCAGCGCCCCCCATCACGCCGCCAGCCGCGACGCCCACCCCACCCGTCGCCCCACCACCCGTTGCTTCACCACCCGTCGCATCCCCGCCCTTCGCTTCACCACCGGCCGCCTTGCCCGCACCGCCCCCAGCCGTGCAGCCTGCGCCGCTGCCGCCACTAACTGCGGCTCCGATTGTTCCACTGCCTCCGCCGCCCCAGCCGCCATCTCCCGCCCGTCTTCGCACTGCGATCCAGGCCGCGACCACCGGGGTTCCCTGCGCCATCGTCGAGGGCGACGTGGCCGAGGACGGGAGCATCGTGGTCGCGGGCCTGGCCAGCCGCACGACCGAGACCATACTGCGCCGCCTGGTTGGCGAGATCGCGGATCGCGCACCCATTGCCTGGCGCACCGCGACCTTCAACGAGTCTTACTGCCGCGTGCTCGATGTTATCCGTCCGGCCGCCCGCCCGTTCGCGAGCAACGCCCCTGATGTCCAGTTTGGCCTCAAGTCAGGCCCGTTCAAACTGCACACGGACGACAGCATCGTCCCGCGCTTCGTGATGCCAGACTACGCCGGCTATGTTCAGCTCTCGTATATCACCTCCAAAGGCGAGGTGTTCCACCTCTACCCCAGCGACCAGGCCCGGCAGGTGGACATCGTCATGCCCAATGGGCGGCGCGAGGAGCTGAAGGTCCCGGGGATGGAGTTTCGCGCGTTCCCCGCCAGGGCCACTATCCATCTCGGAGACCCCGCGACCTGCAAGTGCAAGCCCGAAGAGATCGGTTGGCAGGTCGGGTCGCCCTATGGCGTGGATATGATGATGATCGCGGTCTCGTCACAGCCGCTGTTCCCCAAGGGGCTGCGGCCAGCCGACGACACCGCCGACACCTACCTGCGCGACCTTCAGGCGGCGATGGAAAGTGCCGCCCGCCGCGGCCTGCGCGTCAACACCCGCGCCGTCCTGGTCGAAACCGAATCGCGCTGACTTCGACCCGCCCCGCGCCGGCGTGGGCGGCGCAGGATCGAGCCGGCCGACGGCAACGATGCCACGCAGGCATCCCGCAGCCAGCCATTCGGCATGCCCAGCAGAAATTCGGCCTGCCACCGATCCACCACTTCCAGCGAAACCCCCAGCGCGGCCGCGTTGAACAGGCGCGGATCGGGCGTGTGCATCAGATAGGCCTGCATCTCGTTGGCCATCAGGTCTTCAAGCGTCGGGTCATAGTTCTGTGCCGTGAGGTAGCGGCGGAACACGGCGCGGCCCTCCTCGCCCAGCCCCTCGCGCCAGAACTGCCGCACATAGTCGGCATAGGGCCGGTTGCTGAAGAACTCCGCATGCGCCAGCTCGTGCCGCAGGATCGCCGCGCGCAACCTGGCATCCACATCAGGTGCGGCACCAACCGCCGGAATGGAAATCAGCGCCGCCCGCACGCCCGGCGCCAGCAGCCCCTCCTGCATCAGCAACCGGCGAAGCCACTCCTCCTGCTCGCGCAGCCGCACCCCGTCGCGATCGGCCAGCGCGAAGAAGCGCGCCAGGTCCGCGGCGGCGTAGTCGTGGCCGTAATAGAAGGTCTCCATCGTGTCGCCGGAAGCTGCAATCACCGCATCAAGCTCGTCATCGCCCAGCACACGATCCCGCGGCAGCCCCGCCTTCTCCATCAGCGCCGCCGCCCGGTTCAGCATCAGCCCCTGTTCCTGCAGTGAGGCGAAGTCGAGCACCAGGACCCGGCGATTGGAGACAAAGCGGAACACGGTCGTCCCCGCCGGCTGATGCGCCAGGATCTCGGCCTCGTCGGCCATGCGCACCGCAATCCCCGTCGCCTCGCGGTGCGGCCCGGTATAGATTTCCGGCGGCAGCGCCGTCTCGCGCATGGCGAACCAGCCGGATACGCCAACGAAAATCGTCAGCACCAGGGCAATCAGCCGAAGCATGGGCGGCACGCCACCACCGGCCGGAAGCAACGACCGATCGGTCGGGCGCCCGTACGTCCGCCGGCGCGTCACACGCACGGTCGCGTCGTCATCGGGCGGGGGGCCACCCTGCGGCTTGTCGTTCATCGTTGCAGCCGCCCGCCGGTTGCCAGGTGCATCGCGGCTCAGCAAGCGTCAGGCACCGATGTTGATCACCTGCACCCGCCGGTTGCGTGGCTCGGGCGTCTGGTCCGGTGTCGCCACCTTCAGCGCCTGTTGCCCGCGACCCACCGGTTCCAGCCGGTTGGCCGCCACGCCGAACTTGCCCTGAAGATACTCCGCAACCTTCGCCGCGCGCGCCTGCGACAGCGTCATGTTGACGTCGCGGGAACCCGTGGTGTCGGTATGCCCCTCGATCCGGAAACGAAAGGCCGCGAGCGCCTCGCTGCTCAAGGCCTGGCCGAGCTGATCCAGCGTCCGCATCGCCTCGGGCGTCAACTCCGCCGAACCGGACTGGAACTGCACCGTCAGGTCGATCGAAAGCGCCGCGGCGGGCGGCTGGGGTGTCGCCGGAACGGGCGGCAACACCGGGACAACCGCCGCACTCTGCGCCGCCGCCGGAACGACAACGGGTGCCGCGGTCGGGCGCGGCTCAGCCGGGGCCGACACAGGTGCCGCGGCAGACGCAGCGGCCGGTGGCGTCGCGGCAGGACGAATGCCGCGTGTCCCCCCCTGCACCGGGCCTGTCGGGCGCAGCGCGCGAATGATCTGGTCCGCCGAAGGCGTACCTTGGGCAACAGCAACCTGGGCATCGACCAGCATGGCCGGCACGATCAGGACCGAAGCGAGAAGCAGGCGACGCATGGAACCACTCCTCCGTGATTTCTGACAAGTTCCTTACCACACGCCCGCCTGCGATGACAGCGCGCCGCAGCCGTTACGACCGCATGCACTCATCAAATTTCCATCATCGCCCAATTGCCGACCGTGCGCGATGCGCGAACACCCTATGCCGCCGCATCGGTCCCGAGATGGAACAGACAGTCGCCCCGGCTTGTCCGCCCGGGCACCCGCTTGCACAGCACGAACCCTTCTCGTGCGAAGCGGAACTCCACCGCCGGCGCCCAGGGCGTCTCGGGGAAGTGGATCCGCCCGGCCAGCTGCCCCTTCTTCACCTCGTCGCCCAGCTCCACCACCGGCTCGAACACGCCGCTATCCGGCGCATACACAAAGTAGTCCGGCCCGCCGACGTCGAGAAACCGCGTCGGCTCGCTCTTGATCCGCATCTTCTTCGCCAGGATGCCCATGTGCACCAGCACGTTGCGCAGCCCGCGCTCCACGATGCGCAGCGCCGCCGGGCTCACCTGGCCCGATCCGCCAAGCTCGGTCCCCACCGCCAGCTTGCCCGCCCGCTCCACCCCGCCCATCAGCGTGCTGTCCGTCCCCGTCCCGTTGCCACCGCCCGACATGTAGGCCAGCGGCGAGCCGAACGCCGTCAACAGTGCCACCTGCTGCGCGTGCCGCTTGGCGTCCGGCGTCCGCTTGATCAGCGCGCACGGCACATACATCAACGAAGAGCCACCCGAATGCAGGTCGCACACCACATCGGCCATCGGGATCAGCACATGCTCGATGAAGAACGCGATCTGCTGCGTCACCGTCCCGTCCGGGTTGCCCGGAAACGTCCGGTTGAGGTTGCCCTCGTCAACCGGCGAGGTCCGCTTCCCCGCCATCGCCGCGGGATAGTTGGCCATCGGCAGGATGATCACCCGCCCCTTGATCGCAGCCGGGTCGAGCGACTTGGCCAGGTTGCACAGCGCCACCTGCCCCTCATACTCGTCGCCATGGTTGCCCGAGACGAACAGCGCCGTCGGCCCCTCGCCGTTCCTCAGCACCACGATCGGGATCGGGATGAACCCGTAGGCGGAGCTGTGAACCGAATGGAACAGCCGGATGAACCCGGTCTGCCGCCCCTGCGCGTTGAAATCCACCTCGGGGATCAGGCGCGAACGGGCGGCTTGCAGCATGGCGGCGTCCTCAGGATTTCGGCTGGGTCATGAGATGGCACGCCACGCCATGCCCCGGCGTGGTGTCCAGCAGCGGCGGCAGCTGCTCCTTGCAGATCGGCATCACGTAGGGGCAGCGCGTATGAAACCGGCACCCGCTCGGCGGGTTCAGCGCGCTGGGAATGTCGCCGGTGATCCGCTGCCGCCGCCCGCGCCCGCGCTCGCGCGGGTTCAACACTGGCACCGCGCCGATCAGCGCCTGGGTATAGGGATGCTGCGGATTACTGTAGATCGTCCGCTTGTCGGCAACCTCCACCACCTTGCCCAGGTACATCACCGCCACCCGGTCGGAGATGTGCTTCACCACGCTCTGGTCATGGGCAATGAACAGGTAGGTGAGCCCCAGCTCCTTCTGCAAATCCTGCAGCAGGTTCACGATCTGCGCCTGCACCGAAACATCCAGTGCCGAGACCGGCTCGTCGCACACAACGAAGCGCGGCCGCAACACCAGCGCGCGCGCAATCCCCACGCGCTGCCGCTGCCCGCCGGAGAACTCGTGCGGGAACCGGTCCCGTGCGCGCGCCGGCAGCCCCACCAGCTTCAGCATCTCCGCCACCAGCCGCCGGCTGTCGGCGTCAGCCTTCGCGCCATGGATCAGCAGCGGCTCCATGATGATGTCCTCCACCATCATGCGCGGGTTGAGCGCGCCGTACGGATCCTGGAACACGATCTGCATCGCCCGGCGATGCGTGCGCATCTCCGCCCGCCCCAGCCCGGTGATATCGACGCCGTCGAACCGGATCGCCCCCGCGGTCGGCTCGATCAGCCGGATCAGCAGCCGCCCCAGCGTGGATTTGCCGCACCCGGATTCGCCCACCAGCCCCAGCGTCTCGCCAGTGGCGATGTTCAGCGACACATCGTCGACCGCCCGCAGCGGCGTCGTCACGCGGCGCAGGATGCCGCCGGTCCGCACCGGGAAATGCTTCGAAAGCCCGGTGATCTCAACCAGGTTGCCCCCAGCATTGCTCATGCCCGCCCCGGTCATGCCTGTACCGGTCACGCCCGCCCCGCTCATGCCCGCACTGGCTCCACAGGCATCAGCTCGCCGCTGCGGATGCACGCGGCCAGGTGCCCGCCCTCGTATTCCACCAACGGCGGCAGCGCCTCGCGGCACGCATCGATGCGGTGCCGGCAGCGCGGCGCGAACCGGCAGCCGGGCGGGCGTCGGGTCGGCTCGGGCAGCGAGCCCGGAATCGCCACCAGCCGGTCGGTGTCCTGCTCCAGCGTCGGCACGCACGACAGCAGGCCGCGCGTATAGGGGTGGCGCGGCCGCTCGAACATCTCGGCCACCGGCGCCTGCTCCACGATCCGCCCGGCATACATCACCAGCACCCGGTCGGCCGTCTCGGCGATCACCCCCATATTGTGGGTGATCACAATGATCGCCATGCCGAGTTCGTCGCGCAAATCCATCAGCAGGTCGAGCACCTGTGCCTGGATCGTGACATCGAGCGCCGTGGTCGGCTCGTCGGCGATCAGCAGCTTCGGGTTGCACGCCAGCGCCATGGCGATCATCACCCGTTGCCGCTGCCCGCCCGACAACTGGTGCGGATAGTCCGTCATGCGCCGCGAAGCCGACGGAATGCCCACCTTGTCGAGCATGGCGACGGCGCGGCTGAACTGCTCGCGCGACGACAGCCGCTCATGCGCCCGCAGCGTCTCCATCATCTGCTCGCCGATGGTGAACACCGGGTTCAGCGAGGTCATCGGCTCCTGGAACACCATGGAAATGCCAGACCCGCGGATGCCCTCCATCCGCCGCTCCGGCATGGTCGTCAGCTCCTCGCCGCGGAAGCGGATGGAACCGGCGGCGATGCGCGCCGGCGGCTGCGGCAACAGGCCCATGATCGTCAGCGCAGTGACACTCTTGCCGCTGCCGGATTCACCGACGATGCCGAGGATCTCCCCCTCGTCGAGGTCGAAGCTGACATCCTCGACGGCGGTCACCTCCCCGCGCTCGGTCTTGAACGCGGTGGTCAGATTGCGAACTTCCAGAAGGCTCATTGCTGTATCCGCAACCTCGGGTCGAGCACATCGCGCAGGCCGTCGCCGAGCAGGTTGAGGCCCATGACGGTAATCATCAGCGCGATGCCGGGAATGGTGATGATCCAGGGCGCCTCCACCAGGTATTGCCGCCCCTCGGCCATGATGTTGCCCCAGGTCGGCGTCGGCGGCACCGCACCCAGCCCCAGGAACGACAGCGTCGCCTCCGACAGAACCGCATAGGCGAACAGGAACGACAGCTGCACGATCAGCGGCGCCATCGCGTTCGGAAGGATGTGCCGCCGCAGGATGCGCCAGTGCCCGGCACCGGCCGCCACCGCGGCCTGCACGTATTCCATCTCGCGCAGCACGATCACGCTGGCACGCACGATGCGCGCGGTGCGCGGGATATACACGATCGACAGCGCCAGGATGGCATTGAACGTGGAAGCCCCCAGCACCGCGGTGATGGCGATCGCCAGCAGAATGGCGGGAAACGCCATCAGCGCGTCGTTCACCCGCATCAGCGCGTTGTCGAGCCGGCGGAAATAGCCGGCGGCAGCACCGATCAGCGTGCCGAACACCGCGTTCAGCGCCACCACCGAGAAGCCGATATACAGCGAAAGCTGCGCGCCCCACACCACGCGCGACCACAGCGAGCGGCCGAAATTGTCGGTGCCGAAGATGAACCCGTCCTGCCCCGGGGCGCGGAACCGCCACCGCATCGCCAGTCGCGTCGGGTCGGTCTGGGTGATCACCTGCGCCAGCACCCCGGCCACCAGGATGATGGAGCACAGCCCCAGCCCCATCAGGAACAGCCGGTGGCGCAACAGCCGCCGCACCGTCATCCGCCACGGCGACTGGCGCTGCGCCGCTACCTCGAAATCCTCCTCGAGCGGCGCGTCGTCGGCGCGCCCGGCCGCCACGATGTCAGGACCGTTCATAGCGCACCCGCGGATCGAGAAGGGCATAGGCGATGTCGACCAGGATGTTCACCAACACCAGGAAGGTGGTGGTCAGCAACAGCCCGCCCTGCACCATCGGATAGTCGCGGTTCAGCACCGCCTGCGTCAGCAGCTGGCCCATGCCCGGAATGGAAAACAGGCTCTCCGTCACCACCGCGCCCGAGATCGACAGGCTGATGATGATGCCGACCACGGTGGTGATCGGGATCAGCGCGTTGGTCAACGCATGCTTCACCACCACCAGGCGGCTCGGCAACCCCTTGGCCCGCGCGGTGCGGATGTAGTCCTGGCGCAGCACCTCCAGCATGGTCGAGCGGGTGATGCGCGCCAGCAGCCCCATCTGCAGCAACGCCAGCGACAATGCCGGCATCGTCGAGGTGCGCAGCCAGCCGACAGGGTCCTGCGACAACGGGATGTAGCCCCCCGTCGGCAGCCACCCCAGGTGAACCGCGAACAACAGGATCATCAGCAGCCCAAGGAAGAAGTTCGGCACCGAGATGCCGATCATCGCGAACACCATGGCCAGCTGGTCCACCACGGTGTTCTGCCGCAACGCCGCGATGATGCCGCTCGCCAAACCCAGCACCAGCGTCAGCACCAGGGCATACAGCGACAGGGCGATCGTCACCGGCAGGCGGATCATCGTCACTTCCAGCACGTCCTGGCCCATCAGGATCGACCGGCCCAGATTGCCCTGGAGCAGCCCGCCATACCACTTGACGAGCTGCACCAGGAACGGCTCGTCCAAACCCAGGTCCTTGCGGATCAGTTCAAGCTGTTCGGACGTGACCGACATCCCCGCGATCGCCGCGGCGGGGTCGCCCGGACTGAACCTCATCAGCCCAAAGGTGATGAGGCTCACGATCAGCAGCACCGGGAGCGACCCCAGAATGCTGCGCAGGACAACCCCCCACATGCTCCGTCAGGCCCCCAAAACCACGCGCGGGGTCACTGGAACGACACGTTGGAGAACCGCGGAATGCGGAAGGTCTTGTAGCCCACCACGTTCGCGCGCACGCCCTGCACCTTCGTCAGCGACCCGAACGGGAACACCAGCGCCTGCTGCAGGATGCGGTGCTGCATCTTGACGAACGCGGCCTGGCGCGCCTTCGGGTCCGTGCTCTGGTTCATGTTCTCCCACTCCGCCTTCAGCACGGGGTCTTCCTGACCGGGCTTCGGCTTGTAGTTCGGGTTGCTGCCCATGAAGAAGTTCATGGTCGCCAAGGCCCCCAGCGCCGGCTGCGTGCCGTAGCCGGTGAAGAAGAAGTTCCAGCCCGGCGAGGGCGACGCCGCGGCTGCCGTCTGCACCGCCGTCGGCCAGTCCACCACCTTCAGCTCGGCCTTGATGCCGATGGACTGCATCTGCTGGCTCATCACCAGCGCCGCGTTGAACATCGACGTGAAGTCCTTGTTGGTCAGCAGGACCACCGGCTCGCCCTTGTAGCCGGATTCCGCCAGCAGCGCCTTCGCCTTGGTCGCATTCTTCTGGTTGTAGAACTCCTTGCCGGCGTCTGTGTAGCTGGCCTGGTGCGGATACTGGAAGCCGACGTTCAGCTTGTAGTTGCCGTCGGTCGACGCCTCCATGATCTCCTCGTTGTCGAGCAGCGCCATCACCGCCTGGCGGAACTTGGCGTTGTCCGTCGGCGCCTGCGAGGAGTTGGCCGAGGCGATGTGAACCCACCAGTTCTCCAGCGGCAGGATCGTGATGCGGTTGTCCTTCTTCAGGTCGGCCACCGAGATGAACGGAATATCCTCCACGGCGTGCAGCTCGCCGGTCCGCAGCCCCGCCACGCGCGCGCCCGGCTCGGTCACGATGCGGAACGTCACCGTGTCAAGGCAGGGCTGCTTGTAGCCGCCGAAGCCGGTGCGCTCGGTATACTTGGTGTTGGGCGTGTAGCCGTCATAGCGCCGCAGCCGCACGTGGCTGCCCGGCAGGAACTCCACCAGCTGGAACGGTCCGGTGCCCACGGTGCGCAGCTGCTGCGACGCATCGTCCTTGTGCTCGGACGGAATGATCACGATCGGCTGGGAGAACGAGCTGATGAACTCGATGAAGGTCGGCTGGCGCTTCTTCATCGTCACCACGAAGGTGCCGGCGTCCGGCGTCTCCCACTTCTCGACGTTGTCCAGGATGTTCCGCTCCGCCGCCACGCGCTTGAAGCGGTCCCACGACGCCGCCACATCGGCCGACGTCATGGCCTTGCCGTTGTGGAACTTCACCCCCTGGCGGATCTTGAACGTATAGACCAGCCCGTCCGGCGTTTCAGTGAAGCTCTCCGCAAGGTCGGTGATCGGGTTGTTGTTCTCGTCGCGCGCCATCAGCGCCTCGAAGATGTTCATCGCCACATTGCGGGTCGAAATCGTGGTCGATGTCATCTGGTCGAGCGAGTTGACGTTCGCCTCCTGCCCGAAGACGAAATCGCCCCCCACCTTCGGGCACTTGAAAGCCTGCGCCAACGCCGAGTTGCTCGCCAGCGTCCCAACCAACGCCATTGCGGCCGCGAGGCCTAGCGGCCCCCATCCGGTCCCTGCCATCGAAACTCTCCCTATGTTGCGGCGCAGCAAGCGCCGGAAAGCAAATCTTCGTGGACGCCTGCCCAACCCGTCAAGATAATCAGACGATCTTTCCTGCTGGAGAAGCGACGAATGTTCGATCCCCTCCCCATCACCGGCTATCTCGACCGCTTCTCCCACCGACCGCGCGAAACCTTCACCGCCCACGTCGCCCTGCGCACCCCCGGCCCCGCCCGCGCCCGCCTCGTCCGCGTGAACAGCGGCGACCCCAATCCCGCCGGCCCCGGCCTCCAGTTCGAAGACCTCGCCACCGTCTTCGCCACCGACTTCCCCGGCATCCACCAGCCCGTCGCCCTCGGCTCCTACGGCAGGATCTCCCCCGCCCCCACCCGCGACGCCACCGCCGCCTGCACCTGGACCGCCCTCGTCCAAACCGGCCTGCCCGGCGAAACCCGCGCCGTCCTGTGCGAAACCGCGGCCGACCTGCGCGTCACCCTGCGCGCCGGCGCTATCGGCACCCAAGCCGAACTCGCCTGGCCCGGCGGCACCCTCACCCTTCAGACCGCCACCGCCCTGCGCCCCCGAAGCTGGTACCGGCTCTGGCTCTCCGCCGACCCGGCCACCGGCGAAGTCACCATCGGCCAAACCGACACCGCCGGCAACAGCACCCCGTCCGCCACCACCACTGCCACTGGCCACGCCCCCGGCCTGCGCCTCCCCCAAGGCGGCACGCTGCTGATCGCCGCCGAAAACCCCGCCATCCCCAGCCATGCCCCCATTGGCCACTTCACCGGCCACTTCACGGGCAAGATCGAGGAACCCGCCATCCTCGCCGGCACCCTCCGCACCTGGCCCAACGCCCTCGCCCGCGCCTCCCTCCCCACCATCGCCCTCTGGGATTTCGCCCTCGCCATCGACAGCCAAACCATCGTCGACACCGGCCGCCAGAACCGCCACGGCACCCTGGTCAACACCCCCACCCGCGCCATCGTCGGCGCCCGCTGGTCCGGCACCGAACACTGCTGGCGCCACGCCCCGGCCGACTACGCCGCCATCCACTTCCACGACGGCGACCTCGACGACTGTCACTGGACCCCCAGCTTCACGTTCCAAGTCCCCGACTCCCTGAAATCCGGCGCCTACGCGCTCCACCTCACCTGCGCCGACGGCGAGGACTGGCTCCCCCTCTACATCCTCCCCAAAAAAACCGGCCCCCACGCCCCAATCGCTTTCCTCGCCTCCACCTTCACCTACCAGGCCTACGCCAACCACGCCCGCGGCAACGCCGACCCCGACTACAAGGCCCGCGTCCGGGAATGGGGCGCCTACCCCCACAACGCCGACGACTGGCCGCTCTACGGCCGCTCCACCTACAATAAGCACGCCGACGGCAGCGGCATCTCGCTCTCCTCCCGCCTGCGCCCCATCCTCACCATCCGCCCCGGCTACCTCACCTTCAACGACGCTCAAGGCTCCGGCCTGCGCCACTACCCCGCCGACACCCACCTTCTCGCCTGGCTCACCGCCAAAGGCCTCGACTTCGACATCATCACCGACGAAGACCTCGACGACGAAGGCGTCGAACTCATCGCCCCCTACAAAACAATCCTCACCGGCTCCCACCCCGAATACCACACCCCCGGCACCCTCGACGCCCTCTCCGCCTACACCCACTCCGGCGGCAAGCTCTGCTACCTCGGCGGCAACGGCTTCTACTGGCGCATCGCCCGCGACAAGGCCCGCCCCCACATGATCGAAATCCGCCGCGCCGAAGGCGGCATCCGCGCCTGGGCCGCCGAACCAGGCGAATACTACCATGCCATCGATGGCCAGATGGGCGGCCTCTGGCGCCGCAACCGCCGCCCGCCCCAGCAACTCGCCGGCGTCGGCTTCTCCGGCCAGGGCAAGTTCGAAGGCACCCACTACCGCCGCCTCCCCGCCTCCTACGATGGCGACCTCGCCTGGGTCTTCGCCGGCATCAATGAAGACATCGTCGGCGACTACGGCCTCTCCGGCGGCGGCGCCGCAGGCTTCGAACTCGACCGCGCCGACCCCATGCTCGGAACCCCCGAAAACACCGTCATCCTCGCCCGCTCCGAAGACCCGCCCAAATCCTTCGTCACCGTCCACGAGGAACTCCTCGGCGCCACCAACACCATCAGCGGCGAAAACGCCCCCGACCTCATGCGCGGCGAAATCACCTACTTCGATACCCCATCCGGAGGCGCCGTCTTCGCAGTCGGCTCGATCACCTTCTGCGGCTCCCTCTGGCGCGACGGAAAATTTGACGGCCCGATCTCCAGACTCCTCGAGAACGTGGTCAGGAAGTTCTCAAGCTGAAGGCCAGGGCTCTGCCCTGGACCCGCCAGGAACCTGAGGTTCCTGGACCTCCCATCCATGAGATGAGGTCCAGGGGCTCGGCCCGTCGCGCGAAGGCACGCGCCGGGCCAGGCGGGTCTGGTCAGAGCCCAGCGACTTGGCGTCACACGCCCGAACCCCCCATAGTCCCCGCAACCCTGGGGAACCCGCGACCATGATGATCCCGCACGAAAAGCTCCGCACCATCGCCCTCACCGTTCTGCGCGCCGGCGGCAGCGACGAGGCAGAGGCCAACACCGTCGCCGACCACCTCATCGGCGCCAACCTAGCCGGCCACGACAGCCACGGCGTCGTCATGCTCTCCCCCTACGTGAACTCGCTCAAGGACGGCAAACTCAAGCCCAACCACACCCCCACAATCGTCAGCGAAAATGGCCCCTTCGCCGTCTGGGACGGCAAGCACTGCTTCGGCCAAACCGTCGCCCGCCAGGCCATGCAATGGTGCATCGACACCGCCAGAACCCAGGGCATCGCCATCCACGGCCTGCGCAACGTCCACCACATCGGCCGCGTCGGAACCTACGGCGAAATGGCCGCCGCCGCCGGCCTCGTCTCCATCTCCTTCGTCAACGGCTACTCCGGAAAGCCCCGCGTCGCCCCCTTCCGCGGCAAGCACGGCCGCTACACCACCAACCCCATCTGCATCGCCGTCCCCGGCACCGCCACCACCCCCGCCGTCATCCTGGACTTCGCCACCTCTGTCATCGCCCTGGGCAAAGTCCGCGTCGCCTACAACGACAAACGCCAGGTCGTCCCCGGCGCCCTCATTGACAGCGAAGGCCACCCCACCACCAACCCCGGCGTCATGTACGAAGACCCCATCGGCGCCGCCCTGCCCTTCGGCGACCACAAAGGCTCCGGCCTCGCCCTCATCTGCGACCTCCTCGCCGGTGCGGTCGCCGGCGCTGGCGTCATGCCCGGCGAAAACCCGCCCGACGACGGCATCGTCAACGGCTGGCTCACCTTCGTCCTGGACCCCACCCGCCTCGCCACCATGCCCTTCGTCGCCGCCGAAATCGACAAGATGGTCGCCTTCGTCAAAACCTCCCCACCCATCGACCCCACCCTCCCCGTCCTCGTCGCCGGCGAACCCGAACGCATCGCCCGCGCCAAACGCACCGCCGAAGGAATCTACATCGACACCGAATCCTGGGCCCAACTCGTCGAAGCCGGCCGCAGCGTGGGTGTGAATATCAACCTTGCAGCATAAGAAAGCAGTTCTTTTTTGAAAAAAAGAACCAAAAAACTTTTATCCATTCGCTCCGCGCCCAAACCCCTCCTCACGGTGCAAATGGATAGAAAGTATTTTTGCTTCTTTTTCTTCAGAAAAAGAAGATTCTTCCTTCCCTGAGGAACGCCCCATGTACGACCCCACCGCCCGCCGCCGCCTAGGCCGCACCGCGCTCACCGTCTCCCAGTTCGGCTTCGGCACCGCTCCCCTGGCAGGCTTCCGCACCACCATCCCCGAGCTTGACGCCATCGCCACCATCAACGCCGCCTACGACGCGGGCGTCCGCCTGTTCGACTCCTCGCCCTACTACGGCTACGGCCGCGCCGAACTCCGCATGGGGGCCGCCCTGCGCGACCGCCCGCGCGACGACCTCGTCGTCTCC
>JANPIH010000329.1:0-2056 GCA_031424895.1 Rhodospirillales bacterium
GAACAGCCCCTGATCGCGCAGATGCTCGTTGAGCTGCTGCCGGGTGACGCCCGGTTCGATCAGACAATCCAGGTCGGGCGCGCTGACTTCGAGGATGCGGGTCATGCGGCTGAGGTCGAGCGAGATGCCGCCGCGCACCGGGTTTACATGCCCCTCCAGCGAGGTGCCGGCGCCGAATGCCACCACGGGCACGGCGTGCTGGTGGCACAGGGCGACCAGGCGGCTGACTTCCTCGGTCGTCTCGGCGAAGGCCACCGCGTCGGGCAGGGTGGGCACGGTCGTGTCCTCGCCCCGGCTGTGCTGCTGGCGCAGCGCGTCGTTGCGGGTGATGCGCTCACCCAGGAAGACTTGTGCGGCGGCGAAGACGGCATCAACGGGACGCGGGACGATGGAGTTCATGCCCGGAGTATGAACCCGCCCGCCCCGACGGGCGACACCGGGGGATAGCAAAAAACAGTTTGGTCTCTCGTCAATTTCACCTAGCTAGCTCCCGAATACCAGCAAGGACGCCCGCATGAGCAGTTTCCCGCGCGACCACAACAAGCCCGTCTTCACGCCGGACCCCGATCCCTGGTTCGACCTGCGGATGGCGGCGTGGCGCATCATGGTGGGCGTGGTGGCAGTGGTCGGCTCGATGGTGCTGCCGAACATCCTTTAGTAACTGCGCGGCATGCCCAGCACGTGCTCGCCGATGTAGCTCAGGATCAGGTTGGTGCTGATCGGCGCCACCTGGTACAGCCGTGCCTCGCGGAACTTGCGCTCCACGTCATACTCCTCGGCGAAGCCGAAGCCGCCATGGGTCTGTACGCAGGCCTCCGCGGCGGCCCAGGCGGCGTCGGCGGCCAGCATCTTGCCCATGTTGGCCTGCTCGCCGCAGGAAAGACCTGCCTCGAACCGCTCCAGCCCGTCCTTCACGATGGCCTCGGCCGCGCGCATCTGGGCGTAGGCCTTGGCGATGGGGAACTGTACGCCTTGATTGGCGCCGATGGGGCGGCCGAACAGAACGCGTTCCTTGGAGTAATCGACCGAACGGCGGGTGAACCACTTGGCGTCACCGACCGACTCGGACGCGATCAGAAGCCGCTCCGCGTTCATCCCGTCCAGGATGTAGCGGAAGCCGCGGCCTTCCTGGCCGACCAGGTTCTCGGCCGGCACCTCCATGTTGTCGAAGAACACCTCGCAGGAATTGTGGTTCATCATCGTGCGGATGGGGCGAATGGTAAGCGACTTGCCCACCACCGTGCGCATGTCGACGATGAAGGTGGAAAGGCCCTCGGTCTTCTTCGCCACCTGGTCGCGCGGCGTGGTGCGGGCCAGCAGCAGCATCAGGTCGGAATGCTCGGCGCGGCTGGTCCAGATCTTCTGGCCGTTGACGATCCACTTGTCGCCCTCGCGCCGCGCCGTCGTGCGCAGGGCGGTGGTGTCGGTGCCGGAGGTCGGCTCGGTGACGCCGAAGGCCTGCAGGCGCAGCGTGCCCTCGGCGATGCCGGGCAAGTAGCGCTGCTTCTGTTCCGTGCTGCCATGCTTGAGGATGGTGCCCATGATGTACATCTGGGCGTGGCAGGCGGCGCCGTTGCAGCCCTCCTCATGAATGGTCTCGAGGATGGCGGCGGCGGCGGAGAGCGGCAGGCCGGCGCCACCGTATTCCTCGGGGATCAGCGCGCCGAGATACCCCGCCTCGGTCAGCGCGGTGACGAACTCGGTGGGATAGCCGCGGCGGCTGTCCAGTTCACGCCAGTACGGGCCGGGGAAGCGGGCGCAGAGTTTTCGCACCTCAGCGCGGATCTCGGCGTGCGGGTCGGCGTGCAGCAGCGGCTGGTCCATGGCGTGTTCTCTCCTTGCGCTGTTGTCGCATACCAGCGTTCAGGGGGCCAGGATCAGGGGGCCAGAATGCACTGCAGGACCGAACGCCCATCCGGCGCCGTCGCCAGCAACATGCCGCGCGCATCGGCATGGGTGACCGGAGCCGCAATGCCGATTCGCGCGGCCGCGCAGGCGAGGGGACCGTAAGGCCGGCCGATCCGCGCGACGATGTTAGACCGCTCCCACGGCCCGC
>JANPIH010000330.1:0-1887 GCA_031424895.1 Rhodospirillales bacterium
CCCACCCCCGCCACCTCAACCCGAACCGCCTCGATCGCCCCATCCCGCTTCTCCGCCATCGCTGGCCCGCTCGCCGTGCTGGTGCAGATATACAACGTCTTCCGGTCCGCCCCCCCCAGCATGCAGGCAAACGCATGCCGCCCCTCCGCCATCCGGATCGTCTCCACCACCCCCCGCCCTTCCATCGCCCGCACCACCCGATGCCCCCGCGGATCAGCCACCCAGATCCCCCCCTCCGCATCCAGGCAGATCCCGTCCGGGAAAACATCGTCGAACTGCCAGAACACCGCTCGCCCCGAAAGCCCGCCATCCGCCGCGATGTCAAAACGGGTCAGCCGCTTGCCAACCGTCTCGCCAATGATCAGCCGCTTGCCATCCGGCGTGATCACCGCCCCGTTCGGAAACATCAGCCCATCCGCCGCCGCATGCACGCTGCCATCCAGGTCAACCCGCACCAGCACCGCCGCCCGCTCCGTCTCGCCCTTGTGTCGGTCAAACCCGAAATTCCCGACATAGGCCCGGCCCACCCCATCCACTACCATGTCGTTGCACGGCCCCGTGGCCAGCCCCGACAAATCCGCCACCTCGAACAATTCCCCCCGCTCCACCCGCATCAGCTTCCGGTCGAGCATCGAAACCACCAGCATCGTCCCGTCCGGCCGCCACCCCAGCCCGCTCGGCTGCTGCGGCACATGCACCATCGTCTCCGCCCACCCCTCGTCGGTCAGCGCGATCACCCGATGCGTGTAGAAATCCGAGAACCACAGCCGCCCCTCATGCCACCGCGGCCCCTCCGGAAAGGTCAGCCCGCCCAGCACCGTCCGCAACCCGTCCTGCGTGGCCATCGCCGTCTCTCCCGGACTACCCTGCCCAGGAGCCTACCCGCAATCCACGCCAGAACAAGGCACCCCCCATGTCCACCACCTACGAAACCGTCCTCTACCAAACCCCCACCCCCGCCATCGCCCGCATCGTCATGAACCGCCCCGAAGCCCGCAACGCCCAAAACCTCACCATGACCTACGACCTCAACGCCGCCTTCGACCGCGCCGTCGCCGACGAAACCATCAAGGTCATCATCGTCGCGGGTGCCGACCCCCACTTCTCCTCCGGCCACGACCTGCGCCCCGGCGGCCGCAACAAGGCGGGCATCGACTTCCCAGCCGTCGGAACCTGGGGCGGCTTCGAGGAAGGCGGCGCCCACGGCCGCATGGCCCGCGAACAGGAAATCTACCTCCAGATCACCCGCCGCTGGCGCAACCTGGCCAAGCCCACCATCGCCGAAGTCCAAGGCCGCTGCATCGCCGGCGGCCTCATGCTCGCCTGGGCCTGCGACCTCATCATCGCCAGCGACGACGCCTCCTTCTGCGACCCCGTCGTCACCATGGGCGTCTGCGGCGTCGAATGGTTCGCCCACCCCTGGGAACTCGGCGCCCGCAAAGCCAAGGAATTCCTCTTCACCGCCGACTCATGGTCCGCCCACGAAGCCCACCGCCTCGGCATGGTCAACCACGTCGTCCCCCGCGCCGACCTCCCCGCCTTCACCCTGGCGCTCGCGGAAAAAATCGCCACCAAACCCGCCTTCGCCCTCAAAACCACCAAGGAAGCCGTCAACCGCGCCACCGACGCCCAAGGCCAACCCGAAGCCATTGAACACGCCTTCGCCCTGCATCAACTCTGCCACGCCCACAACCAAATGATGTTCAACATGGCCGTCGACCCGGGCGGCCTCTCACCCGCCGTGAAAGGCAAGGCACCGACAGGAGGCTAAGCAAAGGGGGGGGGGGGGGGCGCGGGGCGCCCGCGGGGCCGGGCCCCCCCGCCCGCCGCCCCCACGAGGAGGCCACGGGACGGGAGCATCGCCCCCCCCCCCCCACCCCCCCCCAC
>JANPIH010000331.1:0-92494 GCA_031424895.1 Rhodospirillales bacterium
CGAGGTCGCGGAGCAGTTGTTGCACGTGCTGGAGATGATGCTGCGACGGCGGGTGCTGAGCCCGGACCTGAATCGGCGGCGCAGCATGGACAGCCTGGTCGCGGCGCACGAGCGGCTGTGGTACCTCCGGCATCCGCAGGAAGCGCAGGGCTGAGCCGCGCGCCTTAGGCTAGGGGCGCTGCCCCTTAGGCGCGAGAACACGGCCAGGAGAAGGCAAGGCCAGGGCTTTGCCGTCGCAACGCGAAGTCGCGCCGCGGAGGACCCACCAAGGGCCGGCGGCCCTTGGAACCCCGTTCATTTTCAATGAGTTGAGGTCCAGGGGCTCGGCCCCTGGCGGGTCTGGGCAGAGCCCAGCTTTAACTTCGGTATAGGTCGATCATTCGGCCGATTGGTATAAGGGTCGCCGGCCCTTGGTGGGTCCTCCGCGGCGCGACTTCGCGTCGCGACGGCAAAGCCCTGGCCTTGCCTTCTCCTGGCCGTGTTCTCGCGCCTAAGGGGCAGCGCCCCTAGCCTAAGGCGCGCGGCTCAGCCCTGCGCTTCCTGCGGATGCCGAAGGTACCACAGCCGCTCGTGCGCCGCGACCAGGCTGTCCATGCTGCGCCGCCGATTCAGGTCCGGGCTCAGCACCCGCCTTCGCAGCATCATCTCCAGCACGTGCAACAACTGCTCCGCGACCTCGAAATCACCCTGGTCACAAGCGTGATGAAACCCGATCAATATCTTGTCCGACAGCCTGCGACTGTAGCGCGGCATCGTCGCCGCCGAGGTATCCCGCGGGGTGTCTTCCTGGCGCCGGTCCCCCGTCTCGTCCGTTGAAGTGTCCATGCCCTCTCCTCCTGGCCCCTTCCGGAACCGGACGGCTCACCCTATGGGCAAACCCTTACACATCCGTCTCACCCCCCGGGCGCCAGCCGGGACTTCAACGAGTCCGCCATGTCCTGCGCCGACATTCCCTGGCGGAACAGTGCCCGGAACCCGCCATCCGGGCCGATCAGGTAGATGAACGACGAATGGTCCATCACGTAGTCCGTCGCGTCCCGGCCCTTCGACCGGGCGTAGTAGACACGATAGGATTTGGCGGCGGCGGCGATCTGTTCCTTGCTGCCGGTCAATCCCACCAGTCGCTCGTCGAACAGCTTCACGTATTCGGCGAGCGCGGCTGGCGTGTCGCGCTCCGGGTCGACTGTAATAAACACCGGCACGACTTTCGAAGCCTGCAAACCAAGACGGTCCAGGGCCGACGAAATTGTCTGCAACTCGGTCGGGCAGACGTCCGGACAGTATGTAAAGCCGAAATACACCAGCATCCAACGTCCGCGAAAGGTCGCGTCGGTCACGGTTTCGCCAGCGGTGTTCACCAGCGTGAACGGCCCGCCCATCGAAACGCCGCCGGGCATCGCAAGGCCGATGTCATCCAGCGCCAGCTTCCCGCCGCCGCGCAGCCATACGACCCCCCATCCCGCGAGCAACACGGCGATCAGGGCAACGGCGGAGAAGCGGACGATCTTCAGCATGGGTTTCCAATAGCGGCCCGGACCCACTCCGTAAACCGCGCAGGAACACCTTGATACGTAACGAGAAATCCTATCGGGACCACCTCGTCAAACCGGCGTAACTATATGCGCTGCTCCGGCAAAATCGCACCACCCGGCTGCGGTGTGTCGAAAACGTGATCGGAGAACGCCTCCTCCCACGTCCCGGTGGTCGACGCCTTGCTGTACTCGGTGGAACGGTTCTCAAAGAAATTCGCGTGCTCCGGCGCGTTCAGCATGTCGTCCAGCCACGGCAGCGGGTTCTTGTCCACGTGATACAGCGGGTCCAGCCCCAGCTGCGTCAGCCGCCGGTCGGCAATGAAGCGGATGTACTGCTTCACCTCCACCGCCGTCAGCCCCTCCACGTTGCCCAACTCGAACGCCAGGTCGATGAACGCGTCCTCATGGTCCACGATCGTCGCACAGGTCAGGTACAGCTCCCGCCGCAGTTCCTCGGTCCAGATCTCCGGGTTCTCCTGCACGAAGGTGCGGAACAGCCGGATGCACGACAGGCAATGCAGCGTCTCATCGCGCACGCTCCATGAGACGATCTGCCCCATCCCCTTCATCTTCCCGAAGCGCGGGAAGTTCAGCAGGATGGCGAACGAGGCGAACAGTTGCAGCCCCTCTGTGAACGCCCCGAACGCCGCCAGCGTCTTGGCGATCTCGTGCTTGCTGTCCACCGTGAACGACTGCATATAGTCGTATTTGTCCTTCATCTCCTTGTATTTGAGGAAGGCCGTATACTCGATCTCCGGCATGCCCACGGTATCCAGCAGGTGCGAGTACGCCGCCACATGGATCGTCTCGATGTTCGAGAACGCCGAGAGCATCATCAGTACCTCGGTCGGCTTGAACACCTGCGAGTAGTGCTTCATGTAGCAGTTGTTTACCTCCACATCCGCCTGGGTGAAGAACCGGAAGATCTGCGTCAGCAGGTTGCGCTCGCTGGCGGTCAGGTTGCGGTGCCAATCCTTCACGTCATCGGCCAGCGGCACCTCTTCCGGCAGCCAGTGCACCCGCTGCTGCGTCAGCCACGCCTCATAGGCCCAGGGATAGCGGAACGGCTTGTACACCGGATTGGCGGTCAGCAGGTCGAAGCGAACCGGGGTCTCGTCGGGTGAAATGGCGCTGGCGCTCATGGCGGTGGCTCGATCCGTGGAAGGGTTTGGCTTGGATGCCGTTCTAGCACTCGGCGGCTGATCGGGGAACGCCGATCACGCCCCCCCCGCTCCATATATGGTGGCAATTCACCTTGCCAACCGCGACCTGTTGAGGTCGCACGCGCCGAACCGCCGCCCCCCCGGGGCAGCAGCCAACCCCCACCATACACCCTCCGATGCACCGTGCGGCACCTGACAAAAAAGCCTCGCGTCATACGACGACAAGGCTCCTTTGCACCCGAACGCAGCACCATGCCCCCCTGTCCGGGGGCCAAGCCCGCCTACTGGCAGGCCCCGCCTACTGGCAGGCCCCGCTTACTGACAGGCCCCGCTTACTGACAGGCAAGGCACTCCTCGTAGTCGGTCGATGCCGCCCGCGGGGCGCCAGCCACCAGCGGCAGGATACCCTGGTCGTTGATCGGCAGGTTCGCCGCCGACACACCCGTGAACTCGTCCGGCCGCACCGCCTTCTCACTGACGGCGTCAGCCCGCTGGATCGACATCGAGCGGCAGTAGTACAGGCTCTTCACGCCCTTCTTCCACGCAAGATAATGGATCTGGTGCAGGTCGCGCTTGTTCACGTCGGCCGGCACGAAGATGTTCACCGATTGGCTCTGGCAGATGAACGGCGTCCGGTCCGCCGCATGCTCCACCACCCAGCGCTGGTCCAACTCGAACGCCGTCTTGTACACGGCCTTTTCCTGCTCGGTCAGGAAATCCAGGTGCTGCACGCTGCCCTTGTTGGTGGTGATCGACGACCACACCGCCTCACTATCCTGCCCCTTCTCGATCAGCAAACGGTGCAAATGCCGGTTGCGCACCGTGAAGCTGCCCGACAGCGTCTTCTGCAGGAACACGTTCGCCGCGATCGGCTCCACCCCCGGCGAGGAATTGCCGGCGATGATCGAGATCGACGCCGTCGGCGCAATCGCCATCTTGTGGCTGAACCGCTCATGCACGCCATACTCGGCCGCATCCGGGCACGCCCCGCGCTCATCGGCCAGCATCCGGCTCGCATTGTCGGCCTGCTCGCGGATGTGCTTGAACATCTTCCTGTTCCACACCTTCGCGATCACGCTCTCGAATGGCACTTTCTGCGACTGCAGGAACGAGTGGAACCCCATCACCCCCAGCCCGACCGATCGTTCGCGCATCGCCGAATACCGCGCCCGCTCCATGCCTTCCGGCGCCCGGTCAATGAAATCCTGCAACACGTTGTCGAGGAAACGCATCACGTCCTCGATGAACAGCGGGTCGTCCTTCCACTCGAACCAGTTCTCAAGGTTCAGGGAGGACAGGCAGCACACCGCCGTCCGCTGCTTGCCATGCTGGTCGATCCCGGTCGGCAGCATGATCTCGCTGCACAGGTTGGACGTCTTGACCTCCAGCCCTGCCAGCTTGTGGTGCTCCGGCTGGGCACGGTTCACGTGGTCGCTGAAGATCAGATACGGCTCGCCCGTCTCGATCCGCGCCATCAGGATGCGGATCCACATCCCGCGCGCGCCGATCTTGCGCACCACGCTGCCATCCTTCGGCGAGGTCAGCGCCCATTCCTCATCCGCCTCCACCGCGCGCATGAACGCATCCGGCACCAGGATGCCATGATGCAGGTTCAGCGCCTTGCGGTTCGGGTCGCCGCCGGTCGGCCGGCGCATCTCCACGAATTCCTCGATCTCCGGATGGCTCAACGGCAAATACACCGCCGCCGACCCGCGCCGCAGCGACCCCTGGCTGATCGCCAGCGTCAGGCTGTCCATCACTCGGATGAACGGAATCACCCCCGACGTCTTGCCGTTCTGCCCCACCTTCTCGCCGATCGAGCGCAAATTGCCCCAGTAGCTGCCAATGCCGCCGCCCTTGCTCGCCAGCCAGACATTCTCGTTCCACAGCCCGACGATGCCCTCCAGCGAATCGCTTGCCTCGTTCAGGAAGCAGGAAATCGGCAGCCCCCGCGTCGTGCCCCCGTTCGACAGCACCGGCGTCGCCGGCATGAACCACAGCCGGCTCATGTAGTCATACAGCCGCTGCGCATGCCCCTGGTCGTCGCCATAGAAGCTGGAAACCCGCGCGAACAGGTCTTGGTAGCTCTCGCCTGGCAACAGATACCGGTCGTCCAGCGTCGCACGACCGAAATCGGTCAACAACGCATCGCGGGTCCGGTCGACGCGAACCTGGTGGTGGCCTTGGAACTGAACGACATCAAGCACGAGTAGCCCCCTCAATCCCGAAGCGGGGATGAACACCCCGTAACCCCATCCTGCCCAAAGGCTTGCGCCCGTCAATTCAAATTACACTACATCTAGCGCGCTCCACCCAACCCCCTACACAATATGGATATCTGATGCGCGGCGGCAACACCGCCCCAGCGAACGAAAACAGAACATACGCCCCCGCCGCCCGCGCGCCAAGCACGCAGCGATTCGCTCCCCGTGTTCCTCGCTATCCACAGGTGCTCGGGCAGAAGGCGAGGGGCGCCGCCCCTCGACCCCGCTGGGGCCGGCGGCCCCAGACCCCGTTACAAAAGCTACCAGACCGCCAACAACGCCGCGATGCGGATCCAGCCGCGTCGTCCACTCCCCCAACGCCGTGCCCCGCCGCGCAAACGCTCCGCATCAACCTCACGTACCGCTGGCAACCGCGCGAACAGCAGCCACGAAACGAGCCTTGTCGCCATGCGGCTGATCAATGCCCATAAACTCTCGTTCCACTTCGTCGAGATACGCAACGACCTCCGTGTCCGCCGCTCCAGATTTCAGCATTTCGCGAACGCCTGCCAGGTAGTTGTCGTACTCGTCGTCGGGGAGCGGTGGATAGCCAAGCGCTTGTTCGCTGCCTTCCAACGCCATTGCTATGCCAATTGGATTCCAATGTGCCGCATACAACTCACGCGACTTAGAAAGATTCATCATCACGGCGTCCTCTACAACAGATGGTGGAAGCCCTCTGTCCTGCATCCGGTCCAACGCATGGCCGGAAAAGCCTTGACCCCTTGCGCCCTCAGCGACGCCACCGCACGCCATGCGCCAGTTCTCCGACCACCCTGACGCAATCGTGCATCGCGTCCGGCCTGCACTGAACGAAAATGGCGACCACGGTCCATTGCCCGAACCACACCCTCGGCTCCGACCTCAGGCCGATATAAAGCCGCTTCTCCATGCCATCCCGCGACGGTCGAGCACACTCCATCATCCGTACGCCACCTGCAGCCACGGGCGCCCATGTCGTCTGCGCCGCCCCGCACCAGTCGCGCGCCACCTCCCCCGTCGTACGGTGCTCCAGCGAAGCGTTGTAGCTCAGCGAGAAGGCAATGCGCTGCGCATCGCCATCCTCGCATGTGCCATGCCCGGGCAGGACCACAAACCCCCGATCCGGCGTCGGCGGCAAGCTCGTGCAGGTTCGGAGCCTTTCCGGGATCTCAACCGAGATCCCGAACGCGTCGTTGAGATATGTATGCGCGACGCAATCGTTCGCCAAAGCTACCGCCGCAATAAGCGCAGCAGCCACCCCCGCTCGCAACTGGCAGGTCATCACGGCGATCGTCGCCTGGGAATGCGACGTTCAACGGTCTCGATCTGCTCGATGACTTTCCGCTCCCACTCGGGGTTGACGTCGTTGTACTTGAACCAACCAGGCATCTGGCGCCCACCAAGCCGACCCTGAAGACGTGCCGCAAAGTCTTCCGGGCTGGAAGCACCACGGACCTGCGGTCCGTAGCGGCGGACCCAGTAGGCGATTGCATCAGCGCGCGATCGGAATGAAAGGTTTGCCTTGCCACCCGCCGTCAGGCCGAACGGGTTGTTGAGAGCGGCGTTGTGCGGATTCAACCAACCGCTTTCATACGCACTCATACCAACCCCTGGAACGGATGACCCATCCGAGAAAGGCGAGGCCAGGGCTTTGCCCTGGACCCACCAAAGGCCGAAGGCCTTTGGAAACCGTTTTATATCAATTGGTTGAGGTCCAAGGGCTTGGCCCCTGGCGGGTCTGGGCAGAGCCCAGTCTTCCTGTTCTTCCATGAGTCGAAGTCAACGAGGCTTGGTATCAGTCCCGCAAGCCAAGCTTGCGGAATATCAAGTCCCCCCGCGGCTTCCGTCAGCGGGTCCAGCAACTCGTCGAAGAACCGGTCCACATGTGCGGGATTGCGCGTGTTCAACGCTGGCGGGACGGCACTGCCGCGCGCGTCAGGCATTGAGTCGCGCACTGGAACCACATCCGCAACCCCAGGCCGCGAACCCGCCGGCCGCATCAACGTAGCTGGAATACTGACCCATCTCGGATGGCGCGCACGCCATTCCACCGGTTCGGGCGCACCGTTCGGCACGAAAACAAAAGGCAGGCTCAGGTCGCAGTCGGGCATATCGAACGTGGTCACAGCGCTCCCTCCATGTGAAGGGAAATTATCCTACATTCCGAACACCCGCTGCAACCGGAAACTCACACCATCAAATCGCGCGAACTCCACACCACTCCGCAATGAACGCGGCGATCGCCACCGTGTTCTTCTTCAGCGATGGCAGATGCGCCCGCTCGTCGAACGCATGCGCCCCCTCCCCCTTCGGCCCGTAGCACAGCGCCGGAATCCCGTAGTAGTTCAAATAGGCCCGCACATCCGCAACCCCGGTGGAAACGTGGGACTTCAGCGCCTCGCCGTACACCGCCGCATGCGTCGCCGCCAGAACGCGTTCCGCCTCGCTCCCCTCCGGCAGGTGGAAGGCATCGGCCTGAAACCCGTTCCAGATCACCTCCGGGGGGTTGTTCGCCATGAACGAATCCCCCTTCGCCGCCGCCGCCACCGCGTCCAGCACCTCCTGCCGCGCGTCGGCCAGCGTCGTCCCCTCCAGCAGCCCGATCCGGCAATCCACCTCGCACCAGGCCGGCGTCGAGCTGCCCCAGTCCCCGCCCCGGATCACCCCAGGATTGAACTTCACCGGGTTGTTCATCCCCTTGAACAGCGGATGATCATTCGTCCGCGCATTGATCCGCGCCGTCAGCTCATACAACTCGCCCAACAGCTTATAGGCGCTCATGATCGCGTTGGTCCCGGTGTCCGCCACCGCCACATGCACCGGCACGCCGCGAATCCGCAGCCGGAACCACATCACCCCCACATGCGCCCGCGTCAGCTGCCCCCCGGTCGGCTCCGGCACCAACGCCGCATCCGCCCGATACCCGCGCGCCAGCGTCGAAAGCGCCCCGTTCCCCGTGCACTCCTCCTCCGTCACCGTCTGCACATACACATCCGAAGCCGGCGCCAGCCCCGCACTCTTCAGCGCATCCATCGCGAAGAACATCGCCGCCACACCCTGCTTCATGTCGTGGCAGCCACGCCCGTTCATCCACTCGCCCGAGATCACCGGGTCGAACGGCGGAAACTGCCACATCTCCTCCGGCCCCGGCGGCACCACATCCACATGCCCCTGCACGATCAGGGACTTGCCCTTCTGTTCAGGCGAGCGCACCGCCCCCACCACCTGCACCGCCTGCGAATAATCGGTATCCATCACCGGCGAGAACCCCGGTAGATGCTCCATCGACACCTCGGCCAGGGTATAGCGATCCACACTCCACCCCCGCCCCGCCATCTCCCGTGCCAGCCAATCCTGGCACGGCCCCTCCTTCCCGCGCACCGAAGGAAACCGCACCAGCGTCTGCAGCCACGCGACCTGCTTCTCCCAAGTCGCCTCGACGGCAGCTTCAATCTTCTTGATCAGCGCGGCATCTTCCATGTCGACAGTCCTACTTCTTCTCGATGTTCCAATAAACCACCACCGGCGACTCCAGCAGCCCCGACAGCGAGGTCCGCGCCGCCACGAACTGGTCGTACTGCCCCAGCACCCGATACGGCACGGCGTCGACCAGCGCCCGATGATACCGCTCCAGCGCCCCGGGCCGCGAAGCGTCATCCGCCTCCAGGAACGCGCTGCGCAGCTTCTCCACCTCCAGATCGCACGGCCAGCCCACGAAGTTCCGCCCCTCGCAGGTCATGTCCGTCCCCACATTGGTCAGCGGATGGAAGGTGATCGCCCCCGGCGCCCCGGTCAGGAACATGTGCCAGCTGTCCTTGTTGCGCAGCCGCTGCCCCACCGTCCCCCAGTCGTTCCACACGATCTCGATGTTCAGCCCCGCCTTCTTCAGCGCATCGGCCGCCACCTCCGCCATCTGCCCCAGCGTCGCGATCTCCTTGGTGGAGATGAAATACAGCTTCTCCCCCTTGTACCCCGCATCGATGAACATCTGCCGGGCCTTCGCCAGGTCCATCTTCAGGTCCTCCGCCCCCGCCTCCGTCCCAAACGGCGTGCCGCACACGAAGAACGAATTGCACGTCCGCCAGTTCTCCTTCTCCCCCCACGCCGCCGCCATGTAGTCCGACTGGTTCACCACCCAGTTCAGCGCGCGCCGCATCTCCACCTTGTTGAACGGCGCGATCGAAGCATTCGGCCGCAGCATGTTCTGCCCCGACAGATGCGTGTTCTTCATCAGCCGGATGTTCGGATTGCGCCGCAGCAACGGCAGCAGGTCGGGCGCCCCGCGCTCCAGCATGTCCACCTCGTTGGCCTGCAACGCCGCCGAAGCCGTCGCCGGGTCCGGGATCACCCGCCATTCCACCCGATCCACCTTCACCACGCGCCCGCCCGCCAACCCATCCGGCGCCTCCGCCCGCGGCCGATACGCCGCGTTGCGCTCATAAACCGACCTGTGCCCCGATACCCGCTCGGCATGGTTGAACCGGAACGGCCCCGACCCGATCGCGTTGCCCACCTGCGTCAGAACCGGCTTGCCATCCGCGCCCACCGCATCCTGCGCCCGCATCACCGCCTGGAACCGCGCCGGAATCGCCGCCATCGACAGCATGAACCCCGGATACGGCCGGCTCAGCCTGATCTCGATCGTCCGCCCATCCACCTCGCCCACGCTCGCCACGGCCCCGGCCATGTGCCGCCCGACAGTATCGATCGCCAGCCACCGCTGGATCGACGCCACCACGTCCGCCGCCGTCACCGGCGCCCCGTCATGGAACGCCTGCCCCTCGCGCAGCACGATCCGCCACGACAGCCCATCAGCCCCCTGGCTCCAGCTCTCCGCCATCTGCGGCTTCGGATTCAGCTGGCTGTCCAGCGTGAACAAGGACTCATAGATCATCACCCCATGGATCAGGCTGATCCACGCCGTGCTGAACATCGGGTCCAACACCGTCACGTCCGCCGAAGGCACCGTGCGAAGCACCTTCTGCTGCGCCTGCGCCACGCCCCCCAGCGCCAACAACGCCGCCCCCGCCATAAGCCCCCGCCGAACGCCAGAGATCACGCCCATGAACCCGCTCCCACCAGATGCTGCAACACAACAGCACCACAGGCTTGAAGGAGAGGCAACAAGGATGTTCCTTTTTGAAAAAAAGAACCAAAAAACTTTTTATCCCCTCGTACCCCACGCAACAGGCAGCCTCGGCGCAAATGGATAAAAGTCTTTTTGCTTCTTTTTCTTCAGAAAAAGAAGATTCTTACTTCTTCCTATATGTATAATTCTTATCCAGTCGCTCCATCAGATAATCCCCATACCGCTCCGCCCCCCACCGCGCCGGGTCCTCCGCCGAACAGCACGTCGGCACGCACTCCACAATACTATCCATGTCCATGTCGAAAAAATACGGATTGGAATATCGATCCCCACCCGACAGGTTCTTCACCCGATGCGGCGTCGACTGCCACCGCCGGTTCGTCCACCGCGACAGCATGTCCGCCACATTCACCACCCACGTCCCGTCCACCGGCGGTGCGGCCAACCACGTCCCGTCCGCCCGCCGAACCTCCAGCCCCCCCGCCTTGTCCTGGCACAATATCGTCAGGAACCCGTAGTCGGTATGCGGCGCCGACCCGAACGCATCGTCAGGCGCGCCAGCCGGCTGCGGCGGATAATGCAGCATCCGCAAAAACGTCGTCGGCCGCGCGAAATGCGGCAGGAACCAATCCCCCGGCAAACCCAGCGCCAACGCCATCGGCCGCAGCAGCTTCATGCAGAACTCCCGCATCGCCGCCTCATACGCCTCCACCGCCGCGCGAAACCCCGGCAAATCCGGCCACACATTCGGCCCATGCACCTCCGTCCCGTACCGCGGATCGGACGGCGCCACCTCATGCATGATCATCAACGACTCGGAGAAGTTCGGCCGCTTCACGTTCGCCACGCTCGAAGTCACGATCACCGACGTATTCGGCGCCATATACCCCCGATGCGTCGCATTCATCCCCAACGCCCGCTTCTCCCCCTCGGGCAAAGAATGAAACCGCGCCGACCCCCGGAACAACCCATCCACCAGCCCCTGCAAAACCCCGATATTCCGGAAATAACAGAACCCGATCCCCCGGAAGATGCCATCCAACTCCCGCGCCAGCGCCAAATCCGCCGCCTCGCTCGTCCCCAGCGCCGAGAAATCCACAATTGGCAACGCATCCAGGTCAACCGTGACACCCATGGCAGCCAACCTCCTCGCAACGCGACGCCAGAAGCCTAGCATCATCCCCTCTGCTGGAAAGCCGAGGCCCGGCGTCACTCCACCCGCATGCCGATCAGCACCGAACCCTCAGCTCCACGAAAGCTGATTGCGCGGCAACTTCCCCGTCGGGTCATAAACGCGGACGCGATGCGGCAGGTCGCCCCCCCACCGCCACAGCACCAGGTTGCGGTCATCTTCCGTCGCGCCATGCGCAAAACTGGGCACCAGCGCGCCCGCATGGCCCTCGCCGCGGAGCCGTCGCACGATCCCCCACGACTCCGGCTCCCGCCCGGCAATCAGCGCGTCGCCCCACGCACATGCAAGATCGGCCAGCGCCACGCCAGACACAGCACGCCCAGCCTCGCTCGCAAGATCGGCGACATCCTCGCAATCGACATCGTAGCTGCACAGCACATAAGGCGTCAGCCGGTGCGCGAACCCGCCCGAGACCTCGCGAAACACCGTGTTGAAACTCAGCGAAAGATACAGCGTCTCAAGCCCCGGCCAGTTGAACCGGCGTCCCTTCAGCGCGGCGCCGGCCCCCGAAAGCGGGCTCCACGACCAGTTCGGATCATGGGCGCGAAAACACTCGCCGCGAAACCGCATCCCGGCGGGCGGTCAGGCATACCCGCCAGTGGCCAGGTGATCCACATAGTCACGCACCGCCCCGGCCTGCCCCGACTTGACCAGCGCCTCGGCGGTCCGCCCACCAAAGGCCGGAAGCGGCTCGGCACGATACCACGCCATCGCCTGCGCGGCCCCCCCGGCCCAGGTCTGCACCAGATGAATGATCTCCAGCATCTCGCGCACCCTGCCCTGCGCCTTCGGCCCGTCGCGCCGGCTGGATTTCTGCAACACGGCGCGCGCCAGGCCGGCCGTTTCGGCAAGCTGCGCCCGCGACATGCTGAAGGCAGCCGCCAACGCCTCCATCTTCACCGCGCCATGCTCGTCGATCAGGCTGGCCAACGACACCCGCGCTGGCGCCGCATGGCCGGCACTCGCAGCCTTCCGTCCCGGCGGTCGCGATACAGTGCGCGCAGCTTGGGCCACATGGCGCTCCTTTGATCTCGAACTAGGTCAATATGTAGCCGACCAGACGATATCACAAGGGACGAATCCGAGCCCGAACCACACCAGCGCCGTCGCAACCACGCCAACAAAACCGTCTCACACCCCACCCCGCGGCCGGAACAAACTCAACACCCCCGCCCCCACCGAAAACCCCGCCGCCACCATCAACACCAGCGACACGCCCCCCGCCGGATACAGGTTGAACAGCATCGCCACCAACGCCGACCCGATCGTCTGCCCCAACAGCCGCGAGGTCGCCTGCATCCCGCTCGCCCCGCCCGACCGCGACCGCGGCGCCGCCGCCATGATCGTCCGATTGTTCGGCGAATTGAACAGCCCGAACCCCACCCCGCACACCACCATCGGCACAACGATCCATATCCACCCAGGCGCCCCCCCACCCACCTGCGCTCCCACCGAAGCCAGCAGCACCAGCCCCACGCACAGCCCCGCCTGCCCCAACGCCCCCATCACCGCCGGCGAAAACCGGTCCGACAGCCGCCCCGCAAACACCGCCGTGAACGCCATCGCCGCCGACCACGGCGTCATCAAAAGCCCGGTCTCCGTCTGCGACTTGCCCAACTCCTGCACCAGCAGGAACGGCAGGCTCGTGAACGCCATGCTCTGCGCCGCGAACGAACAAACGCTCGCCGCGATCGACAGCGCAAACACCGGCCGCATCAGCAAATCCACCGGCAACAGCGGCTTGCTCTGCGGCAGCTGCCGCCACACCAGCGCCACCCCCACCACCACCGCGCCCCCCAGTTCCAGCGCGATGCCCACCCGGTCCTGCCCGTGCCCCAGCCCGTCGATCCCCAGGATCAACAGCCCGAAGAACGCCGCGTTCAGCACCGCACTCGCCGGATCGAATTTCTGCGCCCCCAGCGGCGTCTCCGGCAGCGCCCGCCACCCGATCGCCAGCGCCAGCACCCCCAGCGGCAAATTCACCGCAAACAGCATGTGCCAGTCCGCCACCGCCAAAATCCCCGACGCGATCGAAGGCCCCAGCGCCGACGTCGTCCCCCCGATCATCGCGTTGTAGCCAACCCCCCGCCCCAACTGCGCCGCCGGATAGATGAACCGGATCAACGCGGTATTGACACTCATCACCCCCGCCGCGCCAAACCCCTGCAGCACCCTGGCCCCCACCAGCTGCGGCATCGTCTGCGCTAGCGCGCACGCCCCCGACGCCAGGGTGAACACCACCAGGCCCCACAGGTAAACCCGCCGATACCCGAACTTCTCCCCCAGCGACGCCAGCGGCAGCAACGTCATCGTCACCGCCAACTGATACGCATTCGCCACCCAGATCGCGTCCGCCGCACTCACCTGGAATTCCCGGCTGATCGTCGGCAACGCCAAATTGGCCAGCGTCCCGGTCAACACCGCCATCGCCAGCCCCAAAGCCAGCGCCAGAACCGCCCAGCCCCGCCGCGGAAACGGCAACCCATCGGCGCTACCGCTCATCGCGAGCCATCGGCAACAAATCCGTCATGCTGCAACGCAATATCCATGGGGGACGCAGCGAGCGCAATGGGAAGGAAGCAGTTCTTTTTGTGAACAAAAAGAACCAAAAAAACTTCATCCCTTTGCGCCATATTCTCCCGCCGAACCGCACGGCGCCCGGAACCCCAAGTCCCGGTCTAATGAAAAAAGTTTTTTTGCTTCTTTTTGTTCACAAAAAGAAGAGTCTTCCTTCATCCTTCCCTCCAGAATACCCTCCCGCGCTCCAAGCCGCGAAGGACCCGCCCATGCCGAAGAACCTCAATGGATTGCAGGGCGTCGTCCCTCCCGTCGTCACCCCGCTCAACGCCGACTTCACGGTGGACTACCCCTCCTTCACCCGCGTCATCGAGCATCTGATCCAGGGCGGCGTCCACGGCCTGTTCTTCCTCGGCTCCACCAGCGAGGTCGTCTTCCACGACGAAGCCACCCGCAACAAAATCCTCGCCCACGCCGTCGAGGTCACCGCCGGCCGCCTCCCCGTCCTCGCCGGCGTCGTAGACCCCACCACCGACCGCGTCATCGGCCACGCCAAGCGCGCGGCCTCCCTCGGCGTGGACGGCGTCGTCGTCACCGCCCCCTTCTACACCCGCACCAGCCAACCCGAGACGATCGAACATTTCCGCTATGTGGCCGACGCCTCCCCCACCCCGGTCATCGCCTACGACCTGCCCGTCAGCGTCCACACCAAGCTGGCGCGCGACACCATCACCACCCTGGCCGCCGAGGGCGCCATCATCGGCCTGAAGGATTCCAGCGGCGACACCGGCGGCCTGCGCTACGTCATCGCCGACATGGCCAGCAGCCCCAATTTCTTCTGCATGACCGGCGGCGAACTCGATGTCGACGGCGCCCTGCTGATGGGCGCCCACGGCGTCGTCCCCGGCCTCGGCAACGTCGACCCCGCCGCCTATGTCCGCCTCTACACCGCCGCCCGCCAGGCCAACTGGGCGCTGGCGAAAGCCGAGCAGGAACGCCTCTGCCGCCTGTTCGAAATCGTCTGGTGCGGCATCCCCCGCACCAGCACGGGGGCGTCAGGCGTCGGCGGCTTCAAGACCGCCATGCGCGCCATGGGCCTCATCGAAACCAACACCATGGCCCGCCCCCAGCGCAGCCTGAACGCCGAGGAATCCGCCCGCATCGAGGCCATCATCCGCGGCGTCGGCCTGCTGTAGTATCTGGATACAATTCTCTCAACGCAATAAAATGATTGCGCAATTGATATAACGCGTGCCTAACTGTGCTCGGCAAGAGCGGCCGCCCTTCGCACCGCACTGACCCCACCCGCACAGGAACCTGCCATGCCACCTCTCTCCGCAACCCGCCTCGCCGGCAAGGTCGCCCTCGTCACCGGCGCCTCGCGCGGCATCGGTGTCGCCATCGCCGAACGCCTGGCCGCCGAAGGTGCCGCCGTCGCCGTCAACTACGTCGCCAGCGAAGCCGCCGCGAACGCCGTCGTCGCCCGCATCCGCCAAGCCGGCGGCACCGCCGAGGCCATCCAGGGCGACGTCAGCCAAGTCGCCACCGCCGCCCCGCTGGTCGCCGAAACCATCCGCCGCCTCGGCCGCATCGACATCCTGGTCAACAACGCCGCGATCAGCGCCGGCATCGAATTCGACGCCATCACCGAAGCGGATTTCGACCGCCTGGTGGCCACCAACATGAAATCCACGCTATTCCTCTCCCAGGCGGCCGCCCGCGAAATGGCCCCCGGCAGCGTCATCATCAACCTCGGCTCGATCGGCACCCGCATCGCCAACCCGATCACCGTCGTCTACGTCGCCACCAAGGCGGCCGTGGAGATGATGACCCTCTCCATGGCCCGCGCCCTCGGCCCACGACGCATCCGCGTGGTCGCAGTGTCGCCGGGCATGACCGACACCGAGATGCTGCGAAGCGTCATCGCCCCCGCGGTTCTGGAGGAGGCGGCTCGCCGCAACACACTGGGCCGCATGGGCCAGGTCGACGATATCGCCCCCGTCGTCGCCTTCCTTGCCTCCGACGACGCCGGCTGGATCACCGGCGAAACCATCCACGTCAACGGCGGCCAGCGCGGCTGAACCGACGCCAGCGCCCTCCGCGGCCACCTCCCCCCACCGTCCCAGCTCGGGCAAGCGAAGCGCCAGCTAGCCCCCGTGCGCTCCTCCATGCTTCGGGGCCCCCTCCTGCCCGCCTATGTCCCGTCTCGCTTCTCCCGGGGATGCGGAAAAATTTCTCTAATTCCCCTTGCATCGCTTATGTCTGTAATTTATATTCCTATTCATGAACACCGCACCCGCATCCCCCCAGGCCAGCGAGGCCACCCTTCCGGCCGCCGGAATCGCGCGCCTGCTCGATGCCATCCTGGCTGGCCTGATCGCCCTCATCAGCACCCGTATCCGCTTTCTCGGCGACCGCGCGGCCCCGCTCGACCGCCGCCTGTCCCGCATCCGCGAACGCCTCGCCCGCGTCCTCGCCCACCTCGCCGCCGGCCGCATCCCCCGCCCTCATCGCGCCCGCCCTCATCACGACCACACGCCGCGCGCCCGTACCACCCCCCTTTCGGCACCCACCGCCCCCGCGCCCACCCTGCCCACGCGCCCCGGCTGGGTCGCCCATGCGCTGGACTACAACGCCCGCAATCTCGCCTCCCAGCTCGACCACCTGCTCAACCGCCCCGGCGTCGCCGAATGCCTCGCCGCCGCCCCCGGCATCGCCCGCACCATGCGCCCCCTCTGCCGCAGCCTCGGCATCGCCCTTCCCCCGGCCCTGCGGCTGCCCCCCCGCCCTCTCGGATCGCGCCCTCCCAGATCGCGCGCCCCAAGGTCACGCTCCGCCAGGCCACCCAGGCCGGAACCCGCTCCCCCCACGGACCACCATGGCACGCCCGACCGCCCCCTCCCCCGCTACGTCCTGGCCGCCGTGCGCGCCTGGAAACGACCCCGCGAAAAAACCGGGTGACACCCCCCACACAACTCCATGTCCATTTCATTACGAAATACTATCATTCCGCCCAATGACGTCGGAACCTTAGCGACCAGCCCGGCTTGAGCCAGATCAAGGCCGCCGTGTCATCGTCCTGTCATCGTGCCGCAACAGAAGGAGGCAGCAATGGCCCAACGTCCCATCGGAGAAATCATCCGCCGCGCCCCCGTCACCCTGCCGGAATCCGCCAGCGTCCAGGATGCCTGCCGCACCATGCACGACCAGCGCATCGGCGCCATCCTCGTCCTCGACCAAGCCGGCCAACTCGCCGGCATCTTCACCGGCCGCGACGCCGTCCGCCTCCTCGCCGAGGGCCACAGCCCCGCCCACACCAGGCTCGACCGCGTCATGACCCGCAACCCCGAATGCATCCGCCCCCGCGACCACGCCATGGACGCCCTGCGAACCATGGGCGACGGCGGATTCCGCCACCTCCCGGTCGTCGAGAACGGCCGCGTCGTCGGCCTCGTCTCCGTCGGCGATTTCCGCAGCACCGAACACACCCGCCTCGACGAGGAAACCGGCTTCTGGGAACGGATCTGACGCTCAGGGACTCTACACCGGCCAAGGCATTGCGCTAAAAGCGGTCATGACCCACACCATCATGATCGCCTCCCCGCTCGAAGCCGAGCACGTCGAAGCCATCCGAGAAACCCATCGCGACATCGCCGTGCTCCACGACCCCACCCTGCTCCCCACCCCCCGCTACATCGCCGACCACAAAGGCGCCCCCTTCGCCCGCACCCCGCTGCAACAGGGGCGCTGGAACGAGATGCTCGCCGAAGCCGACATCCTGTGGGACCTGCCCGCCGAAGCCGACCTGCCCCATCTCGCCGCCCTGAAATGGATCCAAACCACCAGCACCGGCGTCGGCCCCTCCGTCGCCGCCCTGGGCCTGGCCGAACGCGAAATCCTGGTCACCACCGCCCGCGGCGTTCACGCCCGCCCGCTCGCCGAATTCGTGTTCATGGCCCTCCTGTCCCACTGGCGCGGCCTGAAACACCTGGAAGCCGAACAGAAGCAGCACGCCTGGAACCGCTACTGCGGTGAGGAAGTCGCCGGCCGTTGCCTGGTCATCATCGGCGCCGGCGACCTCGCCCGCGGCTGCGCCCGCCTCGCCCGCGCCTTCGACATGAACGTCATCGCCGTCGCCCGCGACCCCGCCCGCACCCGCGCCCACAACGACCTGTTCGACGCCGTGGTCCCCACCGCCTAAATGCACGCCGCACTCGCCCAGGCCGATGCCGTCGTCGTCACCGTGCCCCACACCACCGAAACCGAAAACATGATCAACGCCGCCGCCTTCGCCGCCATGCCCCCCGGTGTGGCCTTCATCAACATCGCCCGCGGCACCGTGGTCGACGAAGACGCGCTGATCGAAGCCTGCGCCTCCGGCCGCATCGGCTTCGCCGCCCTGGACGTCGCCCGCGTCGAACCGCTCGCCAAGGAAAGCCCGCTCTGGGACATGCGCAACGTGCTGATCTCGCCCCATTCCGCCAGCACGGTCACCTCCGAGAACCGCCGCATCACCGACATCTTCCGCCACAACCTGCAGTGCTGGATCGACGGCCGACTCGGCGAAATGCGCAACGTGCTGGACAAGAAATTATTATATTAAAGCTCTTCTTTTTCTGAAGAAAAAGAAGCAAAAAGACTTTTCATTCATTGCACCCGCCTCTCCCGTCACCCACCGGGCCAATGGATGGAAAGTTTTTTGGTTCTTTTTTCAAAAAAGAACATTCTTCCCTACCCTCCCCGAACCTGAATTGACTCCCCCGCCGCAATGCGGTCCAGACTTGGGCGCATCAGCATGAACGCGAGGGAAAGATGTCGCAGCCTTTGACCCAGGTGGAATTCGAGGCGCTGGTGAAGCGTGCCGGGCTCGACCTCACGCCCGAGAACATCGCCGATCTCTACAGCGCCTGGCCGCATTTCGAGCGTTTCGCCGCACGGCTGCGCAACCCGGCACGCGGCCGCGAGGCGGAGCCGGCCCATCTGTTCCGCCCGCTCAATCCGGAGGGCGTGTGACATGGACGCCTTCCCCACCATCGCCTCGGCCGCGGCGGGCCTCGCGGCCAGGAAGATTTCGCCGGTCGAACTGACAAAGCACCTGCTCGCCCGTATCGCCAGGCTGGACGGCCAGTTGCACAGCTTCCTGATGGTCACCGAGGAACGCGCGCTCGCCGATGCCAAGGCCGCCGAGGCGCGCTTCATGTCCGGCCAGCCACGCGGCCGGCTGGACGGCATTCCGATCGCCCACAAGGACATCTACGGCACCGCCGGCATCCGCACGACCGCGCACTCACGGCTGCTGGAACACAACGTGCCGGCGACCGATTCCACCGTGGTGCGCAAATGGGCTGAGGCCGGCACGGTGATGCTGGGCAAGCTGGCAACACATGAATTCGCGATGGGCGGGCCAAGCTTCGACCTGCCCTGGCCACCCGCACGCAACCCGTGGAACACGGAGCATTTCACCTCCGGATCGTCGTCCGGCACCGGGGCGGCGGTGGCTGCGGGGCTGATCCTGGGCGGCACCGGCAGCGACACGGGCGGCTCGATCCGCGGCCCGGCCGCGTTCTGCGGCATCGCCGGCATCAAGCCGACCTACGGCCTGTGCTCGCGCGCCGGCGTGCTGCCGCTGACCTATTCGATGGACCATACCGGCCCGATGGCCTGGACGGTGGAGGATTGCGCCCTGCTGCTGCAGGCAATGGCCGGCCACGACCCGACCGACCCGGCGAGCGCCACGCGCGCCGCGCCGGACCTGCTCTCCGGGCTGAACGGTGGTGTCGCGGGGCTGCGCATCGGCGTGGTCCGCCAATTCCACGAGACGGACAACAAGGTCAACGCCACGGTGCAGAAAGGCATCGACGATGCCGTCGAGATCCTGCGCAACCAGGGCGCCGCGATCCGCGAAGTCACCTTGCCGTCCCTGCAGGATTTTCAGGCGGCGGGATCGCTGATCCTGATGACCGAGGCCTATGCGCTGCACGAGAAGTGGCTGAAAACGCGCTGGAACGAATACGGCGAACTGTTCCGCGACCGCGTCGCCTTCGGCGGCCTGATCAGCGGCGCGGACTATGTCGAGGCGGTGCGGCGCCGGCGCGAGCTGCAACAGGCGGTCGCCGCCGCGATGACCGACGTCGACATCCTGCTGACCGCCGGCGCCCCGACCGAAGCACCGAAGATCGAGGGCATGCCGAAATGGTCGAGCCTGGAGAAACCTGGCTTCACCATCCCGTTCAACCTCACCGGCCAGCCGGCGATGACGATTTGCTCCGGCTTCGGTGAGGGCGGGTTGCCGGTCGGCATCCAAATGGCGGCGCGGCCGTTCGAGGATGCGCTGCTGCTGCGGGTCTGCCAGGCCTACGAAAAGGCAACGCCCTGGCGTGGCACGCGCCCGGCGATGGCCGGCTGATGCAACCGGGTGCGGCCGTCCGGGGGGAGTTCCTCCTGGACGACGGCTTCGCAACGACCAACCACGGGGCCTATGGCGCCACGCCGCGCCCCGTGCTGGCGGCGCAGGACGAATGGCGGGCGCGGATGGAGCGGCAACCGAGCCGCTTCTTCAACGGCACCATCCTCCCGGCCCTGCGCGCGGCGGCGGAGGAACTGGGCGCGTTCCTCGGCGCGCGCGGGGCGGATATCGGCTTCGTCGGCAATGCGACGGAGGGCATCAACGGCGTGCTGCGCTCGCTGCCCTTCGCACCGGGCGACGAGATAGTGGTGCTCGGGCATGTCTATGGCGCAGTGCGCAACACGATCCGGCATGTCTGTGCGATCAGTGGCGCGCGCATGGTGGAAGTGCCGATCGCCTTCCCGCGGCCGGACGATGCCGACATACTGGCGGAGTTGGCGGGCGCACTCACGCCGCGCACGAAGCTGGCGGTGCTGGACCACATCACCTCGTCCTCGGCGCTGCTGCTGCCGATCCAGGCAATGATTGCGGCGTGCCATGCGCGCGGCGTGCGGGTGCTGGTGGATGGGGCGCATGCCCCGGGGCAGGTGGCGCTCGACCTGACGGCGCTCGATGCGGACTGGTATGTCGGCAACTGCCACAAATGGCTGTTCGCGCCGAAAGGCTGCGGCTTCCTGTGGGCGCGGGCGGACCGGCAGGCCGGCATCCACCCGGCAGTAATCAGCCACGGCTACGGCCAAGGCTTCACCGCCGAGTTCGACTGGACCGGCACGCGCGACCCCTCGGCGTGGCTCGCAGTGCCGGCGGCGCTGGCATTCCATGCGCGGATGGGCGGTGCCGCCCTGATGGCGCGCAACGCCGCCTTGGCGGGTTCGGCCGCAGCAGCGCTGGCCGCGCGTTGGGCAACAGAAACGGGCGCGGGCAATCGGGCAGCCGGCGCAATGGCGATGGTGCGGCTCCCGGGCGGCGAGGCTTCGCAGGCGGCTTCGTTGCGCGAACGGTTGCTGGAGGCAGGGACCGACGTGCCGATCATCGTGCACAACAACCGGCTCTGGCTGCGGCTTTCGGCGCAGGCCTACAACGAAGACGTCGACTTCGCCCGGATGGGCGACTTGATCGAGCAGGCGCTGAACGGGTAGCGGGGCGGCGGGGCCTTCGGTATCGTCGCTGCAACAGGTGGAACGGAGGAAACCATGCGGATCGCCCCCATCGACCCGGCACGACCGGATTTCGCCGGTATCGTCACCGGCATCGACCTGCGCCAGGCCATCAGCGGCAATCTGGCCACCGAAATCGAGGCGGCGATGGACCAGTTCGCCGTGCTGGTGTTCCCCGAACAGCAGGTCAACGACGCGCAGCAACTCGCCTTCAGCCGGCATTTCGGCCCGCTGGAAACGGCGACCGGCGATATCGTGCAGGGCGCGGAGCGGCGCCTGGCGATGGATGTCAACGACATCTCCAACGTCGACAAGGACGGGCGCGTGCTGGCGCGCGACGACCGCAAGCGGTTGTTCGCGCTGGGCAACATGCTGTGGCACTCGGACAGTTCGTTCAAGCCAACACCGGCGAAGTTCTCGCTGTTGTCGGCCCGGGTGATCCCGGACCACGGAGGGAACACGGAGTTCGCCGACATGCGCGCGGCGTGGGATGCGCTGGACGACGCGACCCAGGCGCTGGTACGCGACCTGGTGTGCGACCACACCCAGTTGCACTCGCGCGGCACGCTCGGCTTTACCGACTTCACCGCGGAGGAGCGACAGCGCTTCGCCCCGGTGCCGCAACGGCTGGTGCGGCGGCATCCGGCAACGGCGCGGCTGTCCCTGTTCCTGTCGTCCCATGCCGGGTCGATCCATGGCTGGCCGGTGCCGGAAGCGCTGATGCTGCTGCGCGACCTCACCGAGCACGCAACGCAGCCGCGGTTCGTCTATCGCCACGGCTGGCGGCAGAATGACCTGGTGATGTGGGACAATCGCGCGACGATGCACCGGGCGCGGCGGTATCCGGCCGAGCAGGTGCGCGATCTGCACCGGACCACGGTTGCGGATTCGGCGCCGACGCTGGAGCAGGCGGCTTGAAAGGAAGAACGTTCTTTTTTGAAAAAAAGAACCAAAAAACTTTCTATCCATTTGCCCGGTGCCAACCGGTCAGGCGCGATGCAAATGGATAAAAGTCTTTTTGCTTCTTTTTCTTCAGAAAAAGAAGAATCCTTTTCTAGGGGACTCATACCATGACCAATCCGCGCTGGACCCGCCGCCCCGAGGGGTCGACCTGGGGCGACTGGGGCCCCGACGACCAGTTGGGGCGGCTGAACCTGCTGACGCCGGCGAAGGTGTTGCAGGGGATTGCCGAGGTGAAGGAGGGCCGGGCGTTCTGCCTGTCGCTGCCGCTGGATTATCCGGGCGGCGCCATCCTGAGCCCGCGGCGGCATCCGCCGGAGTTGATGCCCACCTTCCGCGACGGGCGGCCGAACATGGCGGTGCCGCTGCGCTGCTACGATCCCAATGCTCTGGATGTGATCTGCGACGACCGCGTGTTACTGACGCTGCAGTATTCCACGCAGTGGGACACGCTGGCACATGTGGGGCAGATGTTCGACGTGGACGGCGACGGGAAGATGGAGGACGTGTTCTACAACGGCTTCCGCGCCGGCACCGACATCGCGGGCCCGCTGGAATACGACCGCGGCGTGGAAGGGCGGCCGAACCCGGTGCCGCCGGGGGCGCACAAGCTGGGCGTGGAGAACATCGCGGCCACCTGCGTGCAGGGCCGCGCGGTGATGATCGACCTGCTGGCGCATCACGGGCGCAGCGGCAAGGTAGTTGGCTATGCGGACCTCATGGCGATCCTGGAGAAGGACCGCGTGGTGGTGGAGGAAGGCGACATGGTTTGCCTGCGCACCGGGTTCGCCGAATTGCTGCTGGAGATGAAGAAGCAGCCCGACCGGGACGTGCTGTTCGGCACGACAAGCGCGCTCGATGGGCGCGATGACCGATTGCTGCAATGGATCACCGATAGCGGGGCGGTGGCGCTGTTCGCCGACAATTACGCGGTCGAAGCAATGCCCGCGCGGCCAGGCTCGGCCGATCCGTGCGCGACGCTGCCGCTGCATGCGCATTGCCTGTTCAAGCTCGGCTGCTACCTCGGCGAGATGTGGTATTTCACCGAACTGGCCGATTGGCTGCGGGCGAACGGGCGCAGCCGGTTCCTGATGACCGCGCCGCCGCTGCGGTTGCCAGGGGCGGTGGGGTCGCCGGCGACGCCGGTGGGAACGGTCTAGGAAGGAAGCATGTTCTTTTTTGAAAAAAAGAACCAAAAAACTCTCTATCCCTTTGCTCGATGCCAACCGGTCACTCACGGCGCAAATGGATAAAAGTCTTTTTGCTTCTTTTTCTACAGAAAAAGAAGATGCTTCCTTGCCTTTCTTGCTACCGCCCCTGGAACGCCGGCGCCCGCCGCTCGCCCATTGCCTTCACGCCTTCCTTGAAGTCCGCCGTCCGGCGCTGCCATTCCTGTTCGACCAGTTCGCGCTCGGTCGCGGTTTCAACGGCGTCGGCCAGGCCGCGGCGCAGGGTTTCGCGGGTGGATTGCAGGGCGAGCGGGGCGGCGACGGCGATCTCGGCGGCAAAGGCCAGGGCAGTCGCACGCAGGTCGGCAAGCGGGACGACCTGGTCGGCGAGGCCGATGGCCAGGGCTTCGTCGCCGGTGAGGCGGCGGCCGGTGAAGAAGATCATCGCGGCCTTCTGCTGGCCCACCAGGCGCGGCAGGGTGGCGGTGAGGCCGAAGCCGGGGTGGAAGCCGAGGCGGGTGAAGTTGGCGCTGAAGCGGGCCTCGGGGGCGGCGATGCGGAAATCGGCGACCAGGGAAAGGCCAAGGCCGCCGCCGATCGCAGGGCCCTGGATGGCGGCGACAATCGGCTTCTTGGTGCGGAACAGGCGGATGGCTTCCTTGTAGAGATGCTTGGTGATCTGCCCGCCTTCCTCGGTGACGAGGCCGGTATCGGGGCGGCTGGAGAAATCGGCGCCGGCGCAGAAGGCTTTTCCTTCGGCGCAGAACAGAACGGAGCGGATGTCGGGGTCGGCGTCGAAGGCTTCCATGGCCTCGGCGATCTGGTGGATCAGCGCGACGTCGAAGAAGTTGTTAGGCGGTTTGCGGATCTCGACGATGCCGACGCGGCCGTCGCTGGTGGCGGCGATGTCCTTGTAGCTGGCCATTGGTATGGGGCCTTTCAGGTGAGCTTGGAGAGGAAGGCGAGGACCGCTGCGCTGAATGCGGCGGGCTGGTCGATGTTGGCGGCGTGGCCGGCATCGGGGATGACGACCTTGTTGCTGCCCTCGATTTTCGCGGCCATGTAGTCGGTCGCGATGAGGAACGGGGTGTCGTTGCTGCCGACCAAAACCAGCGACGGCACCTTGATGCCGGGCAGCGAGTTGATCACGCCGGCGTCGCGCTGGGTGAGCATGCCGCGCGCGGCGTGGGCCAGGCCGGTGGCGTCGCGGTGGCGGGATTGCGAACGCTCGGCGGTGCCCTTCTGCAGCGGGGCGAGGCCTTCGGCATCGAAGCGGGCGGCGGTTTCGTGGGAGCGGGCGTTCCAGGCATCGCGGGCTTCGTCCTTCTTGAAGCCGGGGCCGGTGTCGATGATCAGCAAGGCGCGGCAGCGCTCAGGGTGACGCAGATGGAAGGCGAGCGACATGTAGCCGCCGAGCGAGAGGCCGCCGATGATGGCCGTGGGCGCGCCGACGGCGTCGAGGATGGCGGCCATGTCCGATACCGTGGCGTCCTCGCTGTAGAGGGTTGGGTCGGCGGGGTAGTCCGAGTTCCCGTGGCCGCGCATGTCCCACAGGATCAGGGTGTGGTTGCGCGACAGGGGCTCGATCTGGCCGCGCCACATCGCGGAGGTGGCGGAGAAGCCATGCGACAGGAGCAGCGGCGGGCCGGAGCCGTGGGTTTCGTAGTGGATCTTGACGCCGTTGTTGGTCAGCGTGGGCATGGGTTTGCCTCCAGAAGGAAGGAAAGGCCTTCTTTTTCTGAAGAAAAAGAAGCAAAAAGACTTTTCATTCCTTTGCACCATGCATGCCCAGGCGGGCACCGTGCAAAGGGATAGAAAGTTTTTTGGTTCTTTTTTCCAAAAAAGAACATTTTGCTCACGCGACCGCGCCGGACTGCCGAAGGGCGTCGATCTCGGTGTCCGAGTATCCGGCATCGCGCAGGATGTCGTTGCTGTGTTCGCCGATCTCGGGCGCGCGGTGGGCCGCGGTCTTGGGGGCGCCTTCGATGGAGAACGGGGAGTCGACCGTCAGCCAGGGCGTGCCTTCGATGGGGCGCAGGGCGCCGATGGCGAGCGCCTGTTCGTCCGCGGCGATCTCGGGGGTGGTGCCGATCGGGCCGAAGGTGATGCCGGCGGCATCGAGGCGGGCGCGCCATTCGGCGAGGGGGGCGGTGGCGAAGACCTCGTCGAAGATGGCCATCAGGGCGCGGGCGTTGGCGCGGCGGGCGGAGGTGGTGGCGAAGCGGGGGTCGCCGATCAGCGCGGCGAGGCCCATGGCGGTGGCGAGCGGCGCCCATTGGCGATCCTCGCTGACCACGGCGATGATGAACCAGCGGTCGTCGCTGGCGCGATAGAGGTTGCCGAGCGCGTTGGGGGCGTCGTCGCGCCGGGGGCGTGGCGGGATGGTGGCGCCGCACAGCACGGCCTGGATGAGGAAGGTGTTGGCCCACATGCCGGCGTTCATCAGGTTGGCGCGGACCTCGCCGCCCTGCCCGGTGCGCTCGCGGCGATAGAGGGCGGCGGCGATGCCACCGAACAGGGCGCTGGCGGTGGGGTGGTCGCCCATGCCGGGCACCGAGCGGGCGGGCAGCGCGGCGTGGTCGGCGCGGACCTCGTCCATCAGGCCGGAGCGGGCCCAGTAGGCGGTGGTGTCGAAGCCGGTTTTCTCCCCTTCGGGGCCGGCTTCGCCATAGGCGGTGAGGGAGGCATAGATCAGGCGGGGATAGCTGGCGGCGAAGTCGGCATAGCGGGTTTTCAGGCGTTCGCGGACCGGGAGAGGAAAATTGGTCACGAAGACATCGGCCTGGGAAACCAGGCGTTCGAGCACGGCGCGGCCATCTGTCGCCTTGAGGTCGAGCGCAAGGCCGCGCTTGTTGCGGGAGACGGCGAGCCAGGCGTAGTCGATGCCGGGATTGGGCGCGCCGGGGCGCGAGTGCAGCTGGCGGTAGGGGTCGCCGGCGCCGGGGGCCTCGATCTTGATCACCTCCGCACCGTGGTCGGCCAGAATGGTGGCGGCGGCGGGGCCGGCGATGAAGCTGGCGCAGTCGATGACTTTTAGGCCGGCGAAGATGGGCAGGCCAGCGAAGATCGGCTCGCTCATGGCTGGGCCTCCGTGGGCGCGAACACGTTGCGCAGGGTGCCAATGCCGTCGATGACGACCTCGACCGTCATGCCCGGGCGCATCGGCAGGGGGCCGACGGAGGTGCCGCAGGCGATGAGGTCGCCAGGCTCCAGTGTCATTTCGCGGCTCAGCAGGGCGAGGATGCGGGCGGGGGGGAGGATCATGTCGGCGAGCGGGTAGTTTTGCCGTTCGCGGCCGTTGAGCAAGACGCGGACGCGGGCGGCGGCGGGGTTGAAATCGGTGTCGATGCAGGGACCGACGGGGCCGAAACTGTCCGGCGACTTGGCGCGGGCCCATTGCGGGAAGGCGGGCTCGGCGGCGAAGAACTCGATGGCGGTGACGTCGTTGATGCAGGTGTAGCCGAAGATGGCGGCCTTGGCCTCGGCTTCGGTGGCGTGGGTGAGGCGGCGGGCGAGGACGATGCCGAGTTCGCCTTCGTAGATGACGCGGCCGCTGTAGCCGGGGGGCGGGAGGATCGGCATGTCGGGGCCGATGATGCTGCCGGGGGATTTCAGGAAATAGAGCGGGTCGGTCGGGATGGCGTTGCCCTGTTTGGCGGCGAGTTCGTGGAAATTGTTCCACAGCCCGATGAACTTGCCGGGGCGCACCGGGGCGCGCAGCACCACGGCGGCGGCGGGCACGGTTTCGCCGGTGGGCACGGGCTGGTCGAACATGTCGCCGCGGTGGATCGCGACCGCGCCGTCATCCGCCAGCGTGCCGAAGGCTCCGCCACCGCCATGCGCCAGCCGCACCCATTTCGCCATGCGTCATGCCTCCCTTGCCGCGGAAGCTTAGCGGCATTGCGGGTGGGGGCAATGCGGCGGGGTTGCGCGGGCGCGGATCGGGCGCATCATGGCGCCAGGAGCGGAGGAAACGCGCAATGACCTGGCAGCCGGAACTGGACGAATTGCGGCGCCGCGAGGAGATGGCCCGCCGGATGGGCGGGGCGGACAAGGTGAAGCGCCAGCATGATGGCGGCCGGTTGACGGTGCGCGAGCGGATCGACGGCGTGCTGGACCAGGGCAGCTTCCACGAGGTGGGTGCAATCGCCGGCAAGGCGCAGTACGACGCAGAGGGCCATCTGCTGGAGCTGGTGCCGTCGAACTGCGTGTTCGGGCGCGGCAATGTGGATGGGCGCGCGGTGGTAGTGGTGGGCGACGACTTCACCGTGCGCGGCGGCTCGGCGGATGCCACGATCAAGGCCAAGCCGATCATGGCGGAAAAGATGGCCGCCCAGTTCCGGCTGCCGATCATCCGCATCATCGAGGGCTCTGGCGGCGGCGGCAGCGTGAAAACGATCGAGACGACCGGGCGGGCGAACCTGCCGGGCGGCGTGAGCGGGACAGAGGGGTTCTTCCTGGCGACCGACAACCTGTCGCAGGTGCCGGTGGTGGGGCTGGGGCTGGGGTCCGTGGCCGGGCTAGGGGCGGCGCGGCTGGCGGCGACGCATTATTCGATCATGACCAAGGGCACCTCGGCGATGTTCGTCGCCGGCCCGCCGGTGGTGAACGCGCTGGGCCACAACGTGACCAAGCAGGAACTGGGTGGCTGGGAGATACAGACCAAGGCCGGCGGCGTGGACGATGCGGTGGACACGGAGGAGGAGGCGTTCGCGCGGGCGCGGCGGTTCCTCAGCTACCTGCCGTCGAGCGTGCATGGCGTGCCGCCGGTGGAGCCCTGCAGCGACGATCCGGGGCGCCGCGACGAGACGCTGATGAAGGCGATCCCGCGCGATCGGCGCAAGGTATACAAGATGCGAACCATCGTCGACACGGTGGTGGACCAGGGCAGCTTCTTCGAGATGGGGCGGAATTTCGGGCGCTCGGTGATCACCGGGCTGGCCCGGCTGGGCGGGCATCCGGTGGCGCTGATGGCGTCCGACCCATACCACTATGCCGGCGCCTGGACGGCGGATGCCTGCCAGAAGGTGGTGCGGTTCGTGGACCTGGCGGAGACGTTCCACCTGCCGGTGGTTTACCTGATGGACTGCCCGGGCTTCCTGATCGGCGTGGAGGCGGAGCGCAGTGCCGTGATCCGGCACGGCGTACGCGCGATGGCGGCGATGAACCAGACGACGGTGCCGTGGTGCACGGTCGTGGTACGCAATTCATTCGGCGTGGCCGGCGCGGTGCACACGCCGGCCGGACGGCTGGCGTTGCGCTATGCGTGGCTGTCGGGCTGGTGGGGCTCCCTGCCGCTGGAGGGCGGGATCGAGGCGGCGTATCGCGCCGATATCGAGGGCGCGGAAGATCCAAAGGCGAAGCTGCGGGAGATCGAGGACCGGCTGAACAAGCTGCGCTCGCCGTTCCGCACCGCCGAGACGTTCCAGGTGGAGGAGATCGTCGACCCGCGGGACACGCGCCGGCTGCTGTGCGAGTTCGCGCAACTGGCCGAGCCGCTGCGCACGCCGGGGCGGCCACATTTGCTCACGCGGCCATAACGGCGCGGATGATCATGCGGCGCCAGCACGCACGACCCGCGTGCGCGTGCGGCAGGGAAGCATGTGGCGACTGCGTGATTTCGTACCTTCTTGTATGAGATAAGGCTCGAACCGCCACGAAACCAGCCGCATACTGTCGCCATGAACCTTGCCGTGCCTGAACCCCCCACCGCACGCCTCGCCGTTGCCCTGTTGCCGGTGGTGCTGGTGCTCGGTTTGGTGCCGCTGCTGGCGGTGACGATCTCGCCGCTGCACGACTATCCTTTCCAGCTCGCCCACGCCGAAGCGGTTGTGGTGCTCGGGGCGGGACTGCTGGTGCTGCGTCTAATTGTGCTGGCGCCAGCGATGCTTGTGCCGTTGCGGCTGTTGGGTATCACCTACCTCGTCGTGCCGCACAACCTGTTCGGCTCCCTGTACGGCGATGCCCGAATGCCGGTGACGATCGCGCGCGGTTGGCAGGCAATGGCGCCCATTCATGACAGCCATGTTGCGGCCTTTGCCCAACTCCCGGAGGGCAGCCGGCTGTGGGCCGCAACGGTCGGCCTCTACTCGACGCTGGCCTGGCACGATGCGGCGGCACTTTCGATGTGGCATCCGCCGCTGAAGCATGTTGCCTCGCTGGCCGGCCTCGGGCGCGATGTGTTCGTGGTGTCCACCTGGGCCGACCCCGCCACGCAGCCGATCGTGCTCCCGCCGGAGCATATCCAGGCGAAGCTGGTGCAGCGCGACAACCCGATCAGGACGTCGACCGCCGCCACGCTGGAACAGGAGCTACGGTCGATCCGGCGCATCCGCCAGCTAGACGCCCCGGCGGATTTTCTGTTGCCGTCCTATCCGGACCGGCTGCCGGGCGCCCTGCCCGCGGGGCTGGCGGCGGTGGCCGAGGGCCCGCATTTCGATTTGCCGCGGATCGAATAGGCGATGGACCGGCCTGACGCATTGGTGATCGGCGGGGGTTTCTACGGCTGCTGCCTGGCCATCCACCTGCGCCGGCGCTTCGGCCGCGTGGTGCTGGTGGACGAGGCGCAGGGGTTGCTGTCGCGCGCCTCACGGGTGAACCAGGCGCGGCTGCACAACGGCTACCATTATCCGCGCAGCTTCCTGACCGCGGTGCGCAGCCGCAGCAACCTGGATGTGTTCCGGCGCAGCTTTCCCGAGGGCGTGTTCGAGTCGTTCCGCCACCTGTATGCAATCGCGCGCGGCGATTCAAAAGTCGGCTACCGCCACTTCGAACGCTTCGCCGCGGCGATCGGCGCGGCACTGGGGCCGGCGAGCGATGCGGACCGGCGGATGTTCTCGCCGCGGCTGATCGAGGCGGTGTACGAGGTGGTGGAGCCCGCCTTCGATGTGCGGGCGCTGCGCCAATTTCTCGCCGGGCAGCTGGCGGCGACCGGGGTGGAGCGGCGCATGTCGACCCGGGTGGCGCGCCTCGGCCCTGCGAACAATGGCGTCGCGGTGGGCCTGGCGGACGGGAGCGAGCTGGTGGCTGGCTGGGTGTTCAACTGCACCTATTCCGCGCTGAACCGCGTTGTGCCGGAGCCGCCGGCGCTGCGCCCGCGCCTGGTGCACCAGTTGACCGAGGTGGCGCTGATCGAGCCGCCGGCGGTGCTGAAGCACATGGCGGTGACGGTGATGGACGGGCCGTTCTTCTCGACGATGCCGTTCCCGTCGGAGGGCCTGCACTCGCTGACGCATGTGCGCTACACGCCGCATTTGTCATGGCCGGAGGCGTCGGCCCCCGGGCGTGATCCGAACGAGGTGCTGCAGCCGCCCCCGGTCTCGCGCTTCGCCTGGATGCTGCGCGATGCGCGGCGGTTCCTGCCGGCGCTGGACGGGGCGATCCATGTGCGATCCCTGTTCGACATCAAGACCATCCCCGACGGCACGCAAGGGGACGATGCGCGACCGATCCTGTATCATCGCGATTCGGTGGCGCCGCGCCTGGTGTCGATCCTGGGCAGCAAGCTCGACAACATCTTCGACGTTTACGATTACGTCGACGCAACCCTGGAGGCTTCATGAGAACGCGCGACATCTTTGTGTCGGTGGTGATGCGCGTGCGCGACGCGGAGCAGTCGATTGGCCCAGCGCTCGAACGGCTGTCCGGCGTGATGGAGGCTGCCTTCGCCTATTACGAGATCCTGGTGGTGGACGATGCCTCCACGGATGCCACGCGGGCGCGCATTGCCGAGGTGCAGGCGCACGCGCGCAATATCCAACTCTATGCGCTCGCGCGCCGCAAGGGCGACAACATCGCGCTGACCGCGGGGCTGGACCACGCGATCGGCGACATGATCGTGACGCTCGACCCGACGGTCGATCCGCCGGAGTTGATCCCGCAGATGGTGGAACGCGCGCTGCAAGGCGTGGACATCGTGTATGCACTGCCGCGCGAACGGCTGGCGAACCGGGGGCTGGCCAACATCGTGGTGCGCGGCTTCGTGGCGGCCCTGTCGCGGCTGATCGAGGTCGATGCACCGCAGGCGATGTCGAGCTACCGGCTGCTGAACCGCGGCGTGCTGAACTACATGCTGGAGGCGGTGGACCGGCACCGCTCGCTAATGTTCCTGCCGGCGCTGTCCGGCTATCCCTATGCCACCGTCGAATACAACAGGCTGCCGGGCACCGGGCAGAACCGCGCCTCGACACGCGAGCAGGCGGCGAAGGCGGTGGATCTGCTGTTCTCGACCTCGGCACGGCCGCTGCGGATCATCACGCTGATGTCGCTCGGGATCAGCGTGATCACCATGCTGTACGCGCTGTATTCGGTGCTGATCTACGTGGTGCGCGACGACGTGGCCGCCGGCTGGACGTCGCTGAGCCTGCAGATCTCCGGGCTGTTCTTCCTGGTCTGCATCATCCTGGCGGTAATGAGCGAGTATCTGCTGCAGGTCCTGGAAGCGACGACGCATCATCCGCGCTACCACATCGCAGCCCAGCGCCACAGCACGACGATGGACTACGCCCGCACGCGCAACGTGATTGCCACCCATTCGGCAACTGAGCGGGCGATTCATGGCTCCGGCGGTTCCGCCTCCGCCGATCGCACGCACCCTGAAGCTGGGCGGGTGATTCACGGCTTCGGCGGTTCCGCCTCTGCCGATCGCACGCACCCTGAAGCGGGGCGGGCGATTCACGGCTCCGGCGGTTCCGCCTCTGCCGATCGCACGCCCGGCTCAGCGCACGGCGCCGCCGCGCGCCAGGCGGTGTTGCAGCAGGCAATAGGCGATGGTGGCCAGATAGAGCGTGCCGGCCTGGACCAGGCGAAACTTTGATACGCCGCCGGCGCGCTCGATCCAGCTGTTCGGCACGACGGCGAAGCGGGCGCCGCCCAGCACCGCCTTGATCGACATCTCGATGGTGAGATTGAACTGCGCGCCGACCAGCGGCTGCATGCGTTCGATCACCTCGCGGCGGAAGCATTTGAAGCCGTTGGTGAAGTCGGTGTAGTCGCTGCCGACCAACCATGCGATCAGGCGGTTACCGGCGCGGTTGAGCAGCCGCTTGGCGCGCGGGTAGCCGACCACCTGGGTTCCCGGCGCGAAGCGCATGCCGAACGCGCAGTCGTAACCCTCCTCGATCTTGCGGAAATAGGCCACCACGTCGCCGGGCGCATCCGACCCGTCGGCCATGGCAACGACCACGGCATCGCCGCGGAAATGCGCGAGGCCGTGGCGCACCGCGTAGCCATAGCCGTGCGGGCCGGGGTTGTTGACGTGGCGCAGACGGGGGAACGCGCGCTCCAGGTTCAGCAGCACCGCCTCGGTGCCGTCGCGGCTTTTGTCGTTCACGACCAGGATTTCGTAGGCGATGGCCTGTCGGTCAAGCTCGGCGGCGAGCGCGCGGACGGTGTCGGCAATCACCGCTTCCTCGTTGTAGGCGGGCATGACGACGGAGAGCATCATGCGTAGCAGGCCCGCACATGGGACGCGGCGCGACGGATCGTGTCGAGCGGCGTGTCGGTGCGGCGCATCTCGATCGACACCCAGCCGGCATATCCGCCGGCGCGCAGGGCGGCGGCGATGGCGGGGTGGGCAATGTCGCTGGCGTCGTCGACCGGTGCGAGCATCGGCGCGCTGACGTGGAAATGGCCGAGGCGCGCGGCGCAGGCGGCGGCGGCTTGGGCGGGGTCGTCACCGGCGAGAGCGATGCAGGCGGTGTCGAGATGCAGCACCACGCCGGGATGGTCGACGCGAGCGACCAGGTCCGCCGCGTCGGTCCAGCGCAGCAGGAAGTCTCCGCCGTATTGGGGCGGATTTGCCTCGATGCCGAGTGCCGTGCCTTCGGTGCGGCAGGCTTCAGCGAGCGCGCGGAACCGCGGAACGGCCTGGTCCACAGCGTGCTCCGGCGTGCGTTCGCCGCGCAGGCGGTTGCGCGGGGAGCCGAACACCATCACGCCGGCGCCGAGTGCGGCGGCCAGGGCGGCGACGCGGGCGATGTGGGCAACCAGCGCGGCCCAGCTGGCGGCGTCGCCGAACACGTGCAGGTCGGGGCGGGCGAACAAGATCGATTGCAGCGCGGGGACCGCGAAGCCCTGCCCCGCCAGCCGGTCGCGCAGCACACGCGCGGCCGCCGGCGTCGCACCGTCCCAGTTCGGCCAGACCATGGTGGGGGCGACCTCGATGCCGGTGACACCGAGTTCGGGCAAGGCAGCAAGGATCGCGCCCTGCTCGTCGGCCGCCCAGGCGATGTTGGAGACGGCGAGCCTCATGCGGGGCGCTCGGCGGCGATGAAGGCGGCAAGGCGGCGGAACACGTCGTCGGCGGTCTGGATGTATCCGCCGCTGCCGCCGAACACCGCGGCGTGGCGGGTGCGGAAATCGTAGGACGGGCTGCCGGAAGCCGGCGGGGTGCCGACCTTCGCGCCTGGGAAGAAGCGCGCCACGATGTCGCCCGTCAGCACCGGGGCGGGCACGAGATGGACCAGCGACAGGCCGGCGTGCTGGGCGCGGGCGATGTCGGCCCAGAGTGCGGTGAGGTCGTAGAACTGGAAGCGCGCGGCTGGGTCGATCTTGTCCACCTGGTTGTCGTGCAGCAGGTCGTAGAGGATGTTCTTGCGCAGCTCGGGGCCGAATAGGCCGGGCAGGCGCACCGTCAGCATGGCGGGGTAGCGGGCGCGCAGTTCCTGTTCCAGCCACAGGCGATGCTCGCCGTAGGGGTGGGTGCAGTGGGCGGCGCAGTCGAAGCCTTCGTCGGCACCGGCAACCTGCGGCACCACGTCGATGGTGGAGATCAGCACCACGCGCCGGGCAGTGACGCCGCGCATCGCATCGAGCGCGCGCTGGATGCCGGCGCGGTCCTCCGCCGGGTTCTGGTTGGCCCACCACTTCTTCGCTTGGGCGCCGGAGAACACCAGCGTGCCGAAATCCTGGCCGGCGATGGTCTCGATGTTGGAAGTGTTGAAGCAGGCGTCGAACCAGTGCTGGCGCAGCAGGTTGCCGCCGACGAAGCCGGTGTGGCCGATCAGTGCGTCCATGCGGGGGAACCTTGAAAGGAAGCAAGGAAGGTCTTCTTTTTCTGTAGAAAAAGAAGCAAAAAGACTTTCGTCCATTTTGACCCGACGCGCGGGCGCGAAAGAGTGAAAGTTTTTTGGTTCTTTTTTTCAAAAAAGAACATGCTTACTGCGACTCCCTTTGAAGCCGCTCGCCCAGCCGCAGCGCCAGGGCCACGATGGTCAGCGTCGGGTTGGCGAAGCCGGAGCCGGGGAAGACCGAGCTGCTGACGATGTACAGGTTGGCCACGCCGTGGACGCGACATTGCGCATCGACCACGCCCTGGCGCGGCGAGTCCGCCATGCGGGTGGTGCACATGTGCTGGCGGCTGTCCTGGAGGTCACCCGGCCAGGAATCGGTGTCGCCCAGCGTGTTGCCGCGCAGCCGGCCGACGCCCAGGCGGCCCATCTCCAGGCCGACCAGTTCCACCGCGCGGCAGATGGTGCGTTTCTCCGGCACGCCCGGGGCCAAGGTTGCCAGCACAGTTACGCCGTGGGCCACCAGATCGTCGAGATGCAGGCGCAGGTCGAGGCCGTCGCGGCTGGAGGCGACGAAGCCATCATGCGCCGGCCAGGGGTGGTCCATGAAGTTGCGGCCGAGCAGGTCGTGGGTGTTGCCCAGGCGCGAGGCGTCGAGGTCAGGGTGGGACACGCCGCGCAACTCGCCCAGATACAGCGCCTGGGTTGGCTCCTCCAGCTCCATGCCGCCGGACTCCAGCAGGGACACGCGCAACCCCCAACTTCGTCCGGCCTCCTCGCGCAGGCTGTAGGCGAGCATGATGCCCGCGGCTCCCGCGCCGACGATGCAGATTTCGGCCTCCAGCACCGAGCCGGCTGGCAGGTGGCGCGCGTCGTGGAACATGGAGCCAAACTAGCGCATGCCACCTGCGCGCGAAACCATGCGGCGGAGGGCTTGTCCGGCTTGCACGCCGCGCCGGGCAGTGGTTCGCTGAGCACAGAGGGCGCCGCTGGGCGCGAACGAGGGGAGGAGACGACAATGCAGGCTCTCGAGGCATTCCGCACGGAAACCCGCGCCTGGCTGGAGGCGAACTGCCCGCCTTCTATGCGCACGCCGATGCCGGCCGAGGAAGCGGTGTCGGGCGGTAAGAACGTGACCTTCGCGAACCCGGATTCAAAGCTGTGGTTCGAGCGCATGCGCGACCGAGGCTGGACGGCGCCGACCTGGCCGAAGGCCTATGGCGGCGGCGGGCTCTCGAAGGAGGAGGGCATGATCCTGGAGGAGGAGATGAAGGCGCTCGGCTGTCGCGCGCCGCTGGTGGGCATGGGGCTTTCGATGCTCGGCCCGGTGCTGCTGGAATACGGCACCGAGGCGCAGAAGCAGGAGCACCTGACCAAAATCATCCGCGGCGAGATCCGCTGGTGCCAGGGCTATTCCGAGCCGGGTGCGGGTTCCGACCTGGCCGGGCTGCAAACGCGCGCGGTGCTGCAGGGCGAGCATTTCCTGGTCAACGGGCACAAGATCTGGACCAGCAACGCGCATTATGCCGACTGGATCTTCTGCCTGGTGCGTACCGACCCGACGGTGAAGAAGCATGACGGCATCAGCTTCCTGCTGATCGACATGGCGGACCCCGGCGTGCGGCCGCGGCCGATCCGGCTGATCAGCGGCTATTCGGTGTTCTGCGAGACGTTTCTGGAGAACGTGCAGGTGCCGAAGGAGAACCTGCTGGGCGAGCTGAACAAAGGCTGGACGATCGCCAAGCGGCTGCTAGAGCACGAGCGCAAGTCGATCGGCGGCATCGGCGAGCGTGGCGCGAAAAGCCGGGAGAAGCCGATCCCCGACATGGCCAAGCAGCATGTGGGCGAGATGGACGGGCGCATCGCCGACTTCTCGCTGCGCGAGCGCGTCGCCAGCCATGCGATGAGCGCCCATGCCTTCGCGCTGACCCGCCGGCGGGCGGCGGAGGAGGCGGAATCCGGCGCGCCACCGGGGCCGCTGTCGGCGATGTTCAAGTACTACGCAACCGAGCTGAACAAGCAGCGCTACGAGACCATCCTGTCGGCCGGCGGCACGCAGCAGCTGGGCTGGGAGGGCGACGATTTCTCCGACGACGAAGTTCGCCTGGGCCGCGAATGGCTGCGCAGCAAGGCCAACACCATCGAAGGCGGCACCAGCGAGGTGCAGCTGAACATCATTGCCAAGCGCGTGCTTGGCCTGCCGGATTGAGGCGCGACCGATGCCGATGATCATCTCCTCCGATGCGCGGATGGTGCGCGAGACCGCGCATGACTACTTCCGCGAGAAATCCCCGATCCTGGCGCTGCGCAAGCTGCGCGACAGCCAGGACCCCGACGGCTTCTCCCGCCCGCTGTGGCGCGAGATGGCAGAGCTGGGTTGGGCCGGCTTCGTGGTGCCGGAGGAGCATGGCGGCTCCGGCTTCGGCCATGTCGGGCTGGGCCAGGTGATGGAGGCGGCCGGGCGCACGCTGGCCGCCACGCCATTGCTGGGCACGGCGCTGGTCGGCGCGGTGGCGCTGGACCGCGGGGGCAGCGACGAACAGAAATCGGCGCACTTCCCCGGGCTGGTCGCCGGCGAGACGATTTTTGCGCTGGCGCTGGAGGAGCATCCCCACCATCGCCCGTACTGGATCGCCACAACGGCGAAGAAGGACGGCTCCGGCTGGGTGCTGAACGGCGCCAAGCAGTTCGTGCTCGACGGGCACGTGGCCGACACGCTGATCGTGGTGGCGCGCACATCGGGCGGCGAGGGCGACCGCCGCGGGCTCACGCTGTTCCTGGTGCCGGGCACTGCGGACGGCGTATCCCGCCGCCGCTCCATCATGGTCGACAGCCGCAACGCCGCCCGCGTCCGCTTCGAGGGCGTGGCGGTAGGGGCAGAGGCGGTGCTGGGCCCGGTCGATGGCGGCGCGGACCTGCTGGACACTGTCCTGGATGCGGCCCGCGCCGGGCTGTCGGCCGAGATGCTGGGCAGTTCGGCCGAGGCGTTCGAACGCACGGTGCAATACCTGAAGGACCGCAAGCAGTTCGGCGTTCCGATCGGCAGCTTCCAGGCGCTGAAGCACCGCGCTGCGCACATGTACTGCGAGGTGGAGGCCACGCGCTCGGCGATCGCCGCCGCACTCGATGCGCTGGACAGCAACGCCAACGACGCCAGCCTGCTGGTGAGTCTGGCCAAGGCGAAGGCGAACGCAACGGCGCGGCTGACCGGCGACGAGGGCATCCAGATGCACGGCGGCATCGGCATGACCGACGAGCACGAGATCGGCTTCTTCCTCAAGCGCGCGCGCGTCGCCGAAGCGACGTTCGGCGACGCGGCATTCCACAGCGACCGCTACGCCGCGCTCTCTGGCTACTGAACGGGAGGCCGGAATGCGCAACGCCAATCGCCGCATCGTGTTGCGCGCCCGGCCCGAGGGGATCGCCGGGCCGGAGCATTTCGGCGAGGAGACAGTCGCCGTGCGTGCGCCCGGCCCCGGCGAGGTGCTGCTGGAGACGCTGTACGTGTCGGTCGATCCGGCGATGCGCGTCTGGATCAGCGAGAACCCCGGCTACGTGACACGCATCGAGCCCGGCGAGACCATGCGGTCGAGCGGCATCGCCCGCGTGCTGGACAGCAAGGTGCCCGGCCTGTCCCCTGGCGACCTCGTGCATGCGCGCACCGGGTGGCAAAGCCATCCAACGCTGGAGGCAGAGGCGGTGGAGAAGCTGCCCGACCGCGTCTCGCCCACCGACTGGCTCGGCGTGCTCGGCACCACCGGGCTGACCGCGTATTTCGGCATGCGCGAGGTGGGCCTGGTGCGGCCGGGCGAGACGGTGCTGGTTTCCGGCGCCGCCGGCGGCGTCGGGCAGATAGCCGGTCAGGTGGCGCGCATCGAGGCGGCGCGGGTGGTTGGCATCGCGGGTGGGGCAGAAAAATGCGCCTGGCTGTGCCGCGAACTCGGCTTCCACGACGCCATCGACTACAAGGCCGAGCCCGATCTCGCCGCCGCCGTGGCGCGCGCCTGCCCGGATGGGCTAGATGTGTTCTACGACAATGTCGGCGGCGCCATGCTGGATGCAGCGCTGGCCAACCTGCGGCTGCGGGCGCGCGTGGTGATCTGCGGCCGCATCTCGCAAACCGCGGCGGCGGAGCTGTATGGCGTGCGCAACATGGGCCAGCTGATCGGCAAGCGCGCGAGCGTCGAGGGCTTCATCGTCAGCGACTTCGCCGCACGCTTCGGCGAGGGCCGCGCCTGGCTCGCAGCGCGCATGGCAGATGGCTCGTTGCGCCACCGCGTGCACGAGATCGTGGGGCTGGAACGCGCGCCGGAAGGGCTGGGCATGCTGTTCCGCGGCGGCAACACCGGCAAGCTGGTGGTGCGCCTGGGCGGCTGATCCGCCTGGCCGGCAGCCGCGCCAACCCTCGTTGACTTCAACCCATAGAACGAATGCAAGGTTGGGCTCTGCCCAAGCCCGCCAGGTCCGGCGCGCGCCTTCGCGCGACGGGCCAAGCCCCTGGACCTTATTCTATTGAAAAATAATAGGGATCAAACGGCCGCTGGCACTTTGCGGGTCCCCCGCGGCGCGACTTCGCGTCGCGACGGCAGAGCCCTGGCCTTGCCTGCTTTCATGTGTTGAGGGTTCCAAGGATTGGTATTACCTGCCCGCACTGGACGCGGCCGTGCCGGGAACGTTAAACTCGCACACGCAAGTATCGCACTCGGCGGCCCACGCGAGCGGCGTCCGCGTTGCGCCACCGAACCGGTCAGATTCACGGCAGGGCTTTCCCGGGAAGGACGATTCGAGCAATGGCGACGATCTTCACGGCAATCGGCAGCGGGCGCGGACAGGAACTGTGGATCAGCTATGGCACACCCTCCAGCACCTTCCTGCTGAAGGACGTGCGCGATGGCGCCACGGGCTCCGCACCGCTGATCCTGGGCTATCTCGCGATCAACGGCGTGGCCGACCCCGGGCGGGTGCTGTTCCTGGCAAATGACGGCGCGAACGGCGCGGAGCTGTGGGTCACTGACGGCACCGCTTCCGGCACCACCCTGTTCAAGGACATCAATGCCGGCGCCCCCGGCTCCTTCGCCTCCGGCTGGATCACGGTCGGGCCGCGCTCGGTGTTCACCGCGACGGATGCGGCCAACGGCCACGAACTCTGGGTCAGCGACGGCACCGCCGTTGGCACCGTGCTTGTTGCCAACCTCAATCCCGGCGTGGCGGATGCCGCGCCGATCTTCATCGGGCCCCTGATCGCCGGCGGCACGGCGGATGCGTCGCGGGCGATGTTCCTGCTGGACGACGGCACCACCGGCCGCGAGATCTGGGTCACCAATGGCACCGCTGCCGGCACCGTGCAGCTGAAAGACATCAATCCCGGCGCCGGCAGCGCCAATGCCACGGGCTGGATCGCCGTGAACGGACGGGCGGTGTTCTCGGCCAGTGACGGCACCGCGGGGCAGGAGCTGTGGGTCAGCGACGGCACCGGGGCGGGCACGACCCTGCTGGCCAATGCCGCGTCCGGACTGGCCGGCTCCGACCCCGAGGTGCTGGGCTATCTGCTGGCGGGCGGCGTGGCCGACACGACGAAGCTGCTGGTCTCGCTGGACGACATCACCCACGGACGCGAGCTTTGGATCACCGACGGCACGCCAGGCGGCACCACCCTGTTCAAAGACCTCGACACCGGCAGCGCCGGCTCCTCGCCCGATGCCTGGACTGCGGTGAACGGCCGCGCCGTGTTCGCCGCGACCACCGCGGCCGCCGGGCGCGAAGTGTGGGTGAGCGACGGCACCGCCGGCGGCACCGTGCTGCTGGTCGATGCGCGCCCGGGGGCGGCCGGCGCCGATCCGGTGTTCCTGGGGCCGCTGCTGGTCAATGGCGTCGCCGACCCCACGCGGCTGCTGGTGGCGATGGACGACGGCACCAACGGCACCGAATTGTGGGTGACCAACGGGACCCCGGGCGGCACCGCGCTGTTCAAGAACCTGAATCCCGGCGCGCTGGCCAGCGATCCCGGCCCGTGGACCACGGTGAACGGCCGCGCCGTGTTCGTGGCCGACAGTGCTGCGACCGGGCGGGAACTCTGGGTGAGCGACGGCACCGCCATCGGCACCACCTTGCTGCTCGATGCCCAGCCTGGCGCCATCGGCTCCTTCCCCACGCTGCTTGGCCCGCTATCGATGAACGGGGTTGTCGATCCCACGCGCCTGCTGTTCCTGCTGGATGACGGAACGACCGGCAACGAGCTTTGGGTGACCGACGGCACGCCCGCCGGCACCGTGCTGTTCAAGGATGCCAATGCCGGCGCCTTCGGGTCGTTCGCCGTGGGCCAGGCCGCGATCACCATGCCGCTTGTTGACCTCTCGGCGGCGCCGGCCGGCGTCACGCTCGCGCTGGGCGCGGCCGGGACGGCGCAGAACGTGACCGGCTCGGCGTTCGACGACATGCTGACAGGCAACGCCAACCCCAACCGGATGGACGCCGGCGCGGGCGACGACACGGTGGTTTATAGCCAGGCGCGCGCGAATTATCAGGTCGGGATTCTCGCCAATATCATCCGGGTGGATGGCCCCGACGGCGCTGATGAACTGCGGAACGTCGAACGCCTGAAGTTCGGTGAGTTCGCCGCGATCACCGTGGAATCGCTGCTGGCTCAGCCGGCGACCGATGAACTCTATCAGAACCTGGTCGCTGGCGAACTGAAGTTCGGCCTGCCGACGCGCTATATGGGACCCGCTGCGGTCGACTACATTCTGCCCGCCGATAACGGCAGCGATGTCCTGCAAGGCACATCGCGCAGGGACTTCGCCAACCTGGGCGGGGGCAACGACGCGGCCAGCATGGGCGCGGGAAACGACGTGGTCGACGGCGGCGGCGGCAACAACTTCCTGACCGGCGGCGCCGGGGTCGACACGTTCTTTATCGACGGGCGTGACCTCGTTTCCGTGTGGTCCTGCATCACCGACTGGCAACCGGGCGAGGCGTTGACGTTGTGGGGATGGCGCCCGGGGATCAGCCAGGCCACTTTTGCCGAGAATGACGGGCTGCCGGGCTATCTCGGTGCCACCATTTTTGCGGATATCGACGGAAATGGGCTGGTCGAAACCGCCATGACCTGGACCGGCGTGACCGTGGCCCAGCTCCCCCAACCCGTTGCGTTCGAGGTCAGCGGTATCGGGGTCTACTACTTCAGCTGATACCGGCCGCCCAAAATACCCACTCTTCCGGCATTTCGGGCGGTTGGTATCGCGCGCCGGGCTGGCCGGCGGCGGCGCGCAAAGCAAAGAGTCATACAGACCGCCGTCGACCGATCCTTGATCGGTCGACATCAAGGGCGGTTGGTATGGCATCAAACCGTGATGCGGTAGACCCGGCCCTGCGTGGACGACACCAGGATGGTCGTGTCGTTCTCGAAGGCCAGCCCCGAAATCTCGTTCTGGTTGATGCCGAGGGCAGGCGTGGCAATGCTGCGCACCGCGCCGCCGGCGATGGTGATCTCGTACAGCGTCTGGGAATTGTCCGCGCCATACCAGAGGTTGCCGGTGAGCGGATCGACCGCCAGCCCGCCATTGCCGGCATCAACCGGCGCGGTGAAGCTCGACACCTCCGCTCCCGTCGCGGTGCTGATGCGGACGATCTTGTGCGGCCCTGTCCGCCGGTCGGTCACGAACAGGTCGCCGGTGCCCGGATGGAACACGCCGGCCACCAGGTCGTAGTTCGCGGCCAGCGCCAGGGAAGCGATCACTGTCCCGGTCGCAGGATCGAGTGCGACCACCCGGTCGGGGTTGGTGACACCGTTGAACACCAGCAGGCTTCCGGCTGGAACGGCCACGCTGTTCAGGTTGAACGCGACCGGGACGGACTGCAGCCCGCCCCAGAAATACGTGCTGCCGAGCGTGGCGTTGGCGAAGTCGATCGTCTGCAATTCCGCGCCCGTAGCGGGATCGACACGACGCAGTTTCGAGGGGTTCTGCGTCTCGCCAACCCAGAGCATGCTGGTTGTGCGGTTGAATGCCACGTCGCGCAGATGGCCGTAGGGCAGCGTCATCTCGTTCAGCACGACCGGGGCGGAGGTGCCGCCGGCGGTGGTGATCGTGAGCGGCCCGAAGCCGTGCACCGGTTCGGTCAGCCGCAGCCCAGTATTGTCGGCGGCGGCCTGGTAGTAGATGTCGATGGTGCTGTCGGGAGAGTTGTCCACCACCGTGGCGCCCGCGAAGCCGATGGTCGACCCGCCTTCCACGAAGCCACCACCATAGATGTAAAGGTTGGAGCCGCTTACGTCCCAGCTGTTGATCACCGGCACGATCTGAAGCAGCGGCAGGGCGCTGCTGCCCAGCACCTGCAGCCGCACCGCGCCGTTGACATAGCCGGGCAAGGCCAGGATCGCGCTGGTACCATCCGCGGCAACCGAGGTTGGCGACACGTGCACCGCGCGCAGTGCCCCGGAGCCGCTCTCGCGGTAGTGCAGCAGGATGTCGATCGTGGCCGACAGGCCGGTGCCGGTCAGCGTGATGCTCTGCCCCGGATTGGCCGAGGCCTCGCTTGGGTTGGCCGGCGTACCGCTGGTGGCGGTGGCGGTGATGCCAGACAGGCCCACGCTGAACGGTGCGCTGGTGCCGCCCTCGGTGCGCACCGTGATCGGCCCGAAGCTGCTGTTCGAATAGGTCACGTTCAGATAGGCGCTGCCATTGTACGTGTAGTTGGGGTCATAGGTATCCTGCACGTCGGGGCCAGCGCCGTTCGAGATGTCCTCGATCACCATGGTGCCGAAGATGTAGGAGCTGCCGGGCCCCTCGACGAAGCCACGGCCGGTAAGCCGCACGCCCATCACCAAGGCCGTACCGGTTACATATTCGATCTGGGCGTTGGTCAGCAGCGGTACGATCTGCAACGCTGCCTCGGTTGCCGTCTTGTCGCTGATCACCCGCACCCGCCCGGTGACCGCGTCGGTCGGCACCACCACGGTGGCACTCATGCCGTCCGCCGCGACGCTGGCCGGTCGCACCACCATTTGCGTGACGGTCCCATCGGAGCGCCGGGTGTCAAACACCACGTCGAGCGAGGTGTCGAACTTGTCGCCCTGCAGCGTGATCGTCTGGCCGGGATTGGCCGAAGCCTTGGCGGCATCCGCGGGGGTGCCGGACGCCGCGGTGGCAGTGAGGCCGGTGAAGCTGAGGTTGAGCACATTGCTTGTGCCACCGACGGTGGTCACCGACAGCGGTCCCGCCTTGGCCCCCCCGGGCGCTTGCAGCGAGAACGACCCATTCTGGACGTATTGGCCCCCGATGTTAGCGCCACCGACCGAAGGGCCGTTGTTGCGTGAGATGTCCACAACGTCGACGTCACCGAGGTGGATCGTGCTCCGGGCCTCGATGAAGCCGCGCCCGGTCAGGGTGAGGCTGCCGCCGGCATAGGGGCCGCCGGCGTTCCCGGTGACGTCCAGAAGCACCGGGACGACCTGCAGCATGACGCCCGCGGTATCGCGCTCCAGCCGCACCGTGCCGGTGGCCGCCTGGTGCGGCACCTTGACGGTCAGGCTCGTGCCGTCCGCGGCCACGCTGATGGGCATGACGGTCACGGTCGCCATCGGGCTGTTGGCGTCCATGGTCGTGAACACCACGCGTTCATTGGCCAAAAGCCCGGTGCCGGTCAGCGTGATGGTCTGGTCGGGGTTGGCCGATGCCACCGTTGCGGCGGCCGGCGTGCCCAAATCGGCGGCTGCGGCGATGCCGGTCAGGCGCGTGACGCCGGGCTGCGCGCGGGTCATGCTGACGGCGTATTTTCCGGTGTTGTAGCCGGTGGTGCCGCTTGCCGTGATGGTCGGGTTGTAGGTCTGGTTGGCGTAGCCGCTGATGCCGACATAGTAGGTGCCGACGCCCGGCGAGCGGTATTCCATACCGGCGGAGGCACCGCCGCTGCTGTAGATGGTCTGCGCCGCCTTCTGGACGCCCGCCTCATCGAACACCCGCAGGTGGAAATAGCTGCCCTGTTCCAGGAACACTTGAAGCTGGTCGCCGGTCGCGAGGCTGACCCTGTACAGGTCCACATCGATGTCGGGGGTGGGGCCATCGCCGGACGTGGAGCCGACCGTTACCCGCTCGCCGCCTGCCAGCGTCACCACCTGGGCGGTCGCCAGGGTGTCGCCCACATCATTGGCGGCGGAGATCGGGGACAGGGTCGTCGTCGTGCCGACCTTGAGCGTGGCGGTGCCGCCATTGGTGACAACGGAGATGTCGCTTCCGACCGCGCCCGCCGGCACTGTCACAGTCAGCAGTTGCTGCACCGAATCGTCGTCGAGCAAGGAGAAGCCGAAGGCGCCGCCGTCGGTGATGGTGCGCATGGAGAAGGGGGCGACCTTGCCGCCGACCGTCACCTGCAGCTCGCTCACCGGCAGGCCGGTGCCGTCGATCAGCACCACATTGCCTGCCGTGGTCGTCCCGCCGGCGCCGCGCAGCAGAGGCACCACGGCCAGGCTGTTCCCGCCGGCGGCGCCGCGCACCGTCACCATGCCGGTGCGGGCGAGGGCCGGCACCTGCACCGACAGCTCGGTGCCGGCATTGTTCACCTGGCCGCCGCGGGTGATCACGCCCGACACACCCTGGTCGTCGGTGCCCTCGAACTGCACCAGCGTGGAGGAAGTGAAGCCCTGGCCCAGCAGCACGATGGTCTGCCCGGCATTGGCCGCCACGCCGGCATTGTTCGCCAGGCCGCCGGCAAGGGATGGCGCCCGGATGCTGGTGAAGAGCGACGGCGTCGGGGCCGGAAGGGTGGGGCCGGCAATCTCGGCGTGGCCGCCCGCGGTGGTCACGCGGATCTTGCCGTCCAGCACGACCGGGAAGGTGACCGCGTAGGTGTCGTTGCGGGTGCCATAGGCCTCGAAGAGGTATGGGTCGTTCGACGTGTCGGCGAACGCGGTGCCGCCGACAGTGAACTTGGTTTCCCCTTCCATGAAGCCCGTGCCCTGGAGGGTGAACGAACTCTGCCCGCCAGGCCGACCGGAGGTTCCGGTCAGCGTGGGAACGACCAGCAGGGGCACGCCGCCGCTGGCGTTGAAGGTCTGGCCCTGGTTCGGCGCATGGTTGGCGATCGTATCGCGCAGCAGCACGACGCCATCGGCGGAAACCTGGAACATGTCGCTGCCGTCACGCCCGTCCCAGCTGTCCAGGGCATAGAGGTCGAAGGACAGGGTGTAGGTTTGCCCGGCGGTCAATCCGCCGAGGGTGAGCGTTTGCGCCTCGTTGGCGAACCGGCCGGAGAAACGGGTGAACACGGTGCCCGCCACGCCGTCGATGCGCGCGTCGCTCCAGGCGGATTGCGCCTTGCCCTCGAAGGTATCGGAGAACACCGTGCCGCCCGTGGACGAGACGGCGACGTTGTCCAGGCCCCAGCTCTCGTTCGACACGTCCTCGATGCCGCTGTCGGCGAAGCGCAGCACAGTGGTCGCGTCGTCGGCCTTGAAGCTCAGCTGGACGTTCCGATAGATGCCGTCGGCCCAGCCCGAGAAGCCGAAGTTCTGGCTGGCCGAGTTCACCACCTTCACATCGCCGGTGGTCGCGGTGTTGGGCACCACCACCTGCAAACGCGTGCCGTCGCCGCTGACCATCAGTGGCGTTGCGAAATGCAGGCTCTCGGTGCCGTTGCTGTCTCGCGTCGGGAACAGCACACGTGTGGTGGCGCCGAAATTGAGGCCCTCCAGCTCGACCACTTGCCCGACATTCGCCGCACCCTGCACCTTGTTCGCCGGCACGCCGGCATGCGGGCTGGCGATGATCGCACCCAGAACAGGGCGTGCGATGGCAAAGTCGGCATCCGTGCGGATCACGTGGATGCGGCCGGAGGTGCTGGCAACCAGCAAGCGCCCGGCAGCGTCGAACGTCAGGCCGCTGATCGAACCGGATTCGCCGCCCTGCGCGGTGAAGTTGGTGCTGCGGACCACCTGCCCCGCCGCCGTGATCTCCACCACCGTGTTCTGCTCGTTGGAGCCGAACCAGATGTTGCCCGTGACGGGGTCGATCGCCATGCCGGCGTAGCTGGCGTTGAACGGCGCGGCAAAGGTGGCCAGAACGGTGCCGTCGGCCGGATTGATCTCGACGATCTGGTGCGGCCCGGTGCGGCGGTCGAGCACGAACAGGTGGCCGCTGCCCGGATGGAACACGCCAGCCGGCGTGTCGTAGTTCGCCGCCAGCACGAGCGAGGCGATCAGCGCGCCCGTGCCAGGGTTCACCGCCACCACCCGGTCGGGGTTGGTCTGCCCGTTGAAGCCCAGCAGGCTGCCGGCCGGCACGTTGACGCCGTTCAGGCTGAAGGCTTGCGGCGCCACCTGCAGCCCGCCCCAATAATAGGTGGTGCCGAACACAGCGTTGGTCACCACGATCTCGGCCTGCATCGCCCCGGTGTCGAGGTCGACGCGCCGGAGACTGCCGGGGTTGGCGTTGTCCACCACCCAGGCATCGCCGGTGGCCGGATCGAACGCGATATCCTGCAGGAAGCCGTAGGGCAGCATCGCCTGTGACAGCGCCATCGGCGCCGATGTGCCGCCGGCCGTGGAGACGGTGACGTTGCCCACCCCATGCGTCGGCTCCGTCACGTCGAGACGGCCATTCTCGCCGAGATCGCCGTACCAGACATTCGGGCCGGTATTCAACTGGGTGTCCACCACGGTCGCGCCGGCGAAAGTGATCGTGGACTTGCCTTCGACGAAGCCGGCCCCCTGGAGATAGATGACGCCGCCCCCATCCGACGACGACACCAGCGTCGGCACGATCTGCACCACGTGGGACGCGTTGGTTCCGGGCATCTGGAGCTGGACCACGCCGTTGAGCGTGAAGGGCAGTTGCAGCAGAGCACTTGTGCCGTCCGCTGCCGCCGATGTCGGGATCAGCAACGCCAACCCGACATCGCCGTTCTCCCGCGTGTATCGCGCCAGCACGTCCGTGGCGGTGGACAGGCCCGCGCCCGTCAGCTTCACCACCTGGCCAGGATTGGCCGAGGCCAGCCCGGTGTCTGCCGCCTTGCCCGTGAACGCCGTTCCGGTGACGCCAGCGAAAGTGAGGGAGAATGGCGCCGAGGTTCCGCCGGTGGTCGTCACCGTCACTGGGCCGAAGGCATCGCCGCTCAGCGGCAGCCGCAGGGTGGCCATGCCGCTCTGGACACTGTTGCTGTAGTCGTAGCTCACGTTGGGTCCGACGGAGGAGTTGCCGTCGGTCACGGTGGTCGTGCCGAAGCGGTACTCGCTGTTGTTGCCCTCCACCAAGCCCCCGCCCAGCACCGTGACGTCGATGTAGCCGGTGGGCGATTGCACATAGGTCACGTCGATCCCGCGGACCACCGGCACGATCTGCAGCATCCGCGCGGCCGCCGTCTGGTCGCCGACCACCCGCACCACGCCAGTCATCGCGTCGATGGGAACGACCACCTGCGCCGCCGTGCCGGCCGCGTTCACCGCCCATGGGCGCACGATCTTCTGGCCCAGCACGCCGTTCTCGTCGATCGTGGAGAACACGATGCTGGCAACGGCGGTCAGGTTCGTACCCTGGATCTCGATCGACTGCCCCGGATTGGCGGAGGCGACCCCCGGATTGGACGGCGTTCCAGACCCTGCCGCCGAGGTGATGCCAGCGAAACCGATCGACAGCGTGTCGCTGGTGCCGCCTGCGGTCACAACCCGCAGCGGCCCGGTCGGCACGCCGTTCGGCACCTGCGTCGACAGCAACCCGTTCGCAATGTACTGCGTTGTGTAATGATCGTTGGTGTTGGTGCCATAGGTGCGGCTGACGTCACGCAACACGCTGGTGCCGAACATGACGGCGGAGGAGCCCTCGGCAAACCCCGTGCCATAAAGCCGTAGCGTGCTGTTGTTGAACGGCTGGTTCGCCGTCATGTCCAGCGAGTCCAGCGTCGGCACCACCTGGAGCAGGATGCCGACCACCTCGCGTTCCAGGCGCACGCGCCCCGTGGTCGCGGCCTCCGGCACCCGCACCGTCAGGCTGCTCCCGTTTGCGGCGACGCTCAGCGGCACCGCGGTCTGGGTGGAATAGGTCCCCCCGCTGTCGATGGTGGTGAACACCACCGCGTCGGTTGCTGCCAGCCCGATGCCCAGCAGCGTGATGGTCTGGCCGACATTGGCCGCCGCCACGCCCGTTTGGGCCGCCGTGCCGCGCAGGGCACTCGCCTGGATCGCGGTCAGCGACGTGTCGGCGGTCGTGACGCGCTGCACCTTGAAGTGGTAGCCGATGGCGATGGAGGCCGTTCCGCTGCCGCCCACTGCAGGGTCGTACGACGCGTTCCCCGACGTGACGCCGAGATAGTAGGTGCCCGTCGCCGGCACCGAGAACTCATAGGGCCCGAACGACCAGGTGTTGTTGGCAAACTGGGACGAGAACGCATACGTCGCCAGCGACGCGCCCGTGCCGTCGAACACCCGGATGCGCGCTGCGTTCTGGGTCACCTCGGACAGCCGCAGGATCAGGCGCTCGCCGGATTGCGCCTCGACGCGGAACATGTCCACGTCCTTGGTGGTGAAGGCACCGTCGCCGATCTGGGCATTCACCGTCACGCTCTGTGCGGCGCCCAGGTTGAGCACTGCCGCCGTCGTCATCGTGTCGCCGATATCGGCGGCCGGAGTTTGAAGCGTGTTGCCCATGGCCTGGCCGGTGCGCAGCGTGGCGCTGCCGCCCACGGTCGAGACGGTGATCACGCCGTTGGCGACACCGCTTGGCAGGACCAGCGACAGCAATTGCTGAGTGGACTGCTGCGCAAGATAGGAACCGCCCTGCCCCGTGCCGTCGGCAACCGTGGTGAGGGTGAAGGTGCCGATGGCGCGGTTGTCCACCTGCACCACCAGTTCCGGCTGCACCAGGCCGGTCGCCTCGATCAGCAGCGTGTTGCCCGGCGCCACAATGCCGCCGACCGCACGCAGCGTCGGCACGATCTGCAGAGTTTGCGCGCCCTCAGCGCCCAGAACGCGCACGCTGCCGGTGCGCGCCAGCGCCGGCACCACCAACGACGCCGAGGTGCCGTTGCCCGTTGCGCTTTCAACGCGGCGGGTCACCGTGCCGAGCCGCCCCGTGTCGTCGGCGGCGTCGAACTGCACCATGGTCTGGTAGGTGAAGCCGCTGCCATTCAGCGTGATCGTCTGGCCCACGTTGGCAGCGACCTGGCCAAGCTGCGACGGCGTGCCCACCACGCCCAGGGCGGTGATGCCGCTGAATGTGGCGCCGGCCTGCCGGAAGAAGCTCGGCCCGGCGATCTCATCGAAGCCGCCCTCGGTCGCCACGCGCACCGGGCCGTCCAGCACGCGCGGCACGACCAATTGGTATTGAGTGTTCGAGTAGTAGTAGTCGTAGGTATTGGGGTAGTCGAGATTGGTGTACTCGTCGACCACCGCCACGCCACCGATGGTGAAGGTGGTTGCCCCCTCCTGGAAGCCGGACCCGTCGATCGTCAGCGGCGAATCCAGCCCCGGTTGGCCGGTCAGGCCGGTCACCGTCGGCACCACCTGCAGCCGCACGCCCGCGCTGTTGCCGATCGACTGGGGGCTGGTGATGCTGTAGTTCGAGATCGTCTCGTTCAGCACCAGCGCGCCGTCGACACGAACCTGGAACTGGTCCGGCCCGGCACCGGCCGAGGCACCGTCCCAGCTGTCCAGCGCGTACAGATCGAAGCTGAGCGTATAGGTCTGTCCCGCCGTCAGGCCCGACAGCGACAGCTGCTGCTCCCCGCTGGCGAATCGGCCAGAGAAGCGGCTGAGATAGGTCTGCGAGCCGGAATCAACCCGGCTATCGCTCCACCCCGCGGCCGCCGTGCCGCTCTCGAAGGTATCGCTGAAGATCGTAGTGCCGCCCTGGCGGACAACGACGTTGTCCAGCCCCCACGACTCGTTGTCCACACCCTCGAGGCCGCCATCGGCAAAGCGCACCTGCGCGCTGGCCGCTCCGGCGGTGAACTGCACCGTGAGCGCCCGGTAGATGCTGTCGGTATGGCCCACTCCACCGAGGTTCTGCCGCCCGATGTTGGAGACCCTGATGTCGCCCGTCCTGGCCTGCTCCGGCACCTTCACCTGGAGGCGCGTGCCATCGGCGCTGACGATATTCGGGGCAACGGCCGCGATGCTGGTTACGCCGCTGAAGTCGCGCATCGGGAACAGCACCTGCGTCCCGCTGCCGAAATTGGCGCCCACGAGCTCGATCACCTGGCCGGCATTGGCCGAGGCCTGCCCCGCGCTGCCCGGTGTGCCGCGCGTCGCGGTGCCAACGATGGACGTCAGCACCGGGATGGCCTGCGCCGGATCGAACTGCGGGTTGATCGCGAAGACGCGGCCGTTGGAGGTGCTGACGAGCATCGTGCCGTCGGCACGGAACGCAACACCTGTCGCCGAATCGCCCGCCATGCCCTGGAGGTCCAGGCCCACCCGCCGCAGCACCTCGCCGCTGCGCGACAGTTCGAAGGCGGTATTCTCGTTGCCGGTGACATACCAGAGGTTGCCCTGCTGCGCCTGCCCACTCGCCGGCGCGATTGCCAGCCCGCCCTCGGAGAAGTTCGCCGGCAGCACGGCGCTTGAAACCTCCGCGCCGGTCGCCGCATTCAGCCGCACCAGCCGGCCCGGGTTCACCGCGCGGTCGATCAGGAACAGGTCGCCCGTTTGCGGGTCGAACGCCCCGCCGGAGGTGTCGTAGTTGGTGCCCAGTGCCAGGGTCGCGATCACCGCTTCCGTGGCGAGATCGATCGCCACCACGCGGTCGGGGTTCAGGTTGGCGTTGAACACCAGCAGGCTGCCCGCCGGCACGCTGGTGCCGCCGAGCGTGAAGGCGGCCGACGTCACCTGAAGCCCGCCGGTGAACGAGGACGATCCGATCGCCTTGGAATCCAGCGTGATGGTGCGGGTCGTGGCCCCGGTGGCGGGGTCGATCCGGTACAGGTTGAGCGGGCTCGCGCTTCCGGCAACCCAAAGGTCGCCCGTCGTCGGCGCCACCGCCACATCTCGCAGCAGGCCCTGCGCGGGGTGCATCATGTTGGCCGGCAACGTCGTGGACGTTCCGCCCGCGGTCGTCACGGCGATGCCGCCCAGGCCGAACGCCGGCATGGGCAGATTGGCGCCGCCGTTGTCGAAGCTTGTGTAATAGATGTCGGGCGTCTGGTTGGTCGCGGTATCCGCGACCGTGGCGCCGGCGAGCAGGAATGTCGAAGCACCTTCCACCAGGCCGGAGCCGCTCAGGTAGAGTGTGTTGCCGCTGGTGCTGAAGCTCTGCAGCGTCGGCACGATCTGCAGCAGTGGCGCCGCCGCCCCCCCCAGCACGCGCACGCTGAACACGCCGTTTGCCTGGGTCGGCACGATCACCGTTGCCCGGGTGCCGTCGCTCGACACCGTCGTCGGCGTCGCGCGCAGGAACGTCAGCGCCCCGCCTGAACTTTCGCGATAGCTGAAGATCACGCCCGTATCGGCGGCGAACCCGCTGCCCGTCAGCGTCACCGCCTGTCCCGGATTGGCCGAAGCCAGCGCCGGGTTGGCCGGCGTGCCGCGCATCGCGGTGGCGGTAATGCCCGAAAGCTCCGTCGTGAAGCCCAGGCTCGTCCCGCCCGCGGTCTTCACAGTGATCGGGCCGAATGCACCGTCGCTCAGCGGCACCTGGATGGAAACGCCGCTGTTGGCGTCGTAGTTCGGGTAGGCTGCGTAAACGTCCGGCCCGCTGTTGGCAGCTACGTCGGTCACCAGCTCGGTGCCGAACTGGTACTTTGATCCGTTCGCCTCCACGAAGCCGAGGCCGCGCAGCGTGACGTTCATCATGCCGCCGCTGACCGAATCGATCTGCGCGCTCGTCACCACCGGAACCACTTGCAGCGGGAAGAGGCCGTCGTCGAAGCCGGTTTTGGTGTTGCCCACCTGCGAGAACACGGTGGCATCGCCGGTTATCGCCGCGAAGGGCACGTTGAAATAGGCAATGCCCAGGGCCGCATCCGCGCGCGACACCAGCACCGTCGTGCTTTCCGGCGTGCCGGAAGACGTGATGGTGGCGAAGGTCATCCGCGCCGTGGTCGGGTCGAACGGCACCGAAATGCCGATGGTCTGCCCCGGGTTGGCCGATGGCGCGACCGATTCCGCGGGCGCGCCGATCGCCGCCTTCACGCTGCTCGCCGGGCGAACGGTGAAGTTGCGCATCAGCGGCGAGGCCAGGGCATTGCCTGCCACGTCGGCCACCGCACCGGCGCCCAGCGTGAAGCGGTAGTCGCCCGGCAGCAGCGAACCCGAAGGCGCCACCGACAGCACGTGGTTCTGCGCCCGCGTGTCGAGCTTCACCGGAACGGCCACGTCGTCCGCAGTGCCCAATAGCCCGTCAATGCCGGCGCGAACCAGCGTCACCGCCGCGCCGTTGATCGTAACCGGGTCGATCGCTTCGTTGAACATCACGTCGATGCCGCGCACGAAGAAGCGCTTCGCGCCCTCCGCGATGCTGACCGAGGTGATGCCCGGCGCAAAGGTGTCGGGCACAACGTCGATCGTCACGAGGCCGGACAGCGTCGTGTTGCCGCCGGTATCGGTGGTGCGCACCTGAACGGTCATCGACGTGCCGCCGGCCTTGATCGACGGCACGTCGGCGAACAACTCGAACGGGAAAGTCGGGTCGTTCAGCACGACCTTGCCGTTCACCAGCAGCTCGACGTTGCGCACCTGCACGTCGTCGGACACCTGCGCGACGACCTCCAGGCTGCGGCCCTCCACAACCTGCACCCCGGCCTTGCCGGGATCCATGTCGATGGCCCCGACCCCTATCGTCACGGTCGGCGCCTGCCCCTTCGTGTCGAAGGCGCGATAGTTCAGCACCTGCAGCCCGGCCGACCCGTCGGCCACGAAGGCCACACCGTTGGCGATGGTGATGTCGCGCGCCAGCTGCGGCAGATTGAAGCGTTGCAGGAATACACCGGTGTTCGCGGTGTCGGTCACATCGACCAGGTCCACGCCCTTGAATCCGCCGAACACGAATTCGATGCCCCCGGCCACCAGGCCGAGCCCGCTGCCGTTCAGCGCCATCGCCGTGCCGGCCAGCGAGTTGTCGTCCACGCCCGATATGAGCACCGGGGCGTTCGGGTCGCTCACGTTCACGGTCAGGAAACCGCCGGTGCCGCCGGTGCTGGCCGCCACGAAGACGACGCCGGCGCCAGCGGCCAGGCGGCTGCCGCCGGCCGGCAGCGTCACGCTGCCCTGCGGCACCACAACATCGTCCAGAACCGACAGGACCCGGACCGCATGCGCGCTGTCCAACGTGTACAGACGGTTCCCCGCCACCACCACGTCCCGCAGCGTCGCTCCAGCGAGGTCAACCGTCTGGCGCAGTTCGCCCGTCGCGACATCCAGCATCATCAGCTTCGTGCCCGCCGCCACGAATGCCGTGCCGTCGCGCAACGCCACCGCGACCACCGGGTCGGTGAAGCTCTCGGTGCGGATCAGCGTCGGGGACGCGGGCGTCGAGATATTAACGAAATGCAGCCCGCCGGCCCCCGCCGCCAGCAACGCGATGCCGCGCACGCCGTCCACCGCCACGCGGGTGTTGGTGCCGGCGAGGTCCAACTCGGCCAGCACCGTCGGCGCCTGGAAGTCGGACACGTCGACCACGGCAAGCCCCGCACTCCCGGTGGCCAGGAACGCCGTCAGCTTCGTCGGGTCGGCGAGGGAGCCGATTACCGCCACCGCCTCCGCCGAGCCCTGCAGCGACGCGGCCGAGACCACGCCCACCGGCAGGTTCAGCCCGCCAAGCGGGTCCAGCCCCTGCTGGATTTCGGTGAAGTCGCTCAGCCCGTCATTGTCGGTGTCCGTGCCGCGCGGGTTGGTGCCGATCGCAAACTCGACATCGTCGGGCAGGCCATCGAAATCGCCGTCGCGCTCCACGCTGGCGCCGAACACCAGCGTCGCGGTCAGGTTCACGCCCTTGCCGGACTGCGCGGTGCGGCTGTAGTCGTGCGCCACCAGCCCGGTCGCCGGGTCGAACACCGCCATGTGGTAGGGGCTGTCGCTCGGCAGGAAGAAGCTGAAGAACCCCTTGTCGTCGCTCACCGCATTCAGCACCGGCGGATTGTTCGGCGTGGTCACCTGCATGCCGACATAGTCGCGGCCCCAGCTGGCGGTCGGCAGTGCTGCAACGCCGGTGCCCATCGCGCCCAGCCGCAGCACCGGCCGCAGCGGATCGTTGGTGGCAACCTCGATCACCGCCCGCTGCAGGCCAAGCCGGCTCGGGCTGAAGCTGATACCGAAGGACAGGCTCTCGCCCAGCCCGAGGCTCGCCGGCGTGGTGCCGAGATTGGCCGGCACGCCCAGCAACGTGAACTCCGCCGCCCCCTCCACCAGCGTGATGCCGGTGACCTGCAGCGCGCCCGCGCCCGCGTTGCTCAGGGTGAACAGTCCGGCTCGTTCGGCCGCCGGCGTGCCAAGCAGCTGGCCGCCGAAATTATTGTTCTCGGCACTCGCCTGCACCACGGGTCCCGCGGAGATGGCGGCGCCCGCCAGGGTGAAGGTCAGCGGCCCGGTGTCGGAATTGGTCGCGATGGTCAGCGTGTCGGTCGCAGCACCGGCCACCGCCGGATCGAACGCCAGGGTCAGCGTGGCCGTCTGGTCCACCGCCAGCGTGGTGCCCTTCAGCGCGGCGCCAACAATCGAGAAGCCCTTGCCGCCATCACCCAGGGTGATGCTGTCCAGGTTTAGCGTGCTCAAGCCGATGTTGGACAGCGTCACATCCACCGTCCGGCTCGCCCCGCCGGGCCCGTCAGCCGCCGTGGCGGCAAAGCTGACCGTGGCCCCCGCGCCCACATCCGTGCCGGCCCAGCTCGCATACAAGTACGGCGTGGTGATGCCGTTGTCGAAGTCGCGCAGCCCCTTCACGCTGCCGGGCAGGTTGAAGTTGGCGCGGTACTCCTTCACCGCCGCAGTGATCGGCGTGTCGCCCGCCGGTTGGATGCCGAGTGCGGCCTGCAGCTGCGCGTTGTTGGTGGCGGCGAAGGCCAGGTTGCCGTCGGCCACGTTGCCCGATCGCATGATATCGTTGGGCGGGTTCACCGGCGGCGAGCCCTTGCCCTTGATGTTCACATAGGCGTCGTTCAGCCCGAAGGTGTGCGCCAGCTCATGGCTCACCGTATTGGCCACGTACTGCGCAAAGGTGGCGCCGCTGGTCCAGTCGAAGTTGATTGCCACGCCGAACTGGCCGGAGTTCACCTGTTTGAGGTTGAACCCCTCGGCAATCGCCCATTCCAGCGCCGACTGCCCGATTGTGCCCTTGCCGTCCGCACCCCGCTTGGCGAGGTAGAAGGCCTGATACTTGGTCGCCCTGTCGAAGTCGGCGAAGCCATACACCAGGGAGCCGTTGAAGAACGTGTCCTGCCAGGACATGGTCACGTCGGCGCCGGCATTGGCGGCGACCACCTGGAACTGCTTGCCGGCGCCCTTGTAGTCCTCCACCACCGCCGCCTTCATCGCCGCCACCTGGGTGGTGAGCATGGCGTCGAAGGCCTTGGCGGTGTAATTCACGTCCGGCAGGAAGTTCTTGAACTCCGCCAGGAAGGATGGCCCGGTGTTGCCCAGCTGGTTGGCGGCGGCAACGGTGTTGAGGGTCACGTCGTCGGCCGTGCCGGCCTTGCCGTCCGGCCCGTCCAGCGTGGTCACGGTCACGCCGCCGCCGTAGTCGTAGTAATAGGTCTTGGTGTCATCGGCGGTGCCCAGCTTGCCGTCCTTGCCCGCCTCGGTCACCAGGCTCACGGCCTTCAGCGCGCGGCTCAGCTCCGTGCGGTAGCCGGCCTCGTCGACGCTGATCTTGGTCGGCGCGGTGGCGGTGCCGATCGCGGTCACGCTGCCCACGTTCAGCGGGCCCTTGGCATCGCTGACCTGGATGGTGAAAGCGGCCTTCTGGTCGTCCCCGGCCTTGTCCGGGTCGAACTGGCCGTTCAGCGTGCCGTTGCCGCCGAAGCTGCCGGCCAGCGTGAACGGCGCGCCGCCCCCGGTGAAGCTGGTCTTCACCGTGTTCGGCAGGAACAGGTCCACGTTGTTCGTCCGCACCACGCCATCGGTGTTGGTGCGGAAGAACGCCATCGCATCGCCCTTCCGGTCGACGGCGGAGGGTGCGTGCACCAAGGAGACGAAGCGGTTCTCGTAGTACGTATAAATATCGCGCGTGCGGCTGCCGTCGGAGTTCTGCTTGATCTCGGTGATCTTGATCTTCGCGCCGTACAGCCGGTCGCGGTTCAGGTCCGCGAAGCCCTGGCCGGTGGTGAACATCTCGGCGTAGGTCTTCGGGTCGAAGTCGAATTTCTTCTGGATCCCGGTCCCGGCCGACAGGGTGAAGGACTGCGACTGCAGGTTCAGGCTTCCGTTCACCGGCTTGGCGAAGCTGCCCAGCGCGCCATCCACCTCGATGGTCACGCTGATGAAGGGCTGGGTTTTGGTGTCCGGGTTGTGCGGCGGCACCTCGCAACCAGGGATCGGCGGCAGCGGCGGCAGCGCCTTGTTCGCCGCCGGCGCGGTCCAGCTGAACGCTTTGAAATTGTCCGCCGCCTTGTCCTCGGTCAGGAACGTGAGCGCCACGGGCGCGTGTTCGGTGACCTTCTCGGCCTTGCTCGGCGGCACCGGATCGGGCGGCGCGCCACCGGCGGGGTTGCAGCCGCCCGGCGGCGTGATGCCGTGCCAGCCCGGCGCGCGCGGCCCCGCACCCTCGTCCGACACCACCGACTTTCCGTCTTCCGAAACGGTCGCGGTGCCGTTGATCACCAGCATGCCGGTGGTGTGGTCGAAGCTCAGGATGTTCAGCTTGGTGCCGGGTGCGGCGCCAAACACGTTGGGGAACGAAATCGTCGCCGGCGTTGTGAAGGTCGCGGCCCCCGGCGCCTGGATCGTGATGTCGAAGGTGTGCTGCAGCACGCCCGGCGGCAGCATGTCGCGCACCAGCTCCGGCGGCACCGTGCTGATGCCGATCTGCGCGTTGGTCAGCGGCTTGCCCTCCTCGCCGATCACGCTGCCCGGATCGACCGTCACCGACATCGCGGCGCGCTGGCTGTCGGTCAGGTTCGGCGCCGAGCCGGCATCCACCCCAACCGTGGTCGGGCCGGTGCTGCTGATCACCGAGAAGATCGTGGCCTGCACCCGCGGCAGATAGATCTCAAGCCGTCCGGCATGGGACAAGCGCTCGGCCGCGGAGCCCATCGTGTCCATTACGGTGTTCGCCATCCCGGGCCGCAGCTCGGAATCCATCACCATCTCGGGCCAGAACACGCCCGCAGGCGCATTGGTCGCGGTGCGCCCGTCCACCGCCACCTTCACGTTGCCGGACGGCAGGTTGGTCAGCGTGAACTCGCCATTGGCGTCAGTGAAGACCGCCGGGCCTTCGAACCCAAGCAGATAGACCTTGGCGTGGGCGATCGGGTTCAGGAACAGGTCGTCGCCGGTGTAGGCAACCCCGTCCGGCCCGCGCCGCATGTCGTCGAACGTCATCGGCTGCAGGTCGGGCCCGGGGTCCACCACCCGGCCCTTCAGCGTCGTGCCGGCCACCGGCGTCAGGCTCACGGTGGTGAACGTCACCGTGCGCATCCCGCCGGCGGCGCCGTCGAGGTTGGCATCCAGGAACGCGCCATCGGCCGCGGCACGGATCTTGTTGCCGTCGACATTCAGCGTGATCTGCGTCCCGCCCGGCATCGGGGCGGCAAAGAACAGGTTGGCATAGCTGCCGTCCTGCGCCGGCACGATCGTCGCCGCCAGCTTCGTGCCGTTCGCCGTCGTGGCGTAGAAGCTCTCGGCGGTCAGCGAATCGAGCTTCACCGCACGCGAGAACCGTACCTCCGGCCGCTCGGTGGTGCCGATGTTCACCTCGCCCTCGCCCGGCCCGATCGCCGAGAGGAAGAACGGCGGCAATGCCGCCAGCGTCACCTGGCGCGACAGCGTCGCCACGTTGCCCGCCGCATCACTCGCGCGCAGCGTCAGCGTGTGCGTGCCGATGTCCAGCCCCGCAAGGTTGATCGCGGAATCGAAACTCCCAACGGCGGAATCAAAGAAGATGCTGTTCGCAGGCCCGCCATTGAAGCTGTAGCTCAGCGTGCTGAGCGTCGAGCCGGTCGGGCTCGCCACCCCGGCCAGCCGCGAGGCGAAGGTAAGGGTGTCGCCCTCGGCGATGCTGGTCAGCACCACCAGCGGCAGGCGCGTATCCAGCCGGAAGTTGCGCGTGACCGCCGCCGCGTTCCCCGCCGCATCCTTCGCGGTGATGGTGATGCTGTGCAGCGCATCGGCCGAGCCATCCAGCACGAAGCCGGTCGTGATGCTGTAGCGCCCGTCGGCGTCCAGCGTCAGCGGCGCGCTCGCCGCCCCGTCGATGCTGATGCGCGCCTCGGCCACGCCCGACAGGTTGTCGGTCACCTGGCCGGTCAGCGTCACGTTGCCCTTGCTGACCCCCGGCAGCAGCGACGCTACCACCGACGGCCCCCGGGTGTCCTGCGACAGCTCGAAACGCGCCAGCGCGGCGGCCGCCACATGCTGGCCCAGCGTCTTGCCGGCCACGTTGGAGAACTCGAAATGGATGCCGCCGAAGATGCGGCTGCGCCCGGCCTCGTCCGCCGCCTGCTGGAACGTCGTGAAGTCCCGCGTCACGCCCGGCAGGGTGTAGCTGCTGGTGGTGAACGCCACGTTGCCGAACACCGCCTGCAGAACGCTCGCCGCCGCATTGCTGAACGAGGAATGGCCCGAGACATATTCCGGATGCGGCGGCGTGATCAGCAGCGGCTGCCACGCTGCGTTCTTTTCGGTCGCGTCGTTGCCGTCCAGGTCCGCCTGCTGAATCGCATCGATCGGCCGCCACAGGCTGTAGGCATACTTGGTGTTCCACGAAGCGATCGCGGTGTCCGCCAGCGCCACGTTCAGCTGCGCGAACAGCCGCACATTGGCCGCCAACGAGTTGCCCTGCGCCTGGGCGATCTGCTGGGCGATCTGGTTCCAGTGCCCGGGCGGCGTGTAGCTGCCGCGCCCGTCGGCCCAGAATTGCGCCTGCGCCCCCTGGTCGGCGGTGCGCGTGGCGCTGCTCGCTGAACCCAGCGCCTTCACCTCGGCCAGGGCCGCGGCATAGGCCGCGCTGTCCATGTCCGGCGGCGGCGGCGACTGGAACTGGTCGGGGCTTGCCATCGCGAACGGCACCAGCTCCGCCCATTGCGGCTCCTCCGCCACTTCGAAGCTCGGCGCCGTCGGCCGCCACTTGCCCGGCGTTTTGCTTGCCAGATACTCCACGTAGTTGGCCGAACCGTCGGCCGCACGGATCGCCAGCACCGCATCGGCGATCTGGCCGCCCAGCGCCTGCCCATTGGTTTTCGCGGCACCGTCGGCCACCGCCAGCGCGAACGGCGCCAGCACTGCGTCGATGCTGCCGCGCTGGCTCGGGAATGCCGCATGCAGCACCCTGTGCGCCGCTACCGCCAGCGCATACTCGGTATCGATCGGCCCGCTATGCGCGCGCCCCACCAGGAACGCCGCCGTGCCCTCGATCGCAGCCAGCGTGTCGAACTGCGCGATGCCGACCATCGCCATGATGCGCGTTGCCGTCTCCGGATACAGCGACGACTTGCGCACCGCCTCCAGCGTCGCCTGGTTCCACGCCAGCGCCACGTCGGTCGCAACCGTGCCCGACCGCTCGACCGAGATCTGCATGGTGCTGGCGTTGCCGGCGATGTCCGCCACCTGCACCGAAAGCTTGTTCACGCCGTTGGCCAGGACCACGTCGGCGAACTGGAATCCGCCATTGGCCGCCGCCAGCGCCGTGCCGCCACCCAGCGTCGCCACCGCCCCCGCCTCGGTCACGCCCACCAGACCGACGCGCGCCGCCGCCGTGATGCCGTCGCCCACTGTCCCAGTGTCCGAACTCGGCGTCAGGCCGAACGAGCCCACCCCCGGCGCGGTGATGTCATAGGTGAACGCCATCTCACGTGTGGTGGCGATGCCGTTCGCATCCTCCACCGCCACGCGCAGCACATGGGCACCTTCCTTCAGCGCGCCCCCGGCCAGCGCATCGATCTGCGCCTTGGACAGTGTGAACCCGCCATCGCCCGCCAGCGTCAGCGCCGTGCCCGCCGGCCCGTCCAGCCCCACGCTCGCCTTGGCGATCGCCGTCCCGCCCGCCACCTTGCCGGCGACCGCATAGTCGGTGCTTACCCCGTCGGTCGCCGAACGCCCGGTGTCGTTGGCCAGCGCCACCGCGATCTGCGTGTTGCTGTAGGTGAACTTGATGTCCAGGCTGCGCGCGTTGCCGGCCTTGTCGACGGCCAGCAGGTGCAGCACATGCGGCCCCTCGCTCAGCGTGCCGCCGGCCAGCGACGCCAAGTCCGCCGCACCCAGCGTGAAGCCGCCGTTGAAGTCCAGCAGGTTGATCAGATCGGTGAACTGGCCCGCCGGCGTGACGTCCAGCCCGCCGCTCAACACCACGATGCCGCCGGCGTCCAACGCTGTGCCGCGCATCGCGGGCTCGCTGGTCACGCCGTCGGTCGCACTCGGCCCGGTGTCGTTCACCAGGGCTGCCATCAGCTCCGGGCGCATGCTGTCGCCCGGCACGGTTCCCACCCGGCGCGGCGTCGTCGCCGGGGTATAGGCCTTGCCCGCGGCGAAGAAGCTCGGCGGCAGCACGCCGGTCACGATCCGGCTGGTGCTGTCGATCCGCCCGCCGACGATCAGCGTCTGGATACGGCTGGCCGCCCCGCCGACGATGCGGTCGTCACCGTCGTCGTACACCCCGTTCACGGGATCGACGCCCACATGCACCCGCGCGCCGATCATCGCACCGGCCACGCGCAGCTGGCCGATATAGCCGGCGCCGAACGTGTCGGCGTCGAACCCGCTGCCCCCCAGCCGCCCGTTGCCGCCCAGGTTGGCGCCGACCATCAGCTGCCCGCCCAGGAAACTCCCGCCGATCGACATCACGTCGAGCGACTGCGTCGCCAGCGTGCCGGAAAAGGCGCCGGAGGTTTGCACCACGCCGACCGCCCCGGCCACGTCCGCCGCCCAGCCGGCGCCGATCGCCCGCGCGCCGATGCTGCCCACGTCGCCCGCCACCTGCCACAGCCCGCCGGAGAGCGCGCCCCCGGCCAGCACGCTGCCCAGCGCCTGGCCAAGCCCGCTCAAAGTCATGCTCAGATTCAGCTGCCCGGCACTGGCCAGCGTGCCGACCGACGGCGCGCTGATACCATTGGCCACCACGCCATTGCCCTGCCAGCCCTGCACGGAGATCTCGCCGATCGCCGCGGTGGACGACAGCACCATGTCGCGCACATTGCCCAGCACGATCGTCTGGACCGCCCCGCCGATGCTGAACGTGCTCACGGGATCGGTCGTCGGCGCGCCGAACGCGGCCATCGGCCCCGCCAGCGTCACGCCCTCCAGCGCCACCCGGCCGTCGCCGCCCACCCCGGCAATGCTGAACGTACTGGTCGCGTTGGTCCCGGTAATGATCAGCGTCGGCAGTGCCGTGCCCTGCACGAACTGCCACTGCCCCGGCCCGGTCAGCGTCGCCGTCACCTTGGTCCCGTCGGCATCCAGGAAATCGGCCGCGGTCGTCGAACTGGCCAGCACCGTGCCGACCGGCGCCCCACTCAACAGCAACCGCGGCTCATACGCCTCGAACAACACCGGCGGCGTGGCAGGAGGCTTGGCCTTCGGGGCCGCTTCACGCTTGGCCTTCCCCTTCTGCCCGCGCCATTTCAGCCGCCGGCCATGGCGGTTGAGGCTTGCCCCCTCCGCCGCGCCCGAATCGCCCCCAGCATCATCGGTTCCGAACGGCCAGGGCATGGCGGTGCTCCGTCACTGAAAATTCAGTGGCCGGCAGGAACCTTTCCCACCAGCCGCGTAGGCGGCACGGCTTGTGCATGGCCGGCAACCACCAGCCACAGCCACTGCGGAAAAGAAGCCCGGTTCAAATGCGCGGCGCGCCTTTTGCACACGATGCGGCGGCATCATTCTCGCATCGTCGCAAGGGCGCGGCAATCGTCATGAATGGCACCCTGTCGCCCTGTGACGATCACGAAACCGAATTTCGGGCCTCAGCCCCCAGCGCCGAACCGAACCGCGCATCGAATCCCGGCTGGTACCGCCTGGTCCGCATTGCCCAGCCGCATCCGTACGCCAAAGGTTCCGGAAGCCGCATCCATCACCGGGTCCACCACCACCACCGTCGCATGCAGCGTGCCGGCCAACGGCACCTCCGGCGTCACCTCGCCCACCATGCCCGCCCGAACCTGGCCATGCAGTGCCGCCGGCAGGAACACCTCCACCCGCAACGGGTCGGTCTGCGCCAGCGTGAACACCGGCGACTGGTCATGGCGGAATTCCCCCGGCCGCAGCAGCCGCTCCATCACCACCCCGTCGATTGGGCTTACCAGCGCACGCTGGCGCAGCAGCGCCTCGGCCTGCGCCACCTCCAGCTGCGCCACCTCGCGGTTCAGCACTGACAGGCGAAGCTGGTTCTCCGCCACCTTCATTTCCGCCTCGGCCTCCTCGCTGGTATTGCGCGACACCAGGTTGCCGGTGGCCAACTGGCTCGCCCGCCCATACTTGCGTTGCAGATACGCCAGCCGCGCCTGCCCCGCCGCGATGTCGTGGTCGTTGGTCGCCCGCGCCCGCGCCAGCGCCAGGTTCGCCCGCTCCACCTCGTCCGACAGCGTGCCAAGCACCTGCCCACGCCGCACCCGGTCGCCGCGATCCGCATCCAGCCGGGTGATCAGCCCGGTCGCCTGGCTGGCCAGCTTCACCACCTGCTCCGGCTCGATCACGCAATCGAACCGCCGCTCGGCCAAGGGCTGGGCCACAGCGAACGCCGGCGCCGCAAGCCCCAACGCCACCGCAAGCGCCACCGCCAAGCCGAACACCCGCACCACGCCCATCCCGCCTCCATACGACGCATGCAACCTGCGCCGGACGGACCGGCGGCGGCAAGTCCGGTTTCCACTTTATGCAGTCGTCGCGCTGGTCCAATATCCCCGAGGCCACCCAGCTTCGAGACGGCCGATCACTTGCAAAGGTCCGCGATGGCGGAAACCACGCCGACCAGCCGCGACGCCGCACGCCCCGCCACGCCCCCCGGCGCCCCGCCTCCGGGCGACCGCGCGGCGCTGCGGCGGGCAGCGCTATGGGCGGTGCTGCACGACGATGCCGCCACCCAGGCCGACTACTTCACCGCCTGGCTCGCCCTGCAATGCGAGGCCCTGCCAGGCGCGACGGGTGGCCTGCTGCTGCTGCGCACCGAAGCAGGCGGCAGCCATGCCCAGGCGTTGTGGCCTTCCCAACACGACCTCGCCGACCTCACCCGCCTGGCCGAGCGCGCCCTGTCCGAAACCCGCCTCGTCGTCGCCTGGGGTCGCGCCACCGGCCAAGGTGCGGCAGACCGCAGCGTCGCCCTGTTCGTCGCCCAGCCGCTCGGCCCCGACGGCACCCCCCATGCCGCGGTCGCCGTCGCCATGGCCGTCCCCGGCGGGATCGAGCGCGCCGACCCCGAGGCGATCGGCCGCCAGCTCCGCGCCGCCGCCGGCTGGCTTGATGCCTGGCGCTGGCGCCAGCCGCTGGAGGCCGCGCGCACCCGCATCGCCATCGCCGCGGCGGGCCTCGACATCCTGGCCGCCACCGGCGAGCACCGCGGCCTCACCGCCAGCGCCATGGCCCTGGTCAACACCGTCGCCGCCCGCCTCGGCTGCGACCGCGCCAGCCTCGGCCTCGCGCGGCGCAACGGCGTGGCCCTGCGCGCCGTCTCCCACGCCGCCGAATTCCAGGAAGGCGGGCGCATCGCCGATGCCATCGAAGATGCGATGGACGAGGCGCTGACCCAGAACACAATGCTCGCCCTGCCCGAACAAGCCGGAGGCCCGCGCCGCGTCACCGTCGCCCACCGCGCACTGCACACCGCCACCGGCAACCGTGGCGGCATCGCCTCCATCGTCCTGCCCGGCCCCGGCGGCCGCCCCGCCGCGGTGCTGACGCTGGAGCGCCATGCCAGCCCCTTCACCGCCGACGACCTGCACCTCGCCGAGACCATCGCCGCACTGACCGGCCCATTGATCGGCCTGCACGCCGCCGAGCGCCGCTGGATCAGCGGCCGCGCCCGCGACATGCTGGAAGAAGGGCTGCGCGCCCTGTTCGGCGCCGGCCGCCCGCTGATCAAGCTGCTGGCCCTCCTCGCCCTGGCCCTCGTCGCCACCCTGGCCTTGGTCGAAGCCGAATACCGCGTAACCGCCCGCGCCGTGGTCGAAGGCGAGGTGCAGCGCAGCGCCGTCGCCCCCTTCGACGGCTACATCCGTAGCGCCCCGGTCCGCGCCGGCGACATCGTGCGCGAAGGTGCGGTGCTCGCCATGCTGGATGACCGCGACCTCGTGCTCGACCGCCTGAAATGGCGCGCCGAGCGCGAGAAGCTCATACAGAAACACCGCGAGGCCCTGGCCAAGAGCGAACGCGCCACCATGGCCGTCGCCGCCGCCCAGCTTGCCCAGGCCGAGGCCGAACTGGCGTTGGCCGAGGAAAAGCTTGCCCGCAGCCGCATCACCGCCCCCTTCGACGCCGTCGTGGTCAGCGGCGACCTGCGCCAGATGCTCGGCTCGCCCATCGAGCGCGGCAAGGTGCTGTTCGAACTCGCCCCGCTCGACGCCTGGCGCCTCGTGGTCCAGGCCGACGAACGCGAGGTGCGCTGGCTCGCCGAGGGCCAGCGCGGCCTGCTCGCCCTGGCCAGCCAGCCCACCGCCCGCCTGCCGGTGGTGGTGGAACGCATCACCCCGGTGGCCGTCGCCGAGGACGGCCGCAACTTCTTCCGCGTCGAAGCCCGCATCGAAGCCGCCGACCCCGCCACGCTGCGCCCAGGCATGGAAGGCATCGCCAAGATCGAGACCGGCCCGCGCCGCCTGCTGTGGATCTGGACCCACGCCATGGTGGACTGGCTGCGCCTGTTCGCCTGGCACTGGTTGCCATAACTCTCCATGGCGGAAGCCGAACCCTTCCTCTCCGCCTCCTGGTACCGCGTCGGCACCATGCGCCCGGTGCTGCGCGGCCATGCCCAGGTGCGGCTGCATCGCTATCGCGGCGCCCCCTGGTATGTGATCACCGACCCGCTTTCCGGCAAGGTCCACCGCCTCGCCCCTGCCGCCTGGGCGCTGGTGGCGGCACTGGACGGCACCCGCACCGTGGACGAGGTCTGGACCGAAATCTCCGCCGCTCAGGGCGAGGAGGCGCTGGGCCAGGACCAGGTGATCGCCTTGCTCGGCCAGCTCCACGCCGCCGACCTGCTGCAGGGCGACGCACCGCCCGACACGCTGGAACTGTTCGAGCGCAACACCAAGCAGGCCCGCCGCAAGCTGGTGCAGAACCTGCTCAACCCGATGGCCATGCGCATCCGGCTGTGGAACCCGGACCGCTTCCTCACCCGCCTGCTGCCCTGGGTAGGCCCGCTGTTCAGCCGCTGGGGCTTCGCACTCTGGCTGGCGCTGATGCTCCCCGCCACGGTGCTCGCTGTGCAGCACTGGCCGGAACTGACCGCCAATCTCGGCGACCGCGTGCTGGCCGAGGGCAACCTCGTCCTGCTCGCCCTGGTGCTGCCGGCGATCAAGCTGCTGCACGAACTCGGCCACGCCTTCGCCGTCAGGCGCCACGGCGGCGCGGTGCACGACATGGGCATCATGTTCCTGGTGCTGCTGCCGCTGCCCTATGTCGATGCCTCGGTTGCCTCCGGCTTCCGCTCGCGCTGGCACCGCGTCGTGGTCGGCGCAGCCGGCATGATGGTCGAACTCGCCATCGCCGCCATCGCCACCTTCGTCTGGGTCGCTGTCGAACCCGGTTTCGCCCGCGCGCTCGCGTTCAACATCATGCTCGCCGCCGGCATCACCACGCTGCTGTTCAACGCCAACCCGCTGCTGCGCTACGACGGCTACTACATCCTGTCCGACATCATCGAGATCCCGAACCTCGCCCGCCGCGCCACGCAATACTGGGGCGAGCTGGTGCAAACGCACCAGTTCTCCACCCCCCCGCCGCAGGCCCACCGCCACACAACCGGCGAGATTGCCTGGTTCCTGTTCTACGCGCCGGCCGCGTTTGCCTATCGCATGGTGGTGATGCTGGCGATCGCGCTGTTCCTGGCCCAGGAATACTTCGTTATCGGCATGGCGCTCGCGATCTGGGCGCTGGCCACCGGCCTCGTGCTGCCGGTCGGCAAGGCGCTGAAGCACGTGGTCGCCAACCCGCGCCTGCGCCGCCACCGCCCGCGCGCACTGGCCATCACCTTCGGCGCCATCGCTGGCCTGGCCGGCCTGGTCATGCTGGTCCCCGCCCCGCTGCACACGGTCGCACAGGGCGTGATCTGGCTGCCCGAAGCCGCCATCATCCGCGCCGGCAGCGACGGCACGATCACTCGCCTGCTCGCCACCCCCGGCACAAGCCTCGCCCCCGGCGATCCCGTCAGCCAGAGCGAGGACCCCTTCCTCGCCGCCCGCCTCGCCCGCCTGCGCGGTCGGGTCGCGGAGCTGGAGGCCCGCCTGCCAGCCGAACGCTTCACCAACCGCGTCGAGGCCGCGATCACCGAGACCGAACTCGCCCAGGCCCGCGCCGAACTCGCCCACGAGCGGCGACGGGAGGCCGGCCTCGTCGCCCGGACCCGCGACGGCGGCATCCTCGCCGTCACCCGCCCCGCCGACCTGCCCGGCCGCTACCTGCGCGAAGGCGAGATCATCGGCTACGCCCTGCCCGCGACGCCCGGCGCCCCCAGGATAATCCGCGCCGCTATCAGCCAGAACGACATCGACCTCGTGCGCAGCCGGCTGCGCAGGGTGGAGGTGAAACTCGCCGGCCACCTCGACACCGCCCTGCCCGCAAGCCTGGTGCGCGAGGTGCCAGGCGGGCGCGACGAACTGCCCAGCCGGGCGCTGGCCACCAGCGGCGGCGGCCCCTTCGCCACAATGCCCGGCGACCGCGACGGCCTGCGCACCCTCGCGCGTGTTTTCCAGATCGACATCGCCCTGCCGCCCGATGCCCCCACCGGGAGCTACGGCGCCCGCGCCCATATCCGCTTCGAGCACGACTGGGAACCGCTCGGCAGCCAGCTCTGGCGCCGCTTGCGCCAACTGCTGCTGTCGCGGCTGGAAGCCTGATGGCGACCTTTGCCCGCTTGAACCCGATTTGGCGGCGCGAGCCCGAATTCGCCGCCGGCACCCCCTACCCCGAACGCCCGGACCCCACCTGGCGCCGCGTCGACGCCGCCCTTACCAGCGCCTGGGCCGGCATCGAGCGCCCCCTGCTCGCCCCCTGGCACCGCGCCCGACTGTCCCGCATCGCCACCCTCGCCGAAGCCCACGCCTCCACCCTGGCCGACCTGTCCGACCCCGCCCTGCTGGACCGCGCCGACGCCCTGCGCCCGAAGCTGGTGCGCCACGGCCTGCGCGCGCCCCTTGCCGCCGAGGCCTTCGCCCTGGCCCGCGAAGCCAGCCGCCGCGTGCTCGGCCTGCGCCACCACCGCGTCCAGCTGATGGGCGGTGCGGCCATGCTCGGCGGCGCGCTGGCCGAGATGGACACCGGCGAGGGCAAGACCATCACCGCCCTTCTGCCCTCCGTCGCCTTCGCGCTGGCCGGCAAGCCCGTCCACGTCGTCACCGTCAACGACTACCTCGCCGCCCGCGACGCCGAGCAGCTCCGCCCGGTTCTGGCAGCCCTCGGCATTACCACCGGCCTCGTCGTGCTCGACGACCCGCTCGAGCTGCACCGCGCCGCCTATGCCGCCGACGTCACCTACTGCACCAACAAGGACCTGGTGTTCGACTACCTGCGCGACCGCATGGCCCTCGGCCCCCGCCGCGGCCGCGCCCGCCTCGCCGTCGACCAGCTCACCGGCGGTCGTCCTGCCCCGTTGCTTTTGCGCGGCCTGCACGTCGCCATCGTCGACGAAGCCGACTCCGTGCTGATCGACGAGGCCCGCACCCCCCTCATCCTCTCCGGCGGCGACGGCGCACCCGAGACTGCCGAATTCTACGCCGCCGCCCTCGCCCTGGCCGACCAGCTCGAAGCCGGGCGCGACTACCGCCTGATCCCCGCCGAACGCTCGCTCCACCTCACCGACCGTGGCCGCGACCGCCTGACCACGCTGGCCGAAGGCCGCGGCGGGCTATGGGCCGTCCGCCGCGCCCGCGACGAACTGGCGGAACAGGCGCTCCAGGCCCGCCACTGGTATCGCCTCGGCCAACAATATGTCGTGGCCGACGGCAAGGTGCAGATCGTCGACGAGTTCACCGGCCGCATCATGCCCGACCGCTCCTGGGAACGCGGCCTGCACCAGATGGTCGAGGCCAAGGAGGGTGTCGAGATCACCGGCCGCCGCCGCACCCTGGCGCGCATCACCTACCAGCGCTTCTTCCGTCGCTATTTCCACCTCTGCGGCATGACCGGCACTGCCGCCGAAGTGGCCGGCGAACTGCGCGCCGTCTATGACCTGCGCGTCGCGCGCATCTCCACCCACCATCCCTCGCTCCGCCGCAACCTCGGCATCCGCGTCTTCGCCACCGAAGCCGCCAAATGGGACCACGTGGTGCGCGAAGCCGACGCCATGGCCCGCCAGGGACGCGCCGTGCTGATCGGCACCCGCAGCGTCGCCGCCTCCCGCCTGCTCGCCGAAAAACTCGCCGAAGCCGGCCTCGCCGCTGCGGTGCTGAACGCCGAACACCACGCCGAGGAAGCCGCCATCATCGCCGAGGCCGGCACCCCCGGCCGCATCACCGTCGCCACCAACATGGCCGGCCGCGGCACCGACATCAAACCGACAGCGGCGATGAAACTGGCCGGCGGCCTGCACGTCATCCTCACCGAGTTCCACGAAAGTGCCCGCATCGACCGCCAGCTCCACGGCCGCGGCGGCCGCCAGGGCGACCCCGGCAGCCACATCAGCCTCGTCTCGCTCGATGACGAAATCTTCCTGCGCTTCGTCCCCCCCGCCTGGCTCGCCTTCCTGCGCACCACCGCCACCGCAGCCCCCGTGCCCGACCGCCTCGCCCGCCTGCTGCGCCGCTGGTCCCAATCCGCCGCCGAACGCCTCAACGCCGCCACCCGGCGGACCACGCTGGCGAACGACCAGCACCAGGAACGGATGCTGGCGTTCTCAGGGCGGGGCGAGTAGTACAAAGCCTTATGAAAACAGGCAAGGCCAGGGCTCTGCCGTCGCGACGCGAAGTCGCGCCGCGGTGCACCCGCAAAGGGCCAGCGGCCCTTTGATCCCCAATACTTATAAGGATTAAGGTCCAGGGGCTTGGCCCCTGGCGGGTCTGGGCAGAGCCCAGCCTTGCCTTTCTTCTATACCTCGAAGTCAACAAGGTTTTGCATTATTGCCGCCTTAAGCCAGCAACTGCGTCTTCACGCCCAGGACAGGTCCCGCCGCCGCAAGGCGCCCGTCCAGCGTGTGGACGGTCGCGCCATGCTCCGAGGCAGTGGCCAGATGCAGCGCATCCCCGGCGCGAAGCCCCTATGCCGGCTGGTCCACAAGCCGCGCCGCCATACGAAAGTTGAGGCCGGTCACGGGCAGGACAATCAGGCTCTCCGCCACCAGCGCGTTGAACATCGCCAGCGCCGCCGCGCGCTGCGCCAGGTCGATTCGGCCGGTCCGCAGCATGATCGCCATGGCGGACGACACTTCGGTGATCACCCAGTCGCTGATCGCCAGCAGCGACGGGTCCTGCTCCGCCAGCCAGCCCTGCACCCGGGCGGTCATCGCCTCGTTCGAAAGCGCCGCCACGATCAGCGACGTATCGAGATAGAGCATCAGTAGCGGTCGGCGTCGCGCATCGACCGGACCAAATCGGCGGCATTCTCGGGCTGCGCCGGCAGGGCGGCCGTTAGCGATCTCAGCGACGCAATGTCGATCCGCTTGCGCGGACTTCCCACCGGCACCAGCCGCGCCACCGGCTTGCCGCGACGGGTGATCTCGATCGAGGCGCCCGCTTCGACCCGGTCGAGGAGTTCGCTCAGATGCGCCTTGGCTTCCGCCAGATTGATCCCGCCCATGCCACGCTCCTGACCATCTCGATGGTCATGTAGGGCGTCATCGGGCGGAACTCCAATCGAAATCGTCAGTCACACCATCCCGTTCGGCGCCACCAGGATCTTCCCGCCCTTCGCATCGCGCTGCGCATGCGCCACGGCCTCGGCGATCCGCTCGATCGGATAGACCTCCGCCACCGGCGCATCCAGCTTCCCGTCGAGCATTTGCTGCCCGAGTGCCGCGAAGACCGTGCGGATCTCCGCCAGGGGCCGCCGCCCCAGGAACCGCCCCAGCATGAAGCCGGATAGCGTCAGCCCGCGGAACATCAGCTCCGTCCGGTCGATCACCGGCTGCCCGCCGCTCATCGCGCTATAGGTCACCACCGCGCCATCGTCGGCGACGCAGGTGGCGATGCGCTGCAACGCCTCGCCGCACACCGAGTCCATGCCCAGCTTCACTGCAGCACCGCCGACCGCTTCTGCCACCCGGTCGGCGAGGTCCGGCCCATCGACCACGCAGACATCGGCGCCCATCGCCTGCAACTCCGCGAACAGGCTCTCCCGCCGCACCACGTTCACCGTCCGCAGCCCCTGCGCCCGGCCCAGCCGGATCACCAGCCGCCCCACCGCCGAGTTGGCCACGTTCTGTATCACCCAGTTGCCAGCCGCCAGCTTCGTCACGTCGCTCAACAGCAGCTGCGCCGTCGGCGGGTTGATCCGCAGCATCGCCGCCTGGCGGATCGGGATCGCCTGCGGAACGGCGATCACGTCCTCGCCGCGCACCCGACGCCGCTGCGTCCAGTTCTCGCGCTGCAGGTTGATCACGTGGTCACCGACCGCCACGTGCGACACCCCGGCACCCACCGCCGCCACGCGCCCGACGCACTCTGCCCCGGGCGTGGCCGGCAATGGCGGCTTCAGGCGATAGTGCCCGGTGCAGAACGAGATGTCCGCCGGGTTGATCGGAAAGGCCAGCACATCAAACACCACCTCGCCCGGCCCCGGCGCACCCACATCGGCCACCTCGTTGCACCGCACCACCTGCTCCGGCACGCCATAGGCCGCCAGCTGAACCTGCTTCATCCTCCATCCTCCCATATCGCCGCGACTGTGCGGCGCCGATCACGACACCTCAAGCCCGATGGACGGAGCCCCGCCGCCTGCGCATAGTCGCCCAAACCGGAGGTGACCATGCGCAGAATCCTCGCCCTGCTTGTTGGCCTGCTTGCCTTTGCGGGCAGCGCCCAGGCGCAGTCCGTCATCCGCTACGCCCCCAACGGCGACCTGCGCGTGCTCGACCCGATCTGGACCAGTGCGGCCATCACCGTCACCCACGCCCAGCTGGTCTACGACGTGCTGGTGACGATGGATTCCAACCTCAAGCCGCAACTCCAGATGGCCGAGCGAGTGGAGACCTCGCCCGACGGCCTCACCTGGACCTTCACCCTGCGCCCCGGCCTGGTCTTCCACGACGGCTCCCCGGTCCGCGCCGCCGATGTCGCCGCCTCGATCCGCCGCTGGGCCCGGCGGGTCACCACCGGCCAGGCGATGATGCCCCGCGTCGCGGCCATCGAGGCGGTGGACGACCGCACCATGCGCCTGCGCCTCTCGCGCCCGTTCGGCCCGGTGATGGAGGTGCTGGCCACCCCCGTGCTCGCCCCCTTCGTGATGCGCGAGCAGGAGGCGAACGTGGACGCCTTCGAGCAGGTAAAGTCCGTCATCGGCTCCGGCCCCTTCACCTGGGACCCCTCCGCCTACCAGCCCGGCCACCGCGCCATCTATCGCCGCAACCCCGCCTACGTGCCGCGCAGCGAGCCGGCCGATGGCTACGCCGGCGGAAAGGTCGTGAAGTTCGATATCGTGGAATGGCGCTACCTGCCCGACCCCTCCACCCTCACCCAGGCGCTGATGAAGGGCGAGATCGACCTGGTCGACCCGCCGCCGGGCGACCTGCTGCCGCTGCTGCGCGCGCACAAGGACGTGGTGGTGGAAGTGCTGAACACCGCCGGCGTCATCGGCACCATCCGGCCGAACTCCGTCGTGCCGCCCTTCAACAATCCGAAGGCGCGCCAAGCGCTGCAACTGCTGATGGACCAGAAGCTCTACAACGAGGCGATCGCCAGCGAACCCGCCTACGCCCAGGAATGCTACGCGCTGTTCGTCTGCGGCACCCCCTATGCCACCGACGTCGCGGCCGGGCCGTGGAAGCAGGCGAATCTTGTGCGCGCGAAACAGTTGCTCGACGAGGCGGGCTACAAAGGCGAGCCGATCATCCTGCTCGACCCCGCCGACCAGGCCGATATCCATATGCTGGCCCTGATCACCGCCGACCAGCTGCGCCGCGCTGGGGTGAACGTGCAGGTGCAGACGATGGACTGGTCGACCATCCTCACCCGCCGCAACGTGAAGGACCCGCCAGCGCAGAACCCGAACGGCTGGCACATCGCCTTCACCTTCTGGGGCGGGCTGTCGCTGTCCAGCCCGATCAGCAACGCCCCACTGGTCTCACGCTGCGACGGCCGCAACCTCTATGGCTGGCCGTGCGACGAGGCGCTGCACAAGCTGATGACCGAGGATTTCCTCGACGCCGACACGCCGCAGGCACAGATGAAGGTGGTCGAGGCGATCCAGGCGCGCTTCTACGAAACCTTCCCCTACGTCGCCACCGGCGTCATCCACCGCCCGCTGGCCCGCCGCGCCGATATCCAGGGCATGCCGCGCACGCAGTATCCGGTCTTTTGGAATGTGGCGCGGGTGCCACGGTAGTGCCCACACAAACGCACTTTTTCTGGCGCCCGACCAAATGATACGATTTCTTCTCGAATATGCGGAGGGGCAGCGCGTGCAGAACTGTTCGTCGGCAACGACGGCAGCAACGCCAAGACCCGAACTGGTCCCAATTACAAGGCGACTGTCAGTTTTACTGGGGCGGAGAAGGAGTCCCGGCGGGTCCGTTTCTGGTTGAAGACGCGTTCAAACGGCGCATGACGATGCCGGGCGCCATCGCCACCATCTGACGCCCGGCGCAGCAGCCTAATGCTTGCAGTTGCCGCGCGGCGTCCCGATCGTCACCCAGTCCGATCCGACAAAGGCGCACCCTTCCTGGGCCACGACGCGATCCACGCGCCCCTGGAGCTTGTTGGTGATCGTGGCCGGGCCGTGCGCTTTCCCGCGCACGAACTCACCCTCGTAGATCACGTGAACCTGCCCAGTGTACAGAAACGTATATATGCCGCGGCCGTGGAGCTGGCCGCCGAACCATTCGCCTTCGTAGGTGTTGTTGTTGGCATAGCGGATCTTACCCTTGCCGGCGATGCGGTCGTTCGACCATTCGCCACGGTACTCCGCCTTGTTCGCAAAAATCATGACGCCGTGGCCGCTGCGCTGCCCGTGCTGCCACGCCCCCTCGTACCGGGCGCCATCGGCATAGACCATCGTGCCGGTCCCATGGCGCACATCCAACAGCCAATCGCCATCGTAGCGCGCGTTGTCGGAATAGTTCTGGCTGCCCCGTCCGGATCGCCGCCCCTCCACGTAGCCGCCCTCGTAGCGTACCGTCTGTATGCCCGCGCGCCAGACCAGGGTGCCGCTGCCATCGGCCTTGCCGTCCTTGCAGCCACCGGTCCAGGAGATGCTCTCGCCGGCCGCAGGCGTTGCGTTCCAGACATGGCATTGCGCGCTGGTCGGCGCCCAGCCGGGCGTCCCGGGCTCGGCTATCGGCTGCAACGCCTGGACCGGTCGCGCCGCCGGCGGACGCGCCGGCGCAGCCTGGCGCGGTGCAGCGGCGGGGGGTGCGGGGGCCGGTGACGCAGCCGGCGTCAAGGCGGGAGCGGGGGCGGGAGCGGGAGCGGGAGCGGGAGCGGGAGCGGGAGCGGGAGCGGGAGCCGCAGGGCGCGAGGGCGGCGGGGCAGACAGGAACGGGTCACGCGGTGTCTGGGCCGTGGCAACCTGCGCCAGCGTGCCCAACATCGCCGAAATGGCCAGCATCCATCGCCACTGGTTCCCGTCGCGTCCGCTCATTCTCGTGCCCTCCTCAGCCCAGGCCAATGACTTATGCTCGACATTGCACTTATCGCAATACCGCTTTGCCCGCGAGATAATCAGCTTTGCAAACCGACTGCAATGGACACAGAGCGTAGCCGATGGTCTACGTCGGCATCCGGCGCTAGAATGCAGCATCAACTTATGGGCCGGCGCAATGCCGTGGACATGATGCCAGCAAGTGCCGCGCTCTCATTCCCGCCGCGCTTGGCGGCGCGCTACAGGGCCGTGAAGTGGCTCGGCGCTGGTGCGATGGGTGAGGTGTTCGAGGCGCACGACACCGTCATCGAACGCCAGGTAGCGGTGAAGCTGGTCCGCTGGTTTGCCGCCGGACCAAATTCCGCATCGCTCCGCGCCCGCTTCAAGCGCGAGGCCGCTGCCGCCGGCCGCCTCGCGCACCCGCACATCGCCGGAGTTTTTGACTACGGCGAGGACGACGAAAGTGCTTGGATCGTCATGGAACTGGTCCGCGGCGGAACGCTGGGGCAACGGCTGGACCAGGAACCCCGCCCCACGGTCGCCGAGGCGGCGACGCTGGTCGGTCAGATGCTGTCCGCACTGGAGTTCGCCCATGGCCAGGGCGTGGTCCACCGTGACATCAAGCCCGGCAACGTCATGCTCGCACCAAACGGCGCGAAGTTGATCGATTTCGGCATCGCGCGGATCGAGAACACCGCGGCAACCAGCCTGACCATGAACGGCATGGTGATGGGAACCGTGAGCTATATGGCCCCCGAGCAGTTCACCGACGACGCGGTGGATGCGCGCGCGGACCTATGGGCTGTGGGTGTCGTCCTGTACGAGTTGCTGACCGACGTGCGCCCATTTGCGGGCGACTTCTCGGTTGCTATGAACAAGATCCTGCACGTGGCGCCACCCCGTCCCAGACACGTGGCCGCAGACTTACCGCCCGGGTTTGATGCTTTGCTGGCGAAGGCGCTGGAAAAGCGGCCAGAAGCGCGCTTCCAATCGGCTGCCACCTTCGCGGCGGCATTGCGCGACTGCCTCGTCCCGCCCAAGCAGCTGGATCAGCCCGCGGGAAGTACGCGAGCGCCCGGGAACACGTGGCGGTGGATGGTGGCCGCCGGCGCTGGGCTTGTGCTGGGCGGCCTGGCCTTGTGGCAATGGCCGGCGCAGGCACCGTCTATTGCCCCCTCGGTCCCTCTTGCTTCGACAACGCGCGTGCCGGCCGAACCACCCGTAACCATGGCGCCCGTCCCTCCAACCGCGGTCCCAGGCACAGCACCTCCACTTGCACGGATGGTGCCCGTCGCGCCAGCCGCCACCCCTCCCGCCGCGCCCGCAGTGGTTGTGCCTTCGCCCGAGCCACCGGCGACACCGGTCGCCATACCGCGCCCCCCCGCGGCGCCGGTGCAGCCACTATCGCGAGAACAGGTGGCGGCAGCGCAGGGCTTGCTGAACGAACTGGGCTTCGATGCCGGGCCGGCGGACGGGATGGTTGGTGTACGCAGCCGGGTGGCGATGGAGCGCTTTGCGATCGTCGCACTGCGGACAGACCAGGTAGAATTCGACACCGCAAGTTTCGCGCGATTGGGAGAACTGCACAACGACTTCGTGCGGCTGACGGAACGCGCATCCGTTTCGCCGCGCGGGGTGCCGGCCACCAGCGCGGTCGGCGGGCGGGTCCGCTATGAGCGTGGCTGGTCGGCGGAGACCGCCACGCCGGCCGACACCCAGGAAGCAACTTATTGGTACGGCCTTGCCGCGCGCGACCGCGACACGGCCGCGATGGTCCAGCTTGGCCTGCTGCTGGTTCGCCGCCAAGGCCAGGGCGACGACCCGATCGGGGCAAGTCTTCTGTGGCGGCTGGCCGCAGCGCGTGGCGACACCACTGCGGCCTACAATCTCGGCGCGCTCCTTGAGGGAGGCCATGGCGTTGTTGTCGCCCGCAATCTCGCCTGGTCCGTCTATTATTACGGCATGGCGGCCGAGGCGGGGCATGGACCCGCCGGCGACGCGGTGAAGCGGTTGCGGACGAGGTAGCGCGTCAGGCCTTCTGCGGCGTGAACAATTCGAAGGGCGGGTAGTCCTTGGTGATGTCGCTTGTGACCTCGATCAGCGCCGGGGCGTTGGCGGCGAGGGCTTCCTTGAGTGCCGTGTGCAGGCCGGCGGCGTCGGCGACTTTCCAGGCGGCGACGCCGAAGGATTTGGCGAAGGTCTGGAAATCCGGGTTGGTCAGCAGCGAGCCGGAATCGCGGCCATCGAACAGGCGCTTCTGGTCGCGCAGAACGTTGCCGTAGGCTTCGTTGTTGAACAGCACGGTGACCAGGTTGATGCCGTGGCGGGTGGCGGTGGCCAGGTCGGTGCCGCCGAACAGGAAGCCGCCATCGCCGGTGAGCGAGACGACGGCGCGGTCGGGGTTGGCGACCTTGACGCCGAGTGCGGTCGGGAAGCCGTAGCCCAGGGTGCCGGAGAAGCCGGAAGTGACCAGGCCGCGCGGCTGATACACCGGGTAGCCGATCCAGGAGACGTAGCCGACCTGGGTCATCTCGTCGACCAGGATGCCGTCCTCCGGCATGGCCGAGCGGATCGCGGCGAGCAGGCCCATCTGCGGCTGGACCTGGGTGAGGAACGCCTCCGACGCTGCCTTGGCGGCGGCGATGGCGGCGGGGCGGGCGGTGTCGGTGTGCCGCGCGGTGGCGGCGGCCAGCGCGCGGGCGGCGTCAGCGCTGTCGGCGACGATGGGGATATCGACCGTGAGGCGGCGGTGTTCGGCGGCGTCGATGTCGATGCGGGCGAGCTTGAGGCCGGGGACGGGGCGGCCCCAGCGGGCGGTGGGGGCATCGAGGCGGGTGCCGATGCCGATCAGCAGGTCGACCTGCGGCCAGAGGCGGGTGGCTTCGTTGACGTTCAGCGACAGGGGGTGGCGCGAATCAAGAATGCCGCGCCCGGTGCGGAAGGAGACCACCGGGACCTGGAGGCGCTCGGCCAGGGCCAGGATCTCGGCGCTGGCGTGGGCGGCGCCGCCGCCGACCCAGATCATCGGCATTTTCGCGTCGTCCACCAGCTTGGCGAGGGCGGCGATCTTCTCGGGGTCCGGCGTGGGGTTGGGCAGGCGGTCGAGGGGGTCCTGGGGCGTGACTTCGGTGGCGAGCGGGAACATGTCCCACGGGACTTCGACGGCGACGGGGCCTGGGCGGCCGGATGTCATGGCCTGGAAGGCGCGGGCCATGACGTGGGGGGCTTCGGTCGGGTGTTCGATGCGCTCGGCGAATTTCAGCATGGTGCGCAGGGTGGCGAGCTGGTCGGGCAGTTCGTGCAGCTGGCCGCGGCCGCGGCCGATCAAGGCACTGGGAACCTGGCCGGTGATGCAGAGCATCGGCGCGTTGATGCCCCAGCCGGTGGCCATGGCGGCGGTGGTGTTCAGCACGCCGGGGCCGGGGACGACGGAGAACACGCCGGGCTTGCCGGTGGAGGCGGCGTAGCCGAGGGCCATGTAGGCGGTGGTCTGCTCGTGGCGGGCGTTGATCAGGTTGAGGCGGTTGGCGTTGCGGGCGAAGGCGTCGAACAGGCCGTAGACCTGCACGCCAGGCAGGCCGAAGACGGTGTCCACGCCATGGCGGAGCAGGGAATCGACGATGGCGTCGCCGCCGGTCATGCGAGGCATTGTGGGTTTTCCGTCCCTGGGATCGAGAGGACCGACCTTGGCACGGCATTGTCATCGGTCAAAGGGGTCCCGGGCGCGTTACCTTGGAACGGCAGCACAGGAGGACGCGATGGCGATCAATCGGACAGGCTCGGCGATCTGGCAGGGCGGATTGAAGGACGGGCATGGGACGATCTCGACCGAGAGCGGAGCACTGGCGGGCCATCCCTATGGCTTCGCGATGCGCTTCGAGGGGGTGAAGGGGACCAACCCGGAGGAATTGATCGGGGCGGCGCATGCGGGGTGCTTCAGCATGGCGCTGTCAGGCATCCTGGGGCAGGCGGGGCTGACCGCGGAGCGGATGGACACGAAGGCGCGGGTGACGCTGGAGCAGGGGGCGGGCGGATACGAGATCACCGCGGTGCACCTGACGCTGGAGGGTCGCGTGCCGGGGTGCGAGGCGGCGCAGTTCGTCGAGCTGGCGGAGAAGGCCAAGGCGGGATGCCCGGTGAGCAAGCTGCTGAAGACGACCATCACGCTTGAGGCGCGGCTGGTGTGAACTGATTTTCTTTCCGATAACGTAACGTTTAACGCGTGGTGCGGCAAAGTGGCCGCGAGGGCGTTTTGAAGCGTGGGGGTGGGGCGGGCCAAACCGATTGCCGGATGGCGCCGGAGGGACGGCGCAGCGGCAGGGCGTGGCTGCGCGTAGGGTGCAGTACGCGGCCGCTCGGGGCTCCGGGCGTGGCTGGGCTGCGCGCGTTTACGCTGCACGGACGGGGAGATGGGGTGGGCACCGGGGGCGTGCGGCGGGACCGCGGCGATGTGGCGGCCAGTTCGCAGGGGGGCGAATGGCGCGGGTGCGGCGGCGCACGGAGTCGGGCGGGTGGCGGTCTGGCGCGTGGGTGATGCTTTCCGGGGAGTCTGCGGGGGAAGCAGGCCTGCTGCCCAGAGGGCGACCATCGATTCCAGGGTGGTGAACAGCCGAGCGAGAGTCGCAAAAATGAGAGCGTGCAGCGCCGCCACCAGCCCGGCGCGGGCGGCCTCCTGGGCGGCCATCGCGCGCATGTCGGCGGCGATGCCGGCGACAAGGGGGGCCAAGGGGGTGGGGTTCTGTGACATACGAATTATATATACTAACACCGCCGGCGTTGCAATAGGCTTTTTGCCTCTTATACCAACCGCCTTTGATGTCGCCCGATGAAGAATCGGTCGACGGCGGCCGGTATGATTTTTTGTTTTGCGCGCCGCCGCCGGCCAGCCCGGCGCGCGATACCAACCGTCCGAAATGCCGGAAGAGTCGGCATTTCGGGCGGTTGGTATCAGTGATTTTTTCTGCTGTGGGGTGGACGGTCAGCAAGGGAAGTGGTCGCAGCGTTTCGCGCGGTTGTGCCGAGGATCGTTAATGAATGACATTGAGCGCGCGGCAAACCCCTTAGCCACCCGTGATCCGCTTCGCGCCTCAAGCCCCCAGGGGGAGAGGGCTTTCTTTTGAATGGGTTAGGCTTCGCATCTCTGTGGTCTCTGTGGCCCTCTGTGGTCTCTGTGACCGATTGCTTGCTTTTCGCGCGTCGAACGGGGGGTCAGACTTCGAGCCATTCCTTGCGGATGTTCTCGTTGGCGGCGAGCGAGGCCGGGTCGCCTTCGAAGACGATGTGGCCGTGGCCCATGACGTAGAGGCGCTTGCTGATCTTGAGCGCGATGGTGAGTTTCTGTTCGACCAGGAGGATGGATACGCCGCGGCGGGCGATTTCGTCCAGCAGGTTGCCGACCTGTTCGACCAGCTTGGGGGCGAGGCCTTCAGTGGGTTCGTCGATGATGACCAGGTCGGGGTCGCCCATCAAAGTTCGGCACATGGTCAGCATTTGCTGTTCGCCGCCGGAGAGCACGCCGGCGGGGTTGTCGCGGCGTTCGGAGAGGTTGGGGAAAAGGCGGTAGACGTCCTCGAAGCTCCAGCGGCCGGTGACGCCGACGCGCTTTACGCCGAGTTCGAGGTTCTGGTTGACGGTCAGGGCCGGGAAGACCTGGCGGTCTTCGGGGACGTAGCCGATGCCGAGATGGGCGATCTCGTCCGGGCGCAGTCCGGCGATCGGCTGGCCCTTGAACCGGATGTCGCCGTGCGGAGCGACGAGACCCATGATGGCCTTGCAGGTGGTGGAGCGGCCAACGCCGTTGCGGCCGAGCAGGCTGACGATCTCGCCCTCGCCGATCGCCAGGTCGACGCCCTGAAGGATGTGGCTTTTGCCGTAGAAGGCGTGCAAGTCGCGGACTTCGAGCATCGGGGGGCTTTCAAATAGAGAAAGGAAGGGTCTTCTTTTTGTGAACAAAAAGAAGCAAAAAAACTTCATCCATTTGCACGGCAGGTCCCGGTAGGGCGCGGTGCGAATGGATAGAAGTTTTTTGGTTCTTTTTTTCAAAAAAGAACATGCTTCCGTCCTATGCTGCTTCCTCGCCAAGATACGCCTGCTGCACCGCGCGGTTGGAGCGGATGTTGGCGGGCGCGTCGCTGGCGATGACTTCGCCGTAGACCAGCACGGTGATGACGTCGGCGAGGCTGAATACGACGCTCATGTCGTGTTCGACCATGATCAGGGTTTTGCCTTCGCTGACGGTGCGGATCATTTGCTGGGCGTAGTCGGTTTCGCTGTGGCTCATGCCGGCGGTTGGTTCGTCGAGCAGGATGACGTCGGCGCCGCCGGCGATGGTGATGCCAATTTCGAGCGCGCGCTGTTCGGCATAACTGAGCAGGCCGGCGTAGACGTGGCGGCGGTTGTGCAGATTCAGGCGTTCGAGGAGCTGTTCGGCTTCCTCGTTCAGCGAGCGTTGCATTCCGAGCAGGCTCCAGAACGAGTATTTGTGGCCGCGCGACCAGAGAAGGCCGCAGCGGATGTTCTCAAACACCGTCATGCGCGGGAAGATCGAGGTGATCTGGAAGCTCCGCGACAGGCCGAGGTGGTTGATCTGCTGCGGGGCGAGGCCGGCGGTGTTCTGGCCGTTCAGCGTGATGCTGCCCGAGCTGACCGGGAAGCGGCCGGAGATCAGGTTGAACAGCGTGGTCTTGCCCGCTCCGTTGGGGCCGATGATGGCGTGGCGCTGGCCCTTGGGGATGGTGAGGTTGACGCCGCGGATGATCTCGGTGCGGCCGAAGCTTTTGCGGACGTCGGTGAGCTGGATCGCAGCTTCGATCATGACATGATCCCCCGGGCCTTGGCATCTTCGATGAGGGCGTTCCAGCGGGCCATGAAGAAGCTGCCTTCGCGCCGCAGCCACAGGGTTCCGACCAGCATGGCCACGAGCGAGGCGACCCAGACGATGGTGGAGCCCGGGTCTATCGGCTGGCCGAGCAGGGCGAATTTCTTGCCCTGCGAGGCGCCGATGGTTTGGTGGGTCACGAGTTCCACGAACAGGATGAAGCCGGCGGAGGCCAGGGCGGTGGGCAGCGAGATGCGGGCATAGGGCACCGCGAGTTCGCCAAGCCGGCCCATGCGGGCGATGGGGATGTGGTTGGCCACCAGGCCGAGCAGGCCGCCGGGGGCGAACATGACCATCGCGATGAAGATCACGCCGAGGTAGAGCAGCCAGGCGGAGGTGTGCAGGCTGACGCCGCTTTGCATGCCCACGACCACGACGGCGCCCATGACCGGGCCAAAGAAGCCGACGGCGCCGCCGATATAGGTGGCGAGCAGGGCGTTGGCGGATTTCACGGCGGCCAGGGTGTCGAAGGTGACGATCTCGTAGACCAGGCAATACATGCCGCCGGCGATGCCGGCGAAGAAGCCGGCCAGGATGAACTGCCAGTAGCGGATGACGCGCGGGTCGTAGCCGACGAACTGGGTGCGTTCGTAGTTGTCGCGGGTGGCGTTGGCCATGCGGCCGAGCGGGGTTTGGGTTTGCAGGTACATCAGCACGGCGGCGATTATCGCCCAAGCGACGAGCAGGTAGTAGACCTGGATCGGGCGGGTGTAGGGGATGCCGAAGATCGAGGTATCGGTGACGCGGTCGGTGGTGATGCCGCCTTCGCCGCCGAAGAAGGTCATGAACATGAGGGCGGCGGCGGTGAGGAGTTCGCCGATGCCCATGGTGATCATGGCAAACGCGGTGGCGCGCTGCTTGGTGGCGACGTAGCCGGCGAGGATGCCGCAGACGAGGCCGCCGATGCCGCCCACCAGGGGCATGAGTTCGACCGGGATGGGCACGCCGCTGGCCTTGATCCAGTTCAGCGTGTGGGCGACCGAGTAGGCGCCGATGCCGAACAGGATGGCGTGGCCGAAGGAGAGCAGGCCGGCCTGGCCCATCAGCATGTTGTAGGACAGGGCGAAGACGGCCATCAGCGCCATTTCCGACATCAGGGTGATGGCGAAGCCGGAGTGGCGGCCGCGGGCGTGGTCGTAGAACAGCCACGGCAGCACGAGCATGAGCACCAGCATGGCAAGCCACGCCCAGTGGCGGCGCAGGAAGGTGGATGCGGGCATGGCCGGTGCGGCCACGGGTGCGGGGGCGGGAGTGGGGGTGGGGGCGTTCACGTGCGTGCTCATGTGTCGCGGGTCCCCATCAGGCCGCGTGGTCTGAACACCAGGATCAGGACCAGCAGGATGAACGGCAGGAGGGCGGCGATGCGCGGCAGGGTGACCATAAGGAACTCGCTGCCTGGGGTTGCCTTGGTGACGATGAAGCCGAAGACCTCCAGCAGGTCCGCCAGCGAATAGTCGAGCACCACGGCGAAGGTCTGGATCAGGCCCATGAGGATCGAGGCAATGAAGCAGCCGGTCAGCGAGCCAAGGCCGCCGAAGACGACGACGACGAAGACGATCGGGCCCATGGAGAAGGCCATACCGGGTTCGGTGACGCGGTAGTTGCCGCCGATGACGCCGGCGAGGCCGGCCAGCGCGGTGCCGGCGGCGAAGACCAGGGTGAAGACGCGCGGGACGTTGTGGCCAAGGGCGCCGACCATGTCGGGGTGGGTCAGCGCCGCCTGGATGACGAGGCCGATGCGGGTGCGGGTGAGGCCCAGCCAGATGGAGAGGAACATCAGGGCGGAGATCAGCAGCATGAAGGCGCGGTAGGCCGGGAACTGGGTGCCCCAGAGGTCGAACAATGGGAAGTTCAGGCCCTCGGGGATGCGGTAGGGCACCGCGATGAGGCCCCAGGTCATCTGGACGACCTTCTCAATGATCAAGGCCACGCCGAAGGTGAAGAGCAGTTCGGCGATGTGGCCGTTCTTGTGGACGCGGCGCAGTCCCCACATCTCGATGGCGGCGCCGATCAGGCCGCAGACGATGGGGGCGACGATGAGCGCGATCCAGAAGCCGAGATAGAGGCTGAGCGTGTAGGCGAAGTAGGCGCCGAGCATGTAGGCGCTGGCGTGGGCGAAGTTCAGCACGCCCATCATGCTGAAGATCAGCGTGAGACCGCTGGCCAGCATGAACAGCAGCATGCCGTAGACAAGGCCATTGAGCAGCGAGACGACGAAGACTTCCATGGGGGGCCCGATCTGGACGGCGTGCGGTAGGAAGCGGGAGGACCGGCGCCAGCGCCCTGACACAGGCAGGCGTGTCAGGGCTCCGGCGTGGCTTGGCGAGCAGATTGAGCCAACGGACAAACCTGCCCGTTGGCATCGGGTCATTACATGCGCGGGCGGCGCATCTTGCAGGTGGTGGGCTGCTGCACGTCATCCATCTTGATGGTGGCCGCAGTGGCCCAGCCGAGGCCGGTCTTTTCGGCGTCGTACTTCACGCCGCGCTTGAACACGCCGACGTAGTAGGCGGTCATGATCTGGTGATCATCCGCGCGCATCAGCGTTTCGTAGCCGAGGAAGTCCTTCATCGCCTGGCCTTCCATGGCAGTGGCGACCTTGACCGCATCGAGCGAGCCGGCCTTGTTGATGGCGGACTGCACGTGCTCGAAGATGGTGCGGAAGACGGCCGCCGAGAAGTCGAAGTTGTGCTTGGCGCGGAAGCCGTTAGTCCAGTTCTCGGCTTCCTTGTTGCTGATCTCGGGGGCGATGTTCTCGCCGAAGCTCATCACCGCGAAAACCTTGCCGTCGCCGCCCGGGCCGATGGCGGTGGGGCCGCCGGCGAGATGGGCGTAGAAGGTGTAGTAGTTGAGGTCGATGCCCGAATCGATGCCCGCCTTGATGAGCAGGTTCATGTCCGGACCCCAGTTGCCGGTGAGCAGGGCCTGGGCGCCGGACGCCTTGATCTTGGTGATGTACGGCGAGAAATCCTGGACCTTGCCGAGCGGGATCAGCTCGTCGCCGACGATCTGGATGTCGGGGCGGTTCTTCTTGATGAAGGCGGTCACATCGCGCTGCACGGACTGGCCAAACAGGTAGTCCTGGTTCAGCAGGTAGACCTTGGTGGTGGTCTTGGGCAGCGCCTTGACCATGACCTCGGCCTTCTGGGCCACGTTCAGGTCGAAGCGGAAGTGCCAGAAGCTGCACTGCTCGTTGGTGAGTTCGGTGGCGACCGCGCCGCAGTTGAGATAGATGATGCGGTTGTCGGGGTTACGGTCGTTGTGCTTGTTCACCCCGTCGATCAGGGCGGCGGCGATGTTGGAGCCGCTGCAGTGCATGATGAACGGCATGTTCTGGTCGGTGGCGTTCTTCAGCGCGATCAGCGCGTCGGACGGCTGGGACTTGTTGTCGAACGGCACCAGCTCGAACTTGCGGCCGAGTGCGCCGCCCTTCGAGTTGATGTGGTCGATGATGTACTGCATCTGCTTGAGGTTCGCGTCGCCGACCTGGGCGAAGGGGCCCGAGAGCGGATCGGTGTATGCGATTTTGATGGTGCCCTGCGCCGCGGCGGGCTGCATGGCGGCGGGTGCGGCGAATGCCACGAAGCCTGCGGCGATGGCCGAAAGAATCGTCCTTCCGAGACGCATCTGAACCTCCCTTTGAGCCCGGGCGATTATTACCCGTAGCTTGATTGACTTCCCTATCATTGCCGTGTGCAGCGCGCGTCGGCAATGCCCGAATTGGGATCATCCCGAGAAATTTTGCCTAGAGATGCGGCAACACTTGCTTGACGCCTAAACGGAAGTGTGAACGTGCCGCCGCGCGGCGATGTTGCGGCATCGGGAGGCTTGTTCCATCAACGTGATCATCGCCGGAGCGGCCCCCTGCCGGGCATTCCTTGCGGGCAGCCGGCAGGGGGCCGTTGGCGGCACGTTTAGTTGCGCGGACGGCGCATCTTGCAGGTGGTGGGCTGCACCACCTCGTCGGACTTGATGATCGTCGCGATTTTCCAACCCAGGCCTGTTTTCTCGGAGTCGTACTTCACGTCCCGCTGGAACACGCCCACGTAGTACGCGCTCTGGAGCTGATGGTCGTCGGCGCGCATCCAGTTGTCGAAGCCCAGGAAGTCCTTCATCCTATGGTCTTCCATCGCGGTGGCCACCTTGAAGGCATCGAGCGAGCCGGCCTTGTTGATGCCAGCGACCAGGTGCTCCATCGTGGCGCGAAACACCGTGGCCCCGATGAAGTCGAAGTTGTTATTGGCGCGAAAGCCGCTGGTCCAGGCCTCGGCCTCCTTGTTGCCGATCTCCGAAGGCACGTTCTCGCCGAATGCCATCACAGCGAACACCTTGCCGGCGCCGTCCGGGCCGATGGCGGTGGCGCCGCCGGCGAGGTGGGCATAGAAGGTGTAGTAGCTGAGGTCGATGCCCATGGAGAGACCGGCCTTGATCAGCAGGTTCATGTCCGGACCCCAGTTGCCGGTCAGCAGGGCCTGCGCACCGGAGGCCTTGATCTTGGTGAGATAGGGCGAGAAATCCTGTACCTTAAGCAGCGGGATCAGCTCGTCACCGACCACCTGAACGTCGGGCCGGTTCTTCGCCAGGAAGATCTTCACGTCGCGCTGCACAGACTGGCCGAACAGGTAGTCCTGGTTCAAGAGATATACTTTGGTGACGGTCTTGGGCAGCGCCTTGACCATCGCCTCGACCTTCTGGGTTACGTTGAGGTCGAAGCGGAAGTGCCAGAAGCTGCACAGGTCGTTGGTCAGTTCCGTCGCCACCCCGCCGCAGTTCAGATAGATGATGCGATTGTCGGGATTGCGCTCGTTGTGCTTGTTCACCCCATCGATCAGGGCGGCGGAGACGTTCGAGGGGCCGCAGTTCACGATGAACGAAATGTTCTGGTCGGTCGCATTCTTGAGCGCGATCAGCGCATCGGAAGGCTGCGACTTGTTGTCGAACGGGACCAGTTCGAGCTTGCGGCCCAGCGCGCCGCCGCGGGCGTTGATGAGGTCGATGATGTATCGCACCTGCTTGATTTCGGCGTCGCCGACCTGGGCGGCCGGGCCCGACAACTGGCCGGTGTAGGCGATCTTGATGGTGGGTTGGGCCATGGCGGGGGCCACGAGCATTGCCAGCGCAGCGACGGCAGCCATCACTGCCGATAGGATCGTCTTGCCGAAACGCATCGATATCCTCCCAGATTGCCCGAGCTTTCGCGGCCCGTGACTTGTTTGCGTGACCGCAATGTGGCGCGCGCGTCGCGCCGGAGCAATGGAAAACCAGGGTCTGGCGACACTTTTTTGCTCTGCGGCTGGGCATTTGCGGCTTGGTGTTGCGCTTGACGGCCCGGTGGCTGCATGAAAATGACGCAGGCCGGCTGGGTTCGCCTCGTGGAGGTGCGTTGATGGATGTGGTGATCATCGGGGCGGGGATTGGCGGGCTGACGCTCGCACTCAGCCTGCATCAGGCGGGAATTGCGGCCCGTGTTTGCGAAAGCGTCGAGGCGCTGGCGCCGGTGGGGGTGGGGATCAACCTGTTGCCGCATGCGGTCCGGGAGTTGTCCGAGCTTGGCCTGCAGGAGCGGCTGGCGGCGGTGGCGATTCCGACCGCGGCGCTGGCATATCACTCGCGGCATGGGCAGTTGATCTGGCGGGAGCCGCGTGGGGTGGCGGCGGGGTATCGGTGGCCGCAATTCTCGATCCACCGTGGAACGTTGCAGATGATATTGTGGGAGGCGGTGCGCGAGCGGATGGGGACGGAGGCTGTCTGTCTCGGGCACCGGCTGGTGGGGATAGAGCAGGACGGGGGTGGGGTGGTGGTGCGCTTCGCATCAGGCGCGACGTCGCGGGGGGCGGTGGTGGTGGGGGCGGATGGCATCCACTCGGCGCTGCGGGCGCAGTTCATGCCCGATGAGGGGGCGCCGATCTGGAACGGGGCGATCCTGTGGCGCGGCACGACCGAGGCCGCACCCTTCCTGGGCGGGCGGACGATGATCATGGCCGGGCACGAATTTCAGAAGTTCGTGGCCTATCCGATCTCGGCGGAGGCGGATGCTCGGGGGCGGTCGCTGGTGAACTGGATCGCGGAGAAGAAATTCACGCCGGATCATGCGTGGCGGCGGGAGGACTGGAACCGGGCGGCGGATGTGGCCGACTTTGCGCCGGACTTTTCCGACTGGCGGTTCGATTGGCTGGATGTGCCGGCGCTGATTGCCGGGGCGGGGCGGGTGTACGAATACCCGATGGTGGATCGCGACCCCCTGCCCCGCTGGACCCACGGCCGCGCGACGCTGTTGGGGGATGCCGCGCATCCGATGTATCCGATCGGCAGCAACGGGGCGTCGCAGGGGATTCTCGATGCGCGGGTGTTGACGCGGGAATTGCTGCGGCACGGTGTGGGGGCGGCGGCGCTGGAAGCCTACGAGGCAGAGCGGCGGCCGGCGACGGCGCGGATCGTGCTGGCCAATCGGGGCAACGGGCCGGAGCAGGTGATGCAGATGGTGCAGGAACGGGCGCCGGAGGGGTTTGGGCGGATCGAGGACGTGCTGAGTGCGGTGGAGTTGGAGGGGGCGGCGGCGGGGTATAAGCGGCTGGCGGGGTTCGATGTGGGGGAATTGAACGGGCGAGGGAGCATCATTCAAGTGTAAGCAAGAATCTTCTTTTTCTGAAGAAAAAGAAACAAAAAGACTTTTTACCACTTAGACTCGGAGGTTTCACCGTCGCATGCCATGGATGAAAGTTTTTTGGTTCTTTTTTTCAAAAAAGAACATTCTTGCCATCAATACTCCAGGAACATCCGCTCGATCTCGGTGCTTTCGGTGGTTCGCGTCAGCGCCAGGGCAAGCAGGATGCGGGCTTTCTGCGGCGTGAGGTTGTCGGCGATCAGGAAGCCGGCTTCGCGCATGCGGCGGCCCTTGAACAGGCGGCCGGAGCCGACGCGGGTGGATTGCATCACGACGATGCCTTGTTGCGCGGCCTCGACCAGCGCCTCGCGCTCGCCTTCGGTGGGGGAGCCGGGGGCGAAGCCGGCCGAGACGATGCCTTTCGCGCCGGCGGCGGCGAAGGCGCGCACGGCGGTGCCGTCGGCGCCGACGTAGGACAGCACAATGTCCACGCGCGGCAGGGCGTCGAGCGCGCGGATGTCGAATTCGGTGCCGGGGTAGGTGCGACGCAGCGGGCGGCGGTAGAAGGCGATGGCGTCGCCGTCGGCGTGGCCGAGGACGCCGAAATCCGGCGTGCGGAAGGTTTGCAGCCGGGTGGTGGAGGTTTTCGTCACCTCGCGCGCCGCGCTGATCTCGTCGTTGAGCACGACCAGCACGCCCATGCCGCGCGATTGCTGGGTGGCGGCGACGCGGATGGCGTTGACCAGGTTCAGGCCGGTGTCGGCGGAGAGCGCACTGGCCGGGCGTTGGCTGCCGACCAGGACGACGGGGATGGCGATTTGCAGGGTGAGGCTGAGGAAATAGGCGGTTTCCTCCAGCGTCGCGGTGCCGTGGCCGATCACGATGCCGGCGAGGTCCGGGTATTCGGCCAACAGGCGGTCGCATTCCAGCACCAGCGCCTGCCATTCGGCGAAGGTGATGTGGTGGCTGGCGACCGCCTTGAAATCCACCGCGACGATCTCGGCCACTTCGTGCGCCTCGGGGAAGCGGGCGAGGATGGCGCTGGCCTGCATGATCTTGCCCGGGCCGCCGTAGTCCATGAGGGCCAGCGGCGAATCGGCCAGCGAGGCAATGGTGCCACCGGTGCCGATGAAGGCGACCCTTGGCTTGGTCATGTCTAGACCTTCGGGCGGCGGCTGTGCCAGTCGGTGTCGCGCTGGTAGGAGTCGGCGACGCGGAACAGGCGGGCTTCGGAGAACGGGCGGGCGGCGAGTTGCAGGCCGATCGGCAGGCCGTTGGGGTCGAAACCGCAGGGCTGGCTGGTGCTGGGCAGGCCGAGATAGTTGAACGGGCGGGTATTCACCGAGACGGCCATGAATTTCTGCTCGGTGCCGGGCGGGCCGTGGTCGATGTCGGTCTCGGCCAGGGTGGGCAGCAGGGTGGGGATGGTGGGGGTGGCCAGCACGTCCACCTGGGAGAACACCTCGCGGCAGAACTGCTTGAGCACCGGGCCGCGCTGGGCCTGCGCCTCGACATAAAAGGCGCCGGGAATCGCATAGCCGGCGTAGATGCGCGCCGAGAGATGCACGGCGTAGGATTGCGACTGTTCGCGCATCCAGTTGGCGTGGATAGTGGCGGATTCGACGCGGGAGAGAACGCCGACATAGGCGCTGACCGCGTCCATCAGCGGCAGCTCGATCGGCACGATGGTGGCACCGCGGGCGCGCAGCACCCCCATGGCCGCGTCGATGGCGGCGCGGATCGGGGCGTCGGCGGTGTCGAAGAAATAGTTGGTGGGAACGCCGATGCGCTGGCCGCGCAAATCGCCGTCGCAGGCGCCCTCGTAGTCCGGCACGCGCTCGCGCGCACTGGTCGGGTCGCGGGCGTCGTGGCCGGCGATGATGCCGAGGATGCGCGCACAGTCGAGCGCCGAGCGGGCGAGCGGGCCCACGTTGTCGGCCGAGAACGACAGCGGCATGACGCCGTAGCGACTGACGCGGGATTGCGTCGGCTTGATGCCCGTAACGCCGCAGGCCGAAGCAGGCAGGCGGATGGAGCCGCCGGTGTCCGAGCCGAGCGAGGCGGGGGTGATGCCGGCGGCGACGGCAGCACCTGAGCCGGAGGAGGAGCCGCCGGTGATGTAGGGCGGGTTCCACGGGTTGTGGCAGTCGCCGAACGCCCGGTTGTGGCCGGTCGGGTTCTGGGCGAACTCGGCCATGTTGAGGCCGGCGAAGCTGAACGCGCCCTCCTCGGCCAGGCGTTCGACGACGGTGCAGGTATAGTCGGGTACGAAGTCACGTCGAATGGCGGAGCCGCAGGTGCTGGGGCGGCCGGCCTGGTAGTACATGTCCTTGTGCGCGAGCGGGATGCCGAACAACCTGCCCTTGGCCTTGCCCGAGGCCATGGCCGAATCGGCACCGAAGGCGTCGCCGCGGGCGCGGTCCCGGTCGATCCAGATGGTGGCGTTCAGCACCGGGTTCACCTGGTCGAGGCGCTTGAGGTAAGCCTCCAGCAGCTCCGTCGAGCTGATCTCGCGCGCCATGATGGCGTCAGCGGCCTGCACGAGGCCCCAGTCGGCGGGCCCCCCACTTGTTGAAGCGCTCATTCCTTGCACTCCCTGAGTGCCGCTTCGAAGGACGCCGGCTCGTCCTCGAAGCGCATGCGCCCGCGCACCGCCTCGAAGGCGGTGATCACGGAGGCGAGGTCGGCAGCCATACGCCGGGCGGGGTCGTTGGGCGGCACCACGCCGTGCCAGGCCTGGATCATGGCCTCGGTGATCTCGGGGAACGTCATCGCCTGCACTCCTGCACGGAACCGTGCGAGGATTGCCGATCGGCGGGCGGGGCGCCAGCCTTGGAGGCAGGGAAGGAAGAATCTTCTTTTTCTGAAGAAAAAGAAGCAAAAAGACTTTATACATTTGCTGTCTTGAGCGCTCGGCTTATTTGGATCAGCAACCTTGATGCTTCTCCCGCCTAAGGGATGAAAGTTTTTTGGTTCTTTTTTTCAAAAAAGAACATTCTTTCTTGCCCTCCGCTCTCCTCCGACGCACCCTCCGCGAACGGAACGGAGACCTACGCATGGACGAGTTCGACTACGTGATCGTGGGCGCGGGGGCGGCCGGGTCGGTGTTGGCGGCGCGGCTGTCGGAGGATCCGGCGGTGACGGTGTGTGTGCTGGAGGCAGGGCCGCCAGACAGCAATCCGTGGATTCACGTGCCGGCCGGGTTCATCAAGACGATGAACAACCCCGATGTCACCTGGCAGTTCCGCACCGAGCCAACCGAAAACACCGGCGGCCGGCCGATCGCCACGGTGCAGGGCCGCGTGCTGGGCGGGTCCAGCTCGATCAACGGCATGATCTACAATCGCGGCCAGCCGGCGGACCTCGATTCCTGGGCGCAGCGCGGCAACCGCGGCTGGGGGTATGACGACATGCTGCCGTATTACCGGCGCACCGAGCGGCGGATCGGCGCCGATCCGTCGAACCGGCACGGGCGCGACGGCGGCATTCCGGTGACCGACCAGGACTGGTTTCATCCGGTGAGCGAGGCGTTCATCGCCGGCGCCATGGGAGCGGGGATTCCGCGCAACCCGGACTACAACAGCGGCGAGCAGGCGGGCGTGGGGTATTTCCAGCGCGCGATCGAGAACGGAAAGCGGGTGAGTGCGGCGCGCGGGTTGCTGAAACCGGCAATGGGGCGCGCGAACCTGGAGGTGCGGACCAATGCACGCGCCAGCCAGGTGGTGCTGGAGGGCAAGCGGGCCGTCGCCATCCGCTACCAGGCGCAGCGCGGCGGGCCGGCGCGGGAGGTGCGGGCACGGCGGGAGGTGATCCTGTCGGGCGGCACGGTGAACACCGCGCGGCTGCTGCAGGTTTCGGGCATCGGGCCGGCGGGGCTGTTGCAGTCGCTCGGCGTGGAGGTGCGCCATGAATTGCGCGGCGTGGGCGAGAATTTCCGCGACCACTACGCGGTGCGGCTGGTGGCCCGCGCGACGAAGGGCACCGTCACGCTGAACGAACTGGCGAAGGGGCCGCGGCTGGTGGGCCAGGTGGCGCGCTGGGCGGCGGGGCGGCCGTCGATCCTGTCGGTGGTGCCAAGCCAGGTGTTCGTGTTCTGGAAGAGCTTCGCGGGGCTGGATGCGCCGGACCTGCAATGCGTGTTCACGCCCGGCAGCTACGCCGAGGGCAAGAACTACGTGCTCGACGACTATCCCGGCATGACCGCCGGCGCCTGGCAGCACCGCCCGGAAAGCCACGGCCATGTCCGCGCGCGCTCGCCGGACGTGTGGGAGGACCCGGTGATCCAGCCCAACTACCTCACCGCCCCCGGCGACTGGCCGGTGCTGCTGGGCGGGCTGCGGCTGATGCGGCGGTTGTTGTCCACGCCGGAGTTGTCCCGCTACGTGGAGGCCGAGACGCTGCCGGGGCCGCAGGTGCAGACCGACGACGAGTGGCTGGATTTCGCCCGCCGCAACGGCTCGACCACCTATCACCTGATCGGCTCCTGCAAGATGGGGCCCGCGACCGACCCTGGCGCGGTTGTCGAGGACCGGCTGGCGGTGCTGGGGCTGGAGCGGCTGCGGGTGGTGGATGCCTCGATCAT
>JANPIH010000332.1:0-7768 GCA_031424895.1 Rhodospirillales bacterium
GACGCCATCGCCACCATCAACGCCGCCTACGACGCGGGCGTCCGCCTGTTCGACTCCTCGCCCTACTACGGCTACGGCCGCGCCGAACTCCGCATGGGGGCCGCCCTGCGCGACCGCCCGCGCGACGACCTCGTCGTCTCCACCAAGATCGGCCGCTGGATGACCCCCGTCCCCCGCGGCACCACCATCGACGGCATGCGCCGCGGCGGCCTCAACCACTACCCCACATTCGACTACAGCCACGACGGCGTGTACCGCTCCCTCGAACAATCCCTCCTGCGCACCGGCCTGGACCGCGTCGACATCGCCCTCGTCCACGACGTCGACTTCTGGACCACCGGCGACCGCACCGTCCTGGAAGACCGCTTCCGCGCGGTCATGGAAGGCGCTCATCGCGCGCTGGTGGACCTGCGCAGCCAGGGCGTCATCGGCGCCATCGGCGTCGGCCTCAACGAAGCCGACATGTCCGCCCGCTTCGTCCGCGCCGGCGACTTCGACTGCGTCCTGCTGGCCGGCCGCTACACCCTGCTGGAACAGAAGGCGCTCGACGACTTTATGCCGCTGGCGCAACAGCGCAACGTCGCCGTCATCATCGGCGGCCCGCTCAACTCCGGCGTGCTCGCCACCGGCGCGCGCCAGGGCGCCAAATACGACTATGCCGACGCGCCCGCCTGGGTCATGAACCGCGTCGCCCGCATCGAGGCCGTCTGCGCCCGCCACAACGTCCCCATCGCTGCCGCCGCCCTGCAATTCCCCCTCGCCCACCCGGCCGTCGCCGCCATCATCCCCGGCGCCGTCTCGCAGGAGGAACTGAAAGGCAACCTTGCCCTCATGCGCCACCCCATCCCCACCGCCCTTTGGGATGAACTGCGCACCCTCGGCCTGCTGGACCCCCGCGCCCCAACCCCCACCTGATCACAGGCAAATGTCCGACCTCCTGAACCCGCCCCCCGCCCCCCGGCCCCCCGATCCCCGCCCCCTCGATCCTCGACAGCTCGCGGTCGACGCCCACGCCAGCGGCGACCTCGGCACCGCCATCGCCGCCCAGCAATCCCACCTCGGCCAACAAGCCAGCGCCCCGCCCGACGACCACCTCTTCCTCGCCCTGCTGCACTTCCAGCACGGCAACCTGCCCGCCTCCCTCGCCGTCATCGACGAAGCCCTGCACCTCCACCCCGACTCCCCCCAGCTCCACGAAAACCGCGGCGTGCTCCTGCTCGCCACCGGCGACAACGGCGGCGCCATGCAGGCCAGCCTGCGCGCGCTCGAATGCGGCAGCCAAAGCCCCAACACCCACGATTGCCTGGCCGACGCCGCCAGCCGCCTCGGCCGCCTCGACCTCTCGGTGCAATACGGCCGCGCCGCGCTCGAAGCCAAAGACCGCATGTTCGCCGCCTACCCGGTCCTCGCCCCCCTCCCCACCACCGCCCCCCCGCCCTTCAACCCGCACAACCGCGCCGAAAACATCATCTCCTACTGCCTCTGGGGCACCAGCGACCGCTACTTCGCCCCCCTGGCCGAAAACCTGAAACTGCTCGACCACCTCTTCCCCGCCTGGACCATCCGCGTCCACCTAGACGCCTCGGTGCCCGCCACCTTCCGCGCCGACCTGCAAAGCCGCGGCGCCCAGATCGTCGAATACGAACTGCCCCCCGGCATGCCCGGCCACCGCCGCCTGCTCTGGCGCTTCACCGTCCTCGGCGACCCCACCATCCGCCGCTTCCTGATCCGCGACGCCGACTCCCTGCTCACCGTCAAGGAACGCGTCGCCGTCGATGCCTGGCTCGCCTCCGGCTACCACTTCCACACCATGCGCGATTACTACACCCACACCGACCTGCTCCTGGCCGGAATGTGGGGCGGCGTCGGCGGCATCCTGCCCAACGTGGATACCCTGTTCACCCACCGCCGCGGCTGGCGCACCGAAGGCGACCATATCGACCAAGACCTGCTGTCCGAAACCGTCTGGCCCAGCATCCGCACCAACTGCCTCATCCACGACAGCATCTTCACCGGATGCCTCGGCAGCGTCCCCTTCCCCCCCTTCGGCAACCTGCCCCCCAACCAACACATCGGCCAAAACGCCGGGCAACTTTTCATCCGCAACGGTTAAATAGGCGAGTAAGGCCAGGGCTCTGCCCTGGACCCGCCAAAGGCCGAGGGCCTTTGGAAACCCAATACTTACGAATATTTGAGGTCCAGGGGCTCGGCTCCTGGCGGGGTGCGGGGCAGAGCCCCGCTCTATGAGAGAAAAAAATCCCTTGCCATCCTCCCATCAGTTAGTTATAAAAACCCCATGCCGCTAACAGCCCCCACCTCCCTTTGCCCGGACCTGCCGCAATTCGCCCTTCGGGGCGAAGCTGCGCCCGCGCGCGCTATGCTCTGCGCTGCACTGGAGGCCCTTTTTCTCGCGCTGTTGCTGCGGCTTTTCCCCCGCCGTCACCGGTCGCTGCGCGTTCTCCCCCCGCTTGAATTCCTCACGCTCGACCTTTCCACACCCGGCATCCGTCCGGCCCGTGACTACAACATCTACGGCCGCGCCCCGCATGCCGCCGTGGTGGCATTGGGCCTGGTCCCGGACTGGATTCTCGTCGGCGCCCCCGGCCGCGGCATGCGTCCCTGCGCCCCCGCCCCGCGTCCGCACCGCCACCCCCAATCTGCGCGCGCGCCTCCGCGAACACCAACCCCTCCCGCGCCCAAAATCCCCCTCCCACCGGAGGGCATCGACTCGCGCCCTATTTCATTACGATAACATAACAAACACGGTTTCTCGAACAGCCGCGGCATCTTCGGCCTGCACCTTGTCCACCATCCGGTTCGCCGCCGCCGCACCGGTGGTCGGGCTCTCTATCCCCGCGCTGCACTCAACCGGACCCTAGCCTCCCGCATTGCGCGGCACTACCCTTCGCCCTCAGCCGAAGGAACCGCCCCATGACCCACCTTTCCCTTGCCGCCGCCACCTCCGGCGCCCTGCTGATGGACCACTGCCGCGCCTTCGCCCGCCACGTGAAGCTGTCCGGCACCCCGGCAGAAGCCGCAAGTCTCCGCTACGTCCAGGCCCGCCTCGACGAATACGGCTACCGCACCCGCCTCATCCACCACGACGCCTACATCAGCCTCCCCGGCCCCGCCCGCGTCGAAGTCGACGGCACCACCCTCACCGCCATCACCCACTCGATGGGCCGCCCCTCCCCGCCCGGCGGGCTCACCGCCGAACTCGTCTATGTCGCAGGCGGCAGCGCCGCGGACTTCGCCGGCAAGGATGTCCGCGGCAGGATTGTGCTGGCCGAAGGCATCGCCACCCCCGTCGTCGCCGCCCTCGCCCGCGACGCCGGTGCCGCCGGCCAACTGCACATCTCGCCCCACCACCACCTGCACGAAATGTGCATCTCCCCCGTCTGGGGCAGCCCCGACCCGACCACCATCCACCAACTCCCCGCCACCGTCGCCTGCACCATCAGCAACGCCGACGGCACGGCACTGCGCGACCGCCTCGCCGCCGGCGAGACCCCCCGCGTCACCCTTCACGCCGCCATCGACACCGGCTGGCGCAAAACCCCGATCCTCGAAGCCACGCTCGACGGCCCTGCCGAGGCCCCCTTCATCCTGCTCAGCGGCCACCACGACACCTGGCACTACGGCGTCATGGACAACGGCAGCGCCAACGCCACCATGCTCGAAGTCGCCCGCCTCGCCGCCACGCAACAGCCGGGCTGGAAGCGCGGCCTGCGCCTCTGCTTCTGGTCCGGCCACAGCCACGGCCGCTACTCCGGCTCCGCCTGGTACGTCGACAACCACTGGGACGAGCTGGACCGCCACTGCGCCGCCCACGTCAACGTCGACTCCACCGGCGGCATCGGCGCCACCGTCCTGGAGGATGCCGCCGCCATGGCCCCGCTGCACGCCCTCGCCGCCGAGGCCATCACCGAACAGACCGGCCACGCCTACAAGGGCAAGCGCAAGAACCGCTCCAGCGACGAATCGCTCCCCGCCCTCGGCGTCCCCTCCATGTTCGGCGGCCTCTCCGAACAACCCCCCACCGCCCTCAAGCTGCGCAACGCGCTGGGCTGGTGGTGGCACACCCCGGAAGACCTGCTGGACAAGGTCGACGAAGCCAACCTCGTTCGCGACACCAAGGTCTTCGTCCACGTCGTCGCCAAACTGCTGGCCGACCCCGTCCTGCCGATCGACATCGCCGCCCACGTGCAAACCCTGCGCGACGAGCTCGACCTCCTGGCGCCCCCGCTTGCCGGCCGCTTCGACATCGCCTCCCTCCAGGCATCCGCCGAAACGCTCCAGCGCCGCGCCGCCCGCCTGCCCGCAACGAACGCCCCCGACACCACGCTGATGGCCCTCAGCCGCATCCTCGTCCCGCTCGACTACGCCACCACCGACCGCTTCACCCACGACGCTGCCCTGCCGATCCCGGATTGGGCCGCCCTTCAACCGCTCCGCGACCTCGCCGCCACCAAGCCGGGCACCGACGACGCCCACCTCCACGAAGTCGCCGCCCGCCGCGCCGCCAATCGCCTCGCCCACGCCCTTCGCACCGCCAACGCCCTTCTGGAAGGCCCGCCCGCATGACCCGCATCGTCGTCATCACCGGCGCCCGCGGCAACCTCGGCACCAAACTGCGCGCCCACTTCACCGCCCTCGGCTGGACCCTGCGCCTGCTCGACCGCACCTCTGGCGGCGACCCCGCGATCACCGAAGCCGACCTCGCCAGCTACGACGATGCCTGGGCCCGCCACTTCGCCGCCGCCGACGCCGTCATCCACTTCGCCGGCGACCCCAGCCCGTCCGCCAGCTGGTCCTCCGTCCAGCGCCTCAACATCGACCTCACCCAGCACGTCTACGAAGCCGCCGCCCGCCACGGCGCCAAACGCGTCATCTTCGCCAGCTCCAACTGGACCATGGCCGGCCACCGCTTCGCCGACTTCCCGCTCACCACCACCCACGAACCCGCCCCGGTGAACCCCTACGGCGTCTCCAAGCTGGTGGGCGAACACATCGGCCGCGCCTTCGCCACCCATCGTGGCGTCTCCTCGATCAACTTCCGCATCGGCTACTGCCAGACCGGCGACAACCTCCCCGGCCCCCACATGGGCTGGGGCCTCTGGGGCCAGCAGATGTGGCTCTCCAACCGAGACCTCTGCCAGGCCATGGAACGCGCCGTCCTCGCCGAGAACGTGCCCTTCGCCGTGCTCAACCTGATGAGCGACAACCCCTCCATGCGCTGGGACATCGAAACCACGAAACGCACCATCGGCTACGCGCCGCAGGACGGCCACACGCCCGTCACCACCCCGCAAATCGCCGAATCCGAAGCCACCGCCCGCGAAACCCGCGCCCTGCAGGCCCAGCTCTACCTGGTCGACCACAGCACCAGGTGGTAACGCCGCGCCCGCCTGGACGCCTCCCGCCCGATCCCATACCCTCCGATCAACCCAAGCAGAAACGGCAGGAACCGCCCATGACCGACGCCCCGCTCGTCCGCCTTGAACGCCACTCCGACGTCGGCGTCATCATCGTCAACAACCCGCCGGTGAACGCCCTCTCCCCCGGCGTTCCCGAAGGCATCGTCGCCTGCCTCAACGAAGGCCTGGCCGATCCCGCCATCACGTCGATGGTCCTGATCGGCGACGGCCGCAGCTTCATCGCGGGTGCGGACATCCGCAACTTCGGCAAGGGCCGCCCGCCCATGCCCCCCGGCAGCCGCAGCCACGACCTGCTCGATCGCTCCGCCAAGCCGATCGTTGCCGCCATCCACGGCTACGCGCTCGGCGGCGGGCTGGAGAACGCCATGGGCTGCAACTACCGCATCGCCAAGCGCAGCGCCAAGGTCGGCCTGCCGGAAGTGCTCATCGGCATCCTCCCCGGCGGCGGCGGCACCCAGCGCCTGCCGCGCCTGATCGGCCCCAAGGCAGCACTCGACCTCATCGTCTCCGGCCGCCACGTCCCCGCCGCCGAGGCGCTCACGCTTGGCATCATCGACGCCCTCGTCGAGGACGACCAGGACCTGAAGCAGGCCGCCATCGCCTACGCCCGCGCCAAGGCCGACATCCGCCCCCTGCCGCAGATCAGCAGCCGCACCGACAAGCTTGAGGAAGCCAAGTCCGAGCCCGGCATCTTCGACGCCAAGCGGAAGGAGATCGCGCGGCGCGCCCGCAACCAGAAGGCGCCGTACAACTGCATCCTCGCCGTGCAGGCCGCCACCGAACTGCCCTTCGCCGAGGGGCTGCAGCGCGAGCGCGACCTGTTCAACGAGCTTGAGAACTCCGACGAAGCCCGCGCCCTGCGCTATGTCTTCTTCAGCGAGCGCGAGGCCGCCCGCGTGCCGGGCCTCGACCCCGCCACCCAGGTCCGCGAGATCAACACCGCCGCCGTCATCGGCGCCGGCACCATGGGCGGCGGCATCGCCATGGCCTTCGCCGATTTCGGCATCCCGGTCCGCATTCTCGAAGCCACCCAGGAAGCGATGGACCGCGGCATGGCCCGCATCCGCTCCAACTACGAAACATCCGTCAAGCGCGGCTCGCTCGCGCAGGATGAGATGGAACGCCGCTTCGCCCGTATCACCCCCGTCCTCTCCTACGACGCGATCGGCGATGCCGACGCCGTCGTTGAGGCGGTCTTCGAACAGATGGCCCCGAAGAAGGAGGTGTTCGCCAAGCTCGACGCCGTGATGAAGCAAGGCGCCCTGCTGCTCTCCAACACCTCCGCGCTGAACATCGACGAAATCGCCAGCGCAACAAAGCGCCCGCAGGACGTCGCCGGCGCGCACTTCTTCTCGCCCGCCAACGTCATGAAGCTGCTCGAAGTGGTGAAGGGCGCCAAGACCTCGCCCGACACCATGGCCAGCACCATGGCCATGGGCCGAAAAATCGGCAAACTCAGCGTCGGCTGCGGCAACTGCGACGGCTTCCTCGCCAATCGCTCGCGCGCGCCGTTCAATGCCGAAATGGTCATCATGCTCGAGGAAGGCGCGCTCCCGGAGCAGATCGACAAGGTGATGGTCGATTTCGGCTACCCGATGGGCCCCTTCGCCGTCGGCGACCTCGCGGGTCTGGATATCGGCGCCGAAAGCCGCAAGCGCCGTGCCGCCGCCGATCCCAACTACCGCAAGCTGCCGATCGCCGACCGCCTGGTCGAGATGGGTCGCTTCGGCCAGAAGACCGGCGCCGGCTGGTACCGCTACGAGAAGGGCGACCGCACCCCGCACGCCGACCCCGTCGTGGCGCAGATCATCGTCGATGTGGGTAAGGAACTGGGCATCGAGCAGCACGCCTTCACCGAGGAGGAAATCCTCCGCCGGCTGCTGTTCTCCTCCGTCAACGAAGCCTGCAAGATCTTGGAGGAGGGCATCGCCTACCGCTCCAGCGACATCGACATCATGTGGCTGCACGGCTTCGGCTTCCCCCGCTACCGCGGCGGGCTGATGTTCTGGGCCGACCAGATCGGACCCAAGTCCATCCACGACCAGATCAGCATCTGGCACCAACGCTACGGCAACCGCTGGGCACCCTCGCCCTACCTGCGGGCGCTGGCCGAATCCGGGACGAGCTTCCGGGATGCCAAGCCAGGAAGGTAAGCAGTTCTTTTTTGCAAAAAAAGAACCAAAAAACTTCCCCGCTTATCAACCAATTGGCACGGTGTCACTTGCGAAGACGTTTCGACGTGTGAGGCTGGTTGACGTGGCAATGGCCCTGCAGAGTGCCGGGACCATATCGGCCATGTTGCGTCGTCGGTTTGTGGTCCAGCAGAAGGC
>JANPIH010000333.1:0-7476 GCA_031424895.1 Rhodospirillales bacterium
CCGATATGGTCCCGGCACTCTGCAGGGCCATTGCCACGTCAACCAGCCTCACACGTCGAAACGTCTTCGCAAGCGACACCGTGCCAATTGGTTGATAAGCGGGAAAAACTTTCGATCCTTTGCACCGTGCCGGTGGAAAGACGCGCTGCATGGAACAAAGTCTTTTTGCTTCTTTTTCTTCAGAAAAAGAAGACTTCCTTGTTTGCTGACACTGCGCTCACGCATCCCCAAGATCGCCGCGTCGCTTGACCCCCGCCCCACCACACGGCGCAATGCCGTCTGGAAACGGGAGGACCACGCCATGCCCCATCTGGTTGGCGGCATATCCAGCGCCGGGCGCGCCATGCCCCCGCTTGACGGCATCCCCTTGTCCATCGCCCGCTCCCACGGCCCCTTCCTGTGGGACGACCGGGGCACCCGCTACATCGACTATCTCCTCGGCATGGGCGCCGACTTCCTCGGCCACGCACCGCCCACGGTTCTCGCCGCCGTTACCGCGGCCCTGTCGAACGGCCCCATGCCCGGCCTCGCGCACCCGCTGGAAGAACAGGCCGCCGCGGCACTCGCCGCCCATCTCGGCCCGCTTGACCGCGTCATCTTCCTCAACTCCGGCAGCGAGGCCGTCCACCTCGCCTGCCGCACCGCCCGCATCGCCACTGGCCGCCCCCGCATCGCCAAGTTCGCCGCCGGCTTCGACGGCTGGCTGGACGACGTCGCCTTCGGCAACACCGGCTCCCCCGCCGCCGCGATGGACGCCAACGCCCGCCCCGCCACCGACCGCACCGTGCTGCTCCGCTACAACGACCTCGACGATGCCAAGCGCCTCTTCGCCGAACACGACGACATCGCCGCCATCCTGGTCGAACCGATGCTCGCCAATGCCGGCTGCATCGAGGAACGCCCAGGCTACCTCGCCGCCCTGCAGCGCATCGCCCGCCGCCACGGGGCGCTCATCATCGCCGACGAAGTGCTGATGGGCTTCCGCCTCCACGCCGGCCTCACCTCCACCCTGTCGGGCCTGGAGCCGGACCTCGCCACCCTGGGCAAGGCGATCGGCAGCGGCCTGCCGGTTGCCGCCCTGGCCGGAAAGCCCGACCTGATGGCCCTGTTCGAGCAAGGCCGCATCGCTCGCGCCGGCACCTACAGCGGCAATCCGCCCGCCTGCGCCGCCGTCATCGCCACCATGGCAATCCTTTCGGCGCTGGACTTCCCTGCCCTGCTCGCCCGCGGCGACCGCCTGCGCGCCGGCATCACCGCCGCCCTGCACGCTGCGGGCCTCCCCGCCAGCACCAGCGGCCACGGCAGCGTCTTCAGCCTCTGGTTCGCCGAAACCCCGCCCGCCACCTACGCCGAGGCCGCCGCCCTCGCCGATCCCGCCCGCAGCCTCTCCCTCCACCTGGCCCTGCGCCGCCGCGGCGTCATGACCCTCCGCTCCCCCTTCGGCCGCATGTTCCTCTCCGCCGCCCACACCGACGCCGAAATCGACGCCACCATTGCCGCATTCGCAGGCGCAGCCCCCAGCCTGCTGTCCAGTGCGGCATAGGAAAAGCCTAAATTTAGTGCATTTGTGACTTTGCCAGGCGCGGCAACGCCCAATCCTGCGCGCCAAACCCTGAATTGCCCATGATTTGTGCGAAACCGCTCTGGCATGGAATCTGCAAACGGTCCCTGACGCCTCATGCGATTGAGGAACATTCACCAGGGAAAAGGGCCTCCATGTCACTCGTCCGCAAATGGCTTCGCGGGATCGGCCTCGCCGCCACCGCACTGACCGCCATCGCCATCGCCCCGCAGGCCCAGGCGCAAGAGCCGATCAAGGTCGGCATCCTCCATTCCCTCTCCGGCACCATGGCCATCAGCGAGACCACGCTGAAGGACGTCATGCTCATGCTCATCGAGGAGCAGAACAAGAAAGGCGGCGTGCTCGGCCGCAAGCTCGAAGCCGTCGTCGTCGACCCCGCCTCCAACTGGCCGCTCTTCGCCGAGAAGGCCCGCGAGCTGATCACCATCCAGAAGGTCTCCGCCGTGTTCGGCTGCTGGACCTCGGTCTCGCGCAAATCCGTCCTGCCGGTCTTCGAGGAGTTGAACAACGTCCTGTTCTATCCCGTCCAGTACGAGGGCGAGGAATCCTCCCGCAACGTCTTCTACACCGGTGCGGCCCCCAACCAGCAGGCGATCCCGGCCGTCGAATACCTGATGGCCGAGGAAAAGGTGCAACGCTGGGTGCTCGCCGGCACCGACTACGTCTATCCCCGCACCACCAACAAAATCCTCGAAGCCTTCCTGAAGTCCAAGGGCGTCAAGGATGAGGACATCCTCATCAACTACACCCCCTTCGGCCACGCCGACTGGCAGAACATCGTAGCAGGGATCAAGCGCTTCGGTTCCGCCGGCAAGAAAACCGCCGTCGTCTCCACCATCAACGGCGACGCCAACGTCCCCTTCTACAAGGAACTCGGCAACCAGGGCATCAAGGCCACCGACATCCCGGTCGTCGCCTTCTCCGTCGGCGAGGAAGAACTGGCCGGCATCGACACCAAGCCGCTAGTCGGCCACCTGGCCGCCTGGAACTACTTCATGTCGGTCGAGAACGCCGACAACAAGGCCTTCATCCAAAAGTGGCAGGCCTTCACCAAGAACGCCAAGCGCGTCACGAACGACCCCATGGAAGCCCACGTCATCGGCTTCAACATGTGGATCAAGGCCATCGAGAAGGCCGGCTCGCCCGAGCCCGCGAAGGTCATCCCCGCCATGATCGGCATCGCCGTGCCGAACCTGTCCGGCGGCTACTCCGCCATGATGCCCAACCACCACATCACCAAGCCCGTCCTGATCGGCGAGATCAAGGACAACGGCCAGTTCAACGTGGTGTGGCAAACCCCGGGCACCGTGGTGGCCGAGGAATGGTCCCCGCACCTGGAAGGCTCGCGCGACCTGATCTCCGATTGGCGCGCGCCCCTCTCCTGCGGCAACTTCAACATCAAGACCGGCAAGTGCGGCGGCGCCTCCAAGTAATCCGCCACACCGGCAGACCACCGGGGCGGGCACCAGCCCGCCCCACCGGCTCCCCAACCGGGAAGCCCCCCCTTCCGGAAACGCCAGAATGCTCCTGCTGCGCCACGCCCTGGTGGCACTCGCCCTCCTGCTGGCCGCGTCGGCAGCCCCCGGGGCCGCCCGCGCGCAAGACCCCTTCGCGGGCCTCACCGCCAGCGGCTTCGACGACATCCGCCGCAGCATCGAGGCGCTCGCCACCGCCGCCCATCCGCAAGCCGCCGCCACCATCGCCGCGCTGCAGGCCGGCACGCTGCTGACGGGCCCCAATCCTGCAGGCGGGGGCAGCCTTCTCGTCATCCGCCAGGGCGACACCCTCATCGACGCTCGCACCGGCCAGCTAGTCCAGGGCATCACCGCCGCCGCACTGCGCCCCGTGCGCGTCAACAACGCCGTCCGCCGCGCCGCCGAAGCCGCCATGGGCAGCCTCACCCTCTTCTCGCCCGACACCGCCACCCGCCGCAAAGCCGCCGAAGCCGTCTTCAAATCCCGCGACCCCGCCGGCATCGAACCCCTCGCCCGCGCCATCGCCGCCGAGAAAATCCCCGCCATCCGCACCGAAATGATGCAAGCCCGCGCCGCCGCCCTGCTCGCCGTCCCCGCCACCCCCGAGGCCGAAAAGCTCGCCGCCATCGCCATCCTGCGCGAACGCGGCGACCTCGACGCCCGCGCCATCCTCGCCACGCTCCAAACCCAGCCCGCCGCCGTCGCCCGCGCCGCGCAGGATGCCGTCACCCACCTCGACCGCATGCAACAGCTCTGGTCCGTCGCCCAGGGCATCTTCTACGGCCTCTCGCTGGGTTCCGTCCTCCTGCTCGCCGCCGCCGGCCTTGCCATCACCTTTGGCGTCATGGGCGTCATCAACATGGCCCACGGCGAAATGGTCATGATCGGCGCCTACACCACCTTCGTCATCCAGGACATCATCCGAACCTCCGCCCCCGGCCTGTTCGACTACTCCCTTTTCCTCGCCGTCCCCGCCGCCTTCATCGTTGCCGGCGCGCTCGGCATCGCCATCGAACGCGGCCTGATCCGCTTCCTCTACGGCCGACCGCTCGAAACCCTGCTCGCCACCTGGGGCCTGTCGCTGGTCCTGCAACAGGCCGTGCGAAGCATCTTCGGCCCCACCAACCGCGAGGTCGGCACCCCCTCCTGGATGTCCGGCGCCGCCGAATGGGGCGGGCTCACCATCACCTGGAACCGCCTCACCATCATCATCTTCGCCATGCTCGTGCTCGCCGCCCTGATGGCCACACTGCGCTACACCTCGCTCGGCCTGCGCATGCGCGCCGTCACCCAGAACCGCCGCATGGCCGCCAGCATGGGCATCCGAACCCCCTGGATCGACGCGCTCACCTTCGGCCTCGGCTCCGGCGTCGCCGGCATGGCGGGCGTCGCCCTCAGCCAGATCGACAACGTCAGCCCCAACCTCGGCCAGAACTACATCATCGACAGCTTCCTCGTCGTCGTCTTCGGCGGCGTCGGCAACCTCTGGGGCACCCTGGTCAGCGCGCTGACACTCGGCATCCTGAACAAGTTCCTCGAACCCCTGGCCGGCGCCGTCCTCGGCAAAATCGTGGTGCTCGTGCTCGTCATCCTGTTCATCCAACGCAAGCCGCGCGGCATGTTCCCGATCAAGGGACGGGCGGTGGAGGCATGAACAAGGGAGCAAGTCCTTCTTTTTGTGAACAAAAAGAAGCAAAAAAACTTCATCCATTGCCAACGGCAGCACCGCGCCAAGTCTGCATCATCTCCGCAGCTCGAACGGTCATCGTGAGTATCGAGGCGCCCAACCCAGCATATGGGAAAAGTTTTTTTGCTTCTTTTTGTTCACAAAAAGAAGATTCTTCCTTCGGCGCCCCGGCATGAGCCGCACCGCCACCCTCATCTGCATAGCGGTCGTCCTGGGCGGGGCCGCGTTGCTCGCCATCGGCAACCAGCTGATGCCGCCCGGCTCGCCATTCCACGTCCCCACCTACGTCGTCTCGCTGGTTGGCAAATACCTCTGCTACGCCATGCTCGCCCTGGCACTCGACCTCGTCTGGGGCTACGCCGGCATCCTCAGCCTCGGCCACGCCGCCTTCTTCGCCCTTGGCTGCTACGCCATGGGCATGTACCTCATGCGCCAGATCGGCACCCGCGGCTCCTACGGCAACCCGATCCTGCCGGACTTCATGGTGTTCCTGAACTGGAAGGAACTGCCTTGGTTCTGGCACGGCTTCGACAACCCGGCGTTTGCCATCCTCATGGTCATGCTCGTCCCCGGCCTGCTCGCGCTGGTCTTCGGCTGGCTCGCCTTCCGCTCCCGCGTCTCCGGCGTCTACCTCTCCATCATCACCCAGGCCCTCACCTTCGCCCTCCTCCTCGCCTTCTTCCGCAACGACATGGGCTTCGGCGGCAACAACGGCCTCACCGACTTCAAGGACATCTTCGGCTACCGCCTCCAGGCCGACAGCACCCGCACAGCCCTCCTGCTCGCCAGCGCCGTCTTCCTTTGCCTGATGCTGCTCATCGCCCGCTTCATCGTCACCTCCCGCTTCGGCAAGGTTCTGGTCGCCGTGCGCGACAGCGAAAGCCGCACCCGCTTCCTCGGCTACCGCCCGGAGCGCTACAAGCTCTTTGTCTTCGTCATCTCCGCCATCATGGCCGGCATCGGCGGCGCGCTCTACGTGCCCCAGGTCGGCATCATCAACCCCAGTGAATTCTCCCCCGCCAACTCCATCGAGGCCGTCATCTGGGTCGCTGTCGGCGGCCGCGGCACCCTGGTCGGCGCCATCCTCGGCGCCATCCTCGTCAACGGCGGCAAAACCTGGCTCACCGGCGCGCTACCCGAAATCTGGCTCTTCGCGCTCGGTGCGCTCTTCATCCTCGTCACCCTCTTCCTCCCCCACGGCGTCCTCGGCCTCCTGCGCCGCCACGAGAAGCGGCCCGCCCCCAAGCCGGTCCTGGAGCGCGCCGAATGACCAGAACCGGCGACACGCTGCTCTACCTCGACGGCGTCTCCGTCTCCTTCGACGGCTTCCGCGCACTCAACGCCCTCTCCCTCGTCGTCGAGAAAGGCGAAATGCGCGCCGTCATCGGCGCCAACGGCGCCGGCAAAACCACCATGATGGACGTCATCACCGGCAAGACCCGCCCCGACGAAGGCCAGGTCATCTTCGGCGAGAAAACCGACCTCACCCGCCTCGACGAACCCGCCATCGCAGCCCTGGGAATCGGCCGCAAGTTCCAGAAACCCACCGTCTTCGAACCCCTCACCGTCTGGGACAACATCCTCCTCGCACTCGCCGGCGACCGCCACCCCCGCTTCACCCTCTGGGCCCGCGAAACCCCCGACGAACGCGACCGCATCGACCAGGTCCTGCAAACCACCCGCCTCACCGACCTCCGCCACCGCATCGCCGGCAGCCTCAGCCACGGCCAGAAGCAATGGCTCGAAATCGGCATGCTCCTCGCCCAGGAACCGCAACTCCTCCTCGTCGACGAACCCGTCGCCGGCATGACCGACGCCGAAACCGAACAAACCGCCGACCTGCTGCGCGACATCAACAAAACCCGCACCGTCGTCGTCGTTGAACACGACATGGCCTTCGTCCGGGCGCTGGGCGTGCGCGTCACAGTGCTGCACGAAGGTGCCGTGCTCTCCGAAGGAACCATCGATCACGTGAGCAACGACCAGAAGGTCATCGAAGTGTATCTTGGGCGATGACAGCGACAGGAAGCAGTTCTTTTTGTGAACAAAAAGAACCAAAAAAACTTCATTCATGGGGCGACGTCACCATCGAGACCCAACGCATGACCCCCGGCCAAATGAAAAAAGTTTTTTTGCTTCTTTTTGTTCACAAAAAGAAGGCCTTCCTCCCATGCTAGAAGTCCACGACGTCGATCTCCACTACGGTGCCGCCATCGCCCTGCGCCAGGTTTCCCTCACCGCCCAGCTCGGCGAGGTCACCTGCCTGCTCGGCCGCAACGGTGTCGGCAAAACCAGCCTGCTGCGCGCCATCACCGGCGCCCACCCGATCTCCGCCGGCACCATCACCTGGGAGGGGGCCGACATCACCCGGCTCCCGACCTACGAGCGCGCCCGCCGCGGCATCGCCAGCGTCCCCCAGGGCCGCGACATATTCCCCCTGCTGACCGTCCGCGAGAACCTCGAAACCGGCTTCGCCGTCCTCCCCCGCCGCGAGCGCAAGATCCCCGACGAGATGTTCGACCTCTTCCCCATCCTGAAAACCATGCTCCGCCGCCGCGGCGGCGACCTCTCCGGTGGCCAGCAACAGCAACTCGCCATCGCCCGCGCCCTCATCATGAAGCCCCGCCTGCTGGTGCTCGACGAACCCACCGAAGGCATCCAGCCCTCCATCCTCAAGGACATCGGCCGCATCATCGACCTCCTGCGCACCAGGGGCGGCATGGCCATCCTCC
>JANPIH010000334.1:0-66710 GCA_031424895.1 Rhodospirillales bacterium
GGTGGCTGACCGATCAGGTCAGCCACCCCTTCTGTCATTGGCGAATGAATGGAGGTGCAGGAGGCTCAGCCTCCTGCCGGGTCCAGGGCAGGGCCCTGGCCTTTGGGGACTACTGCGCCACCGCCAGCGACCAGGGCGACACCCAGTCGCTGATCCCGGTGCGCGATCCGTCCGGCCGCTGCACGATCAAGTTCGGGCACGCGAAGTTGATCGGCAGCACGCTCGCCGTCACCACCTCGGTCGGCGCGTCGGCCTTCAGCGCGCCGATGATCTCATCGCCCAGCCGCCGGTCCGCCGTCACCATGTCGGTTCCGGACACATCGATGCGTGGATGATGCGCCGCCTGTTCTGGCTCCATGCCGAAATCGGCCACGAACGTCATCAGCTGGAACACCGAGGCCATGATCCGCCGCCCGCCGGAGGCACCGACCGCCATGATCGGCTGGTCGTTCTCCTTCAGGATCAGCGGGCACATGTTGGTCAGCGGCCGCTTGCCCGGCGCGATCGAGTTCGGCTGGCCTGGCCGCGGGTCGAACCACATCACGCCGTTGTTCAGCAGGATGCCGGTTTCCGGCAGCACCACGCGGCTGCCGAAGCTCGACATCAGCGTGGTCGTCATCGACACCATCGTGCCATCGGAGTCGCACACCGTCAGGTGCGTGGTGCAGGTCTCCGCCCCCTTCGGCTCCGGCGCCTCCTCCGCCCCCAGCGACGTCAGCCGCGTGTGATAGGCGCTGCGCAGTTCGGCCGACAGCTTGCGGTACCACGCGGCATCCGGCATCGCGCCATAGGGCGCATCCTTCATCCCCCCCAGCACATCCTTCAGCGTCGGCCCGGCGGTCAGCCCGGTGGCGAGCTGCAGTACCCGCCCGGTCCCGCGCCACGGCACCTCGATCGCCGGCACGATCCGCGCCTGGCAGGCCTTCAGGTCCTGCGCGTCGATAATCCCGCCCACCGCCTTCTGGTCGCGTACGAAGGCGCTGGCGATATCGCCTTCATAATAGTCGCGCAGCCCCGCCTGCTGCAGCCGCTCCAGCGTCTTCGGCAGGTTGCCCTGCACGTAAAACCCTGGCTCCCCCTCGGCGGGCGGCGTCGGCGGCAGCCCGTCGCGCAGATACACCCGTGCCGTCTCGGGATAGAGCTTCATGCAGGCGGCGACACTCGCCACCTTCAGCGTGCTGACCCAATCCTGTGGCAGCCCGCGCTTGGCCAGCGCCACCGCCGGCGCCAGCACCTCGCCGATCGGCAGCCGCCCCCAGGTCGAATGCAGCTTTTCGTAGCCCGCCACCGAGGACGGCACCGCCACCGACAGCGGCCCGTGGACGTTGGTGTCCCCCTCCACCTCCGGCCATTTGAACCCTTCGCTGCTCATCCGCCCGGTCAGCTTGAAATTCGCCGGCGACAGGTTCCGCGGCGCCACCGGCCCGAAATCCACCACATGCGCGCTCTTCTCGCCCGCGCGGTGGATCACGCAGAACCCGATGCCGCCGATGCCGGAGTTCCACGGCTCCTGGCTGGTCAGCGCGAAGGCGGTGGCCACCGCCGCGTCGACCGCGTTGCCGCCTGCCTCCAGCACCGCCACCCCCGCCTCCGCCGCTGCGCGCGCCTGGGACACCACGATGCCGCGCTTGCCGTTCGCTGCCGGCTTGGTGAAGTGCCAGTTGGCGCTGACATGCAGCGGCGGCGAATAGGTGCGGGGGGCGGCGTCGTTCATCCTGGGATCTCCTCGATCGGGCCATGTCCTTGTGCCCGAAGCTTCGGACCAAAACGCCTAGCGTGCAACGGGGCGCAGCAGGGAGGTGGTGAAGCCCAGCCGCACCGCCTCGCCCCGCCGGGCTGCTGCGATCTGGCTCTGGAAATGGAACGGCCGGTGCCAGAACAGCACCCGCATCCGCTGCGCCGGATCATGTGCCGCCAGGTGCCCGATCTCCGACGTCGGCAGGCTGGCGGGCAGGATCAGGTGGAAATACAGCACCGTCGCCGGTGCCAGGGCCGCCACCCCGGCCCCGAACCGCCGCAGCCGCCACGGATCGGGGCAGCACACCAGCGCCACCAGCAGCGCCGGCAGCAACAGCCGCTCCCCGACGTTCACCACCCCGAACAGCGCGCTCGGCAGCACCGCGAACCCGGCAAGGCAGGCAAGTGCCACCAGCACCGCCGGCGACCGGTCCCCGCCCCACGCCTGCCGCACCAGCGCGATCGCCAGCGGCACCACCGCCACCAGCACGAACACCAAATTCGCCGCCACCCCGGCCGCGAACAGCAGCGGTGCACGGTCGGCATCCCCAATGCCGCCGATGATGAAGTTCTGGTATGGCCCCACCTTCGCGGCGCTGTAGCCCTTGTAGGCAATGAACTCGAACAGCGTCGTGCCGAAGGGCGGAATGAACTCGCCGTAGTTGTCATCGCGCAGCACATACCAGGCCAACAGCGCGAAAGGCGGCAACAGCACCGCGACGCGCATCAACTGCCGCCGCTGCACCGCCGCGATCGCCACATGCAGCGTGAACACCGCCAGCATCACCGCATGGCAGAAGAACAGCGCCACCCCCAGCGCCGCGTCCCACCCCGCCGCGGTCGGACCCCGCTTTTCGCGCAGCACATGCACCAGGTACAGCGCCATGCCGAGCTGCGAATTGGCATACCCGTCCCAGTAAGGCGAGTTCAGCCCGCCGATCAGCACTGCCAGCAGGAACGTCGCCGGATCGAACGCCCCCCCCGCCTGCGCGATCGCCGCCGCCAGCCAGGTCATGCCGGCGAGATACAGCGTCAGATACACCAGCCCCGCCGCATGCGCGGACATGACCACGTTGAGCAACCCCAGCAACACCTGCGCCGCCGCGTTCGGCACCGGCCAGGGCTTGATCCCGAACGGCACCTCCCCGCCGAGCAGCAACTGCCCCACCAGCCAGCCCTGGTAGATCCACTCGTTGAAGTCCTGCAACGGCGGAATCGCGGCCCGCAGGTTCAGCGCGGCGGCCAGCAGAACCGCCAGCCCCCCCGCGACGGTAAAGAAATGCCGCGTCACCCGAACCGGGCCAGGGTGAAGCGCGGATCGGGCACGGTGCCGTGCAGCAGCTCCTCCGCCGCCAACTTCCCGCAGATCGGCCCCAGCGTGTAGGCCACCCCGCACAGCGCGTTGTGGAACCCCGGCAGCCCCGGCACTTCGCCCAGAATCGGCGCCCGGTCCAGCATCGGCGCGATCCCCGTCCAGCTGCGGATAATCGACAGCCCCCGCAGCGCCGGCAGCACCCGGGCCGCCACCCACAGATTGCCCTCGATGTTCCGCCGCACATTGCGGCTGCGCCCGTCGCGGGCATCGAACTCGCCGAACCACCCACCGCCGATCAGCAGCCCGCCGCTCTCCTGCTGCTTCAGCGACAGATGTCGACGTGACAGCGCCACCAGGTTGTCCACCAGCCTTGGCGCCGGCTCCGTCACGATCACCTGCTGCACCGTCCCGGTGATCGGCAAGTCGAGCCCCACCATCGCCCCGATCCGCCCGCCCCACGCCCCGGCGCAGTTCAGAACGCGCCCCGCCGTGATCGCCCCCTTGCTCGTCTCTACCCGCCAGCCCGCGCCGTCCCGCGCAATCGCCCGCACCTCCGCCCCGCGCAGCAGCGTGGCGCCATGCGCCTGCGCCAGCTTCGACAGCGCCATGGTCCCGCGCAACGCATCGATCCGCCCTTCCGCCGGGCACCAATCCGCCCCCAGCAGGTCCGGCGCCAGATGCGGCGCCAGGTTGCGCAACTCGTTCTGGCCGATCAGGTGGCTCTCGATCCCGATCCGCCGCTCCATCGCCACCTTGCCGCGCAGCCACTCCATGTCGTCCGGCGTGGCCGCCACCATCAGCCCGCCCTCGATCACCAGCCCGAGCGACTCCCCGGCCGCTTCGGCGATCTCCTGCCACAGCGCGATCGACCGGTGTTGCAGCGGCAGGGTATGCGCCGCCGGGCCGCCATCCTCCGGCATCCCGTCATAGCCGAAATCGTAGCTCAGCAATTGGGCATGCAGGCTGCCGGCATTGGCCGTCGCCGCCGCCATGCCGGCCTCGTCGCGCTCGGCGACCATCACCTCGGCCCCGCCCTGCGCGAGGTAGTAGGCCGCCGCCATCCCGATGGAGCCACCGCCTATCACCAGCACATCGGTCCGCCGCAGGGCCTCCTCCGCCGCCGGCACCGGCATCAGGCGTTGATTCGGCACCGGGCGCTCCAGCAGCGGGGCGTCAAACTCGCCCTCCTCGATCATCAGCGCCGCCGCCGGCACCGGCCGCACCGGCAGCCGCGGCGCCGCGAAGGCGCCGGCATCCGGCACACCCGGGCACATGCGCGCGATGGTGGCGGCACAGAACCGCCCCTGGCACCGCCCCATCCCCGCCCGCGTCGCCTTCTTCAGCGCTGCCACCGAAACCAGCCCGCCATCCATCTCCGCCCATAGCCGCCCGGCCGTCACCTCCTCGCACCGGCACACGATCGTCTCGTCAGTCAGCAGCGAAATCGTCGACGGCGTCACCGGCCGATACAACGCCCACAGGCAGTGCTGGAACGCCTGCGCCCGGCCCAGCTCCACCCAGTCCGGCCGCGCCTCCGGCGTTTCCAGCCCGAGGTCGCGCGCGACGGCCAGCCCCGCCAGCCGCCCCCGCGCCAGCGCCACCCGCGACCCGCCCAGCCGCGCCCCGTCGCCCACGGCAAAGATCGCGCCCTGAGCGGTCCGCCCCTCCGCATCCGTCTCGGTCAGCAGGTGGCCCAAGCCGTCGTCGACGAACGCGTGCGCAAGGTCCAGCGCGCGGGCCAGCCCCGTCTCCGGCTGGAACCCTGCGTTCAACGCCACCGTCGCCGCCGCGATCCGCACCTCCCCCCCGGGCGTTGCCACACGCGCCGACTCGACACGCGCGCCGCCCTCCAGCGCCACCACATGGCTGCTCCAGAACACCGGCACCCCGCGCCGTTTCAGCAGCGCCAGATACCCGATCCCCTGCCGGGTCAGCTCGCGGTCGTGCCGCCACATGTCCAGCACCGTCCGCCAGGCCCACAGCCCCGGCCGCGCCGCCGCTTCCACCACCGCCGCCACCCGAACCCCGCCGGCCAGCAGCTCGCACGCCAGCTGCAGGTTCAGCGGACCGTTCCCGGCGACCAGCACCGGCTGCCCCGGCACCACCCGCTGGGCGCGGGCCAGCGTTTGCAACCCGCCGGTCGTCAGCACCCCGGGCAGCGTCCAGCCCGGCAGCGCCACCGGCCGTTCATGCGCCCCGGGTGCGAGCACCAGCCGGCGCGGCGCGAAGACCGTGGCCTGCCCGCCCACCAGCGCCGCGATCTCGGCCGCCGCCGTCGCATGCGGGAACGCCCCCCACACCGTGGCCCCGGTCGCAATCTCCACCCCCGCGGCCTCCGCCCGCGCCCGCAACTCGGCCCCCTCGCGGTGCTGCTCGTCGGGCTTGTCGTCGACATGGCTGGGGGCCAGCTTCTTGTGATACTGACCGCCCGGTTCGTCGCGCTCGTCGAGCAACACTACGCCCGCCCCCGCCTCCGCCGCCGCGATCGCCGCCGACAGCCCGGCCGGGCCGGCGCCCACCACCAGCACGTCGCACTCGCGATGCACGCTGTCACGCGGGACGGCAGCGAGGTCGGCCAGCACCGCCGGCGTCGCGCCCGCCACCTCCATGCCGTCTTCCGCCTTGGCCTGGCAGGCGCGCTGGCCGATGCGGCCATCGATCGTCACCACGCAGTCGAAGCACGCCCCCATGCCGCAATGCAGGCCGCGCGGCGCGCCGCTCGCCGTTTCCCGAAACGCCACGATCCCCGCCGCCGACAGTGCCGCCGCCACGGTTTCGCCCTCGACGGCGTCGATCGGCGCGCCATCGAAGCGGAAGGTGATCGCGCGCCCCACCGGGCGGATGCGGCGGGAGGTCAGGCGCATGGCAGGTTCGATTCGCGGTTGCGGCGCATGGGGGAAACCGGTTGCATGTCGGCGGGCACCTTAAAGCATGGGCACGTTAGGGCATCGACATGGCGGATTACGACCTGGTTGTGCGCGGCGGCACGGTGGTGACGGGAAGCGACACCATGCCCGCCGATATCGGGATTCGCGATGGGCGCATCGCCGCCCTGGGCGAGAAGCTGGAGGGGGCGGCGACCCTCGATGCCGGCGGGCTGCTGGTCCTGCCCGGCGGCGTGGATACCCATTGCCACATCGAGCAGCTCCAGGAAGGCGGCGGGGCAGATGAGGAGACGTGGGAGAGCGGCAGCCGTTCCTGCCTCGCCGGGGGCACCACCTCCGTCATCACCTTCTCCACGCAGTTCAAGGGCGGCGGCATCTTGGCCCCGCTGGCCGAGTATCAGCGGCGCGCGAAGCAGTCGATGGTGGACTATTCCTTCCACCAAATCATCACCGATGCCACCGACGACGTGATCTGGAAGGAGATCCCGCAGGTTGTCGCCCAGGGGGTTCGCAGCCTCAAGGTGTTCCTCACCTACGATCCGCTCCAGCTCGACGACCGGGCCTATCTGCGCGTGCTGGCCGCCGCCCGGCGGGAGGGGGCATTCGTGACGGTGCATTGCGAGAACTACGAGGCGATCCGCTGGCGCACCGAGGCGCTGATTGCCGCCGGCAAGACGGCGCCGATGTACCATGCCTGGTCCCGCCCCAAGATGATCGAGCGCGAGGCGACGCATCGGGCGATCGCGCTGGCGGAGATGGTGGACCAGCCGATCCAGGTGTTCCACGTGTCGTGCTCCGAGGTCGCCGAGGAGATCGCGCGGGCGCAGCATCGCGGGCTGAAGGTGTGGGGCGAGACCTGCCCGCAGTATTTCACGCTGACCGCCGACGACATGGACCGGCCGGGGTTCGAGGGCGCCAAGTTCATGTGCTCGCCGGCGCCGCGGACCAAGGCGGACCAGGAGGCGTTGTGGGCCGATGTGCGGCGGGGCACGCTGGATGTCGTCAGCTCCGACCATTCCGGCTGGACCTTTGGGGGCGCACGCGGCAAGCCGGTGAACGGCACCGATGCCCCCTTCCGCGACATCCCGAACGGCGTGCCGGGGCTGGCGGCGCGGCTGGCGATCCTGTTCAGCGAGGGCGTGGTGAAGGGGCGGATTGACCTCAACACCTTCGTGCGCATCACGGCGACCAATCCGGCGCGGCTGTTCGGGCTGTATCCGCGCAAGGGCAGCATCGCGCCCGGCTTCGATGCCGACCTGGTGCTGTGGGACCCGGCGCGGCGGGTGACACTGACCAACGGGCTGATGCAGTCGGTGATGGACTACACGCCCTATGAAGGGCTGGAAGTGACGGGCTGGCCGGTGGCCACGCTGCTGCGCGGGCAGGTGGCCATGCGTGACGGCGTGGTGGTGGCCGAGCCCGGGCAGGGGCGGTTCCTGGCGCGCGGGCCCTATGAGATGATCCGGCCGCGCGGGGTGCTGCCGGATGGGTTCGATGCCTCGACGTTTGCCTGAGCGGGGGCGCGGCAAGGGGATCTTGGGGGGTGGGAGATTCTTTGCAGTGAAGAGAAGCATGTTCTTTTTTGCAAAAAAGAACCAAAAAACTCTTTTCCATTTGCACCCGGATCTCCGTGGAAAGCAGGGTGCAAATGGATGAAAAGTCTTTTTGCTTCTTTTTCTTCAGAAAAAGAAGAGTCTTGCCTTGAGTCGCATAGCGCTTCTCTTATGCGCCCTACAGTGGGCTAGATGGCGTCCCAGGCATAGACGTCGCGGGTGCGTTCCAGCGGGGTGAGGCTGGATTTCCAGGCCGGGAGCAGCGTTTCGGCCAGGGTTTCGGCGGTCCAGCCGGTGCCGCGGTGCATGGTGCGGATCGGGCGGGGTTGGCTGTAGAGGTAGATTTCGTTGCCGCGGGCGCCCATGATCTGGCCGGTCACGTCCTTTGCCGCGTCGCTGCCCAGGAAGGCGGCGAGTTGGGCGACCTGGTCGGGGCGGGTTTTGGCGGCGCGCGCCTGCATCTGTTCCTCGGACTGGCCGGGGACGGTTTCGATCATGCGGCTGAAGGCATGGGGGCCGATGCAGTTGGAGCGGACGTGGTAGCGCGCGGCGTCGCCGGCGATGCCGCGCGACATGCCGGCGATGCCGAGCTTAGCCGCCGCATAGTTGACCTGACCGACCGAGCCGATGAGGCCGGAGGTGGAGGTCATGTGCACGAAGGCGCCGGATTCCTGCTTGCGCATGAAGGGGATCGCGGCGCGGCTGACGTAGAAGGCGCCGTAGAGGTGGACCTTCACGACCGCGTCGAATTCCTCCGGCGTCATGCGATGGAAGATGGTGTCGCGCAGGATGCCGGCGTTGTTCACCACGATGTCGATCTTGCCGAAGCGGTCGATTGCGGTTTGCACCATGCGCTGCGCGCTGTCCCAGTCGGCCACGCTGTCGTAGTTGGCGACGGCCTGGCCCTGCCCGTGCAGGGCCTCGATTTCGGAGACCACCTGTTGGGCCGGGGTGTTGTCCAGGCCCGAGCCATCGACGGCGGCGCCGAGGTCGTTGACCACCACCTGGGCGCCATTCTCGGCCATGACGAGCGCGATGGCACGGCCGATGCCGCGGCCGGCGCCGGTGACCAGGGCCACCTTTCCTTCAAGCATTTTCTTGGACATTTGCCCGTCCCCTCCTTGGAATAATTTGCGGGTGGAGTGTGCGACGGGCGGGGGCGGTTGTCACTCCCCCGGGGTTGGCGCGGGCGGCTGCTTGCCAGGGGGAAGCGGCGGGGGGACGATCCGCGGGCAATGGAGGACGAGTCTATGGATTTGAATCTGAGGGGCAAGCGGGTCGTGGTGGCGGGCGGCAGCCGCGGGATCGGGCGGTCGATCGCGCTGGGCTTCGCCGAGGCTGGCGCGGCGGTTTCGATCTGTGCCCGCGGGGCAGGTCCGCTGGAGGCGACGCGGGCGGAGTTGGCCGCGTTCGGGGGGATGGTGCATGCGGCGTCGTGCGACCTGTCCGATGCCGCGGCCATCGCGGGCTATGTTCCGGCGGCGGCCGCCGCGCTGGGCGGGATCGATGTGCTGGTGAACAACGCCTCCGGGTTCGGGCGGGGCGACGACGAGGAGAGCTGGGCGGCGAGCCTTTCGGTGGACCTTATGGCGGCGGTGCGGGCGTCGCAGGCGGCGATGCCGTGGCTCATGCAGGGGGTTCTGCCGACGATCATCCATATCTCGTCGGGCTCGGGGCTCAATCCCTCGGTGCGGACGCCGGCCTATGGGGCGGCGAAGGCGGCGGTGAACCACTACACGCGCACACAGGCCGCGGCACTGGCCAAACACGGCATCCGGGTGAACTGCGTGGCGCCGGGGTCGATCGAGTTTCCGGGCGGGTCGTGGGAGAAGCGCCGCACGGAGGACCCGAAGCTCTACAACGGCATCCTGGCGTCGATGCCGGCCGGACGGCTGGGGCGGCCGGAAGAAGTGGCGAACGTGGTGATGTTCCTGGCCTCGGATCTGGCGATCTGGGTGACGGCGCAGATCATCCAGGTGAATGGGGGGCAGGGGTTCGGAAGGTAAGGATTCTTCTTTTTGTGAACAAAAAGAAGCAAAAAAACTTTATCCATTTTCCCCGTGTTCAGGTGTTCGACAGCGGTACAAATGAATGAAAGTTTTTTGGTTCTTTTTTTCAAAAAAGAACATGCTTACTTCCGGTCCGGCCGCGCCGCTACCAGTCCGGAGACGACGATGATGACGGCGCCGGCCAGCGTCCAGATGTCAGGCAGGGCGCCGAACAGCGCCCATCCGAGCGTGGCGCTCCAGAGCAGCGAGGAATAGCTGAAGGGCGCCAGCAGGGACGCGGGGGCGAAGCGGTAGGCCTGGACCATGAGGTATTGTCCGGCGGAGGCGACCAGGCCGAGGGCGATGCCGAGCGCCCAGTCGGCGGGTCCGACCCATTCCCAGCCGAAGGGCAGCGCGAAGGTCATGGCCACCAGGCCGACAACGGCGGACCAGAGCAGGGTGGTTGCGGTGGGGTCGTGGCCGGCCATGCGGCGGGTGAGAACAACGGCGACGGCCCAGGCGGCGGAGGAGCCGACGACGAGCAGGGCGGCGGGCTGGAAGGCTTCGGTGCCGGGGCGGACGATGACCAGCACGCCGAGCAGGCCAACGACGATGGCGGCCCAGCGGGAGGCGCGCACGACCTCTCCAAGCATGACGACGGAGAGTGCCGTGATGAGCAGGGGGGAGACGAAGCCGACCGAGGTGGCTTCGGCCAGCGGCATGAGCTGGATGGCGAAGACGAAGAGCAGGGCGGAGAAGGCCAGCAGCAAGCCGCGCACCACCTGTTGCATCGGGTGCTTGACGTGCAGGTGGCCGCCGGCGGTGCGCAGAACGAGGATCCAGGCGAAGGGGACGAAGACCAGATAGCGCACCCAGTTGATCTGGGTGACGGGCATGGTCTGGCCCAGCCATTTCGCCATGGCGTCGGACAGGGTGAAGCAGAACACCGCGCCCAGGATGATGAGGATGCCGCGCAGGGGGCGGTCGGAGTTCGTCTCGGTCATTGCAAATCCGTCTAGATGGTCCGCCACCAGCGCCGGGTGAGCAGGATGGCCAGCAGGCCCTCCGCGGCGATCAGGGCGGTGGCGTAGGGGGCGCCGATGTGGTCGGCGAGCAGGCCGAGGTGGAGGAAGCCGATCGGGGCGGAGCCGATGCAGACGGCCAGCACGCCGAACACGCGGCTGCGGGCCTCGGGCGGGGCGAGGACGTAGACCAGGGTGGATTGCATGACGCCGAAGCCGGAACTGGCGGCACCGGTGATCACGAGAGCCGTGGCGGCGCTGATCGGTTCCGGCGAGAGGGCGAAGGCGACTGTGGCCAGGAGATAGAGGGCAGTGCCGCCGACATAGGTGGCGCGGTAGTGGGCGGGGCGCAGAAACATGGTCAGCGCGATGGCGGAAGCGAGGGCGCCGAGGCCGTCCATGCCGGCGAGCACGCCGATGGCCGGGGCGGAAAGGCCGAGCTGGTCGGCGCCGATAACCGGCACCATGCTGGTGGCGGGCCAGCCCCAAAGGTTGAAGATCAGGGTGACGACCATGGTGCCGACGAGCCTGGGGTCGCGGCGGACGACGGTGAAGCCTTCAGCGATGCGCGCGAGCAGCGGCGGGCCGCCTGCGGCGAGATATGGGTTTCGGTAGGCGAGGCGCCAGGCGGCAATGATCGGCGGAATGTAGAGGCATGCGCCGAGGGCAAAGGCGCCCTCGATGCCGACGGCGGCCAGCAGCGCGCCGCCCAGGGCGGGGCCGACCATGCGGGCGGCGTTGCCGGCGCCGATATCCAGCGACATGGCGACGCTGAGCCGGGCGGCGCCGACGACCTCGCCGATCAGGAAGCGGCGGACGGTGTTGTCGCTGGCCCAGGCCATGCCGTTCAGCAGGCTGGCGACGGCGAGGTGCCAGACGGCGAGGCGGCCGGTGGCGGCCAGCGCGGCCAGCGCCACGGCCGTCAACGCCATGGCGACCAGAACGGCCAGGAGCAGGGTTCGGCGCTGGATGCGTTCGCCGACAGCGCCGAAGGCGAGGCCGAGCAGGCCCATCGGCAGCATGCGCAGCATGGTCAACATGGCGACGACGAAGGCCGACCCGGTGGCCTGGTAGGCAAAAACGGCCATGGCCAGGGTATCGAGCCAGCGGACCACGGAGGAGATGGTGCCGACCAGCCACAGCCGCCGGTAGTCGGCTATCGCGAAGGCGGACAGGCGGCCGGGTGCTACGGTCATCGGATGTTTCCGCGTGGCACGTGCGGCCCTTCCCCCAAGGTCGCGCATCGATAGGCGAGGCGGCGGGCGGTGCCTAGGCACGGTGGCCGGAGGCAGCCCTGCGCGGGCGCGCACGCACCGGCTGGGGACATGCCTGACTTGACAGAAACGCAGATGGGGCAACATGGGCCAGCATGAATTCGATCGTGTCCGTCGCCCGCCCGCCCGCCCTTTCCCCCACCCCTCTCTTACCCGACGGTACCAGCCGCATTGCGGTGGTGGGGGCCGGCATTGCCGGGCTGTCGGCGGCGTGGCTGCTGCGCGGGCATGCGCGGGTGACGTTGTTCGAGGCGGAAGGGCGCGCCGGGGGGCACGCGGAAACGCAGGAGATCCGCGAGGGGGGGGCGACAATTCCCGTGGATACTGGGTTCATCGTGTACAACACGTTGAACTATCGGCACCTGACCGGATTTTTCGACACGCTGGGGGTCCAGACACGGGCGAGTGACATGTCGTTCGCGGTCTCGGTGCGGGGCGGCGCGCTGGAGTATGGCGGCGGGGCCTATGGCGCGCTGTTCGCGCAGCGGCGCAATGCGCTGCGGCCGAGCTTCTGGTTCATGCTGCGCGACATCCTGCGGTTCTATCGCGAGGCGCCGGCGCTGGTGTCGGAGCCGGGCGAGGAGGCGCTGGGGGATTGGCTGGGGCGGCGCGGCTATGGCCGGGCGTTCATCGACCATCACATCCTGCCGATGGGGGCGGCGATCTGGTCGGCCTCGGTGGAGGGGATGCGGGCGTTTCCGGCGCGGCATTTCGCGCGGTTCTTCCAGAACCATGGGCTGCTGCGGCTGTCCGACCGGCCGCAATGGCGGACCGTGACCGGGGGGTCGCGCGTTTACGTGCGGCGGGTGCTGGACGACCTGCCGGGGCGCGTGCGGCTGGGGGCGGCGGTGCGCGGGGTTTCGCGCGACGGGGAGGGCGTGATGGTCCACCTGGGCGATGGCCAGGCGGAGCGGTTCGACCAGGTGGTGCTGGCGTGCCATGCCGACCAGGCGCTGGCGCTGTTGCGGCAGCCGACGCGGGCGGAGGGCGAGGTGCTGGGGGCGGTTCCGTGTTCGGACAACCTGGCCGTGCTGCACAGCGATCCCGCGTTGATGCCGCGGCGCCGGGGGGTGTGGTCGGCCTGGAACTACCTGTCCGATGGCGGGGCGGACCAGGCGGCGCAGGTGAGCGTGACCTACTGGATGAACTGCCTGCAGGGGTTCCAGACGCAGGCGCCGGTGTTCGTCTCGCTCAATCCGCTGCGTGCGCCGGAGCCCTCGAAGGTGATGAGCACGCGAACCTACCGCCATCCGCAGTTCGATGCGGGGGCGATGCGGGCGCAGCTTCGGCTGCCGGAGTTGCAGGGCCAGGGCGGGGTGTGGTTCGCCGGCGCCTGGACCGGCTGGGGATTCCACGAGGACGGGATCGCCAGCGCGGTGCGGGTGGCCCGCGGAATGGGCGTGGCGGCCCCGTGGGAGCGCGACGAGGTGGGCGCCCCTGTTCTGTCGCGCGCGGCATGATCGTGTTGCCATGACAGTGGGACCGGCGGGCCTGATCCTGTCCGGCCGAGTGTTGCACGCGCGGCATGTGGCCCCACGGCTGCGCTTCTCTTACCGCATCTGGATGCTGGCGCTCGACCTTGACCGGATCGGCGAGGTGGAAGCGGCGACGAAGCTGTTCGGGCACAACCGGTTCGCGCCGGTGGCGCTGCATGACCGCGACCACGGGCCGCGCGACGGCTCGGCGCTCAAGCCCTGGGTGGTGGCGCAACTGGCGGCGGCGGGATTGTCGGAATTTGGCGCGCGTGTCACTTTTGTGGCGATCCCGCGGCTGTTCGGCTACGGTTTCAACCCGATTTCGAGCTATTTCTGCCACGATGACCAGGGACGCCTGGGCGCCATCCTGCACCAGGTGAAGAACACGTTCGGCGATCAGCATTGCTACCTGCTGCCGGTCGAGCGCGAGGGGGAGCTTCGCCACCGTGCGACCAAGCGCATGCATGTCTCGCCGTTCCACGACCTGGAGGGAGGCTACCGCTTCGCCTGTCGCGCGCCCGATTTCACGCGCGAGGACGGGATGCTGAGTCTGGCGATCGGCTACGGCACCGCGACGCAGCCGCGCATGTCGGCGGTGATGCGGCTGCGGGCGGCGCCGTTGACGGCGAGGGCGCTGGGCCGGGCGCTGGCCGGGCAGCCGTTCAACGCCGTGAAGGTGATTGTCGCGATTCACTGGCAGGCGGTGAAGCTGTGGCTTGGGGGCGCGCGATTCCACCGGGCGCCGGCGCCGCCGGCCGATCCCGTCAGCCTGGGAGGGCAGCTATGAGCACGACCCGGTCCGCTCTGTCCGGGGACGCATCGCGCGGCGGCAGCGCACCGCCGCGCGATCCGCGGTTGCGGCTGGCACTGCATATGGCAAGCCGCATGCGCGTCGGCACGCTGACTGTGGTGCTGCCGGACGGGGCGACGCACCGGGTGGCGGCAAGCCCGGAGCCGGCGGCGACCGTGATCCTCCGCGATGCGCGCGCGGTCACGCGGCTGGCCACCGGCGGAAGCCTGGGCTGGGCGGAGGCGTATCTCGACGGATGGTGGGAAAGCCCGGATATCCGCGCGGTGATGGCGGTGGCGGCGGCCAACGTGGCGGCCAACGTGCCGGAGTGGATGCCGCTGCTGCGCGGCAGGCGGCTGACCCGGGTGCTGGCCTGGGTGGCACACCGGCTGCGCGCGAACACGCGGCGGGGGGCGTCGCGCAACATCATGGCGCATTACGACCTGGGCAACGATTTCTATCAGCTGTGGCTCGACCCCACCATGACCTACTCGTCGGCCGTGTTCGCGGAACCGGCGGAGGCGCTGGAGCTGGCGCAGGCGCGCAAGATGCGGCTGCTGTGCGAGCGGATGGCGTTGCAGCCGGGCATGCGGGTGCTGGAGATCGGCTGCGGCTGGGGCGGGTTCGCTGCCATGGCGGCGGGCGAATTCGGCGCGCAGGTGGTGGGGCTGACGCTGTCGCCGGCGCAGTTGGAATTCGGACGGGCGCGGATCGCGGCCGCCGGGCTGTCGGAGCGGGTGGAACTGCGGCTGCAGGACTATCGGGACGTGGCCGGGCAGTTCGACCGCATCGCCTCGATCGAGATGTTCGAAGCGGTGGGGCGGGAATACTGGCCGGCCTATTTCCGCACCGTGCATGACCGGCTGGCGCCGGGCGGCATGGCGGGCATCCAGACGATCACCATAGACGACGCGTGGTTCGACGACTATGCGCGCACCGCGGATTTCATCCAGCGCCACGTGTTCCCGGGCGGGATGCTGCCAAGCCCCGGCCATCTGCGGCGGCAGGTGGCGGCTTCGGGGCTGGAATGGCGGGGGGAGCACTGGTTCGGGCAGGACTATGCCGAGACGCTGGCGCGCTGGTACGCCGATTTCCAGCGGGCCTGGCCGCAGGTCGCCCGGTTGCCGCCGCCGGCGGGCAAGCGGGCGTATGACGGGCGGCTCAAGCGGCTGTGGGAATACTACCTCGCCTATTGCGAAACCGGCTTTCGGGCCGGTTGGACCGATGTGGGCCAGCTGATTCTCGCCCGACCTGCGTGACGGCAGTTCCGCTCCCTGGGGCGCGCGCGCGGCTGCCGTTTCCGATCCTGCTGGCCTATGCCGCGCCGGCGGTGCCGCTGGCGTTGCTCGGTCTGCCGCTGACGGTGCACCTGCCGGCATTCTGGGCTGGGGACATGGGGCTGAGCCTGGCGATGGTCGGCGCGATCCTGACCGTGGTGCGGCTGTTCGATGCGGTGGCCGATCCGCTGGTGGGGCGGTGGTCGGACCGGATCGGGCGACGCAAGCCGTTCATTGCAGCTGCGTTGCCGGTGGCGGGCGTGGGGATCGCCGGGCTGTTCTTTCCGCCAGCGGGCGCTGGGGCGGCCTGGCTGCTAGGCTTCTCGGTGCTGGTGGCGCTCGGCTGGACGCTGATGTCGCTGCCCTACCAGGCATGGGGCGCGGAGCTGTCGCCGGACTACGCCGAGCGCGCGCGGATCACCGGCTGGCGGGAGGGCGGGACCATTCTGGGCATCGTGCTGTCGGCGGCGTTGCCGGCGGTGCTGGGGCTGTCGGGTGCGGCGGCGACATTGGCGATGCTGGCGGCGCTGACGCTGGGGCTGGCGTTGCCGCTGGTGCTGTGGCTGCTGCTGCGCGTGCCGGAGCCGACCCGGCGGACCGCGACACATGCCGGGCTGGGGGCGGCGCTGCGGATGGCGGCGCGCAACGCCCCGTTCCGGCGCCTTCTGGGGGCATGGCTGCTGAACGGCATCGCCAACGGATTGCCGGCGGCACTGTTCCTGTTGCTGGTTGCCCATGTGCTGCTGGCGCCCGATGCGGCGGGGCCGCTGCTGTTGCTGTATTTCCTGGCCGGGATCGCCGGACTGCCGCTATGGACCTGGCTGGCGGCGCGGCGGGGAAAGCACGTGGCATGGTGCATCGCGATGCTGTGGGCCTGTGCCGCCTTCGCCTTCGTGCCGTTGCTGGGGCCCGGCGCGGTGGTGGGCTTCGCAGTGATCTGCGTGGCGAGCGGGCTGGGGCTCGGTGCGGACATGGCGCTGCCGCCAGCCATCCAGGCCGATGTGGTGGACCTGGACGAGCTGGAAAGCGGGGAAAACCGGGCCGGACTGTTCTTCGCGGCCTGGACGATGGCGCAAAAGGCAGGGCAGGCGCTGGCGGTGGGGATCGCATTCCCGCTGCTGGAACTGGCGGGCTTCCGAACCGAAGGGGCCAACGATGGCGTGGCGCTGATGGCGCTGGTGGGGCTGTACTGTGTGTTGCCGATCGTGCTGAAACTGGCGGCGGTGGGGATGATGTGGAAGTTTCCCCTGACGGCGGCGCGACAGGCGGAGATCAGGGCGAAGCTGGGATAGATAGGCAGTAAGGCTGGGCTCCGCCCAGACCCGCCAGGGGCCGCGCCCCTGGACCACCAACCTAAGGAATGGGGTTCCACGGGCCCTCGGCCCTTGGTGGGTCCAGGGTGAAACCCTGGCCTTGCTTCCTACTCCGCCGCGGCCAAGCGCGTCCTGCGGTCGCTGACCAGGGCGATGGCGCAGGTGGCCAGCATGAACCCGACCGAGACGGCGAAGATATATCCGGGGTGGCCGAAATCCATGATCGAGCCATAGAGCAGCGGCCCGATGATGCCGCCGATGTTGAAGCCGGTGGAGACGATGGCGAACACCCGGCCTTCCGCGCCTTTCGGGGCTGCGGCCCGCACCAGCATGTCGCGCGAGGGCATAATCATGCCGGTGCAGAAGCCGCCGATCGCCATCACCGGCAGCAGCGCCCAGATCGGCAGGTTGACCAGCCCGACGATGGCGATCGCCACTGCCGTCACCGCGAAGCCGCCGGCCGCGACCTCGCTGTGCCGGCGCGTTTTGTCCGCGATGATGCCGCCGGCCAGCACGCCGAGGGCGGAGGCGCCGAGGTAGAACGACAGCGCCATCGAGGCGACCCCCAGCGGCGTGCCGTGATGCGCGTTCATCGCCACCACGGAGAAGCCCGAGATGCCTCCGCCGGACATGCCGATCACGGTGAAGAACGCCATCAGCGACAGCACCGAGGGCGTCACCAGCGAGCGGGCCGACATCGGGCGGGGTTTCACCACGGCGGCGCGTGCCGCGGCCCCGCCTGGCTGCCCGAACAGCAGCGGCACGGCGAACAGCGGGCCGATCACCCCCGCGGCGATCAGCGCGCCAGAGACACCCCAGGTGGCGGCGACCAGCAGCATGCCCGCCGGCGCCAGCGCCGTGCCGACATAGCCGGCGAAGGTGTGGATGGAGAAGGCGCGCCCGACGCGTGCCTCGCCGATCACGCCGGAGGAGAGGATGGCATAGTCGCTGGGGTGGTAGACGCAGTTCGCCAGCCCGGCCATCACCGAGGCGGCCAGCAGCACAGGGTAGACCGGGTTCATGCCCGCCAGGATGAATGCGCTGCCGCCCACCAGCAGGCCGCCGACCAGCATCCGTCGCGGCCCGAAGCGGTCGACGGCGAAGCCGGTGGGCGTTTGCATCAGCGCAGAGACGATGTTGAACAGGGTCAGCGCGAAGCCGAGCTCGAGGTAGCTGACGCCGAACTGCTCCTTCAGCAGCGGAAACAGCGGCGGCAGCACCAGGATGTGGATGTGGCTGACCATGTGCGCGCCGGAGATCTGCCCCAGCGTTGCCAGTTCCGCCCGCTTCCACCCGGCACTCATGCAAACGCCCCCGCCATCCTGCCCGCAAGGCACCGCAATCGGCCCCGCTTTGCAACCCGCACCCTCGCCCCCCTTCCATGCGCGCGGCGGGACCGGCCCGGGCGCCATGCCGGCAACGCATGGGCGCGGCCCTGCAAACCGGTGCGCGGGGCGGTGGACCGGAGGAGGGCTGTCGTGCTACTGAGGAGGCTGAATAACACCCCGGAACTGATTGATATGGTGGCCGAAGATCGTTCCATCGCTGGTGCGTTGACCCGCCGCCGGGCGCTCGCGCTCGGTGCCGCTGCCGCGTGGTTGCCGGGCGTGGCCCAGGCCCAGCTTGCCCAGGCCCAGCTTGCCCAGGTCCAGGCAAAAGGCGCGGTGCTGATCATGAACTCCGGCGCCGCATCGCTCAGCGTGATCGACATGGCCACCCGCCGCGAAACCCGCCGCATCCCGGTGCTGCGGGAGCCGCATCACTGGGCGCTGACACCGGACCGCAAGGAGCTGCTGATCGGCGACTCCTCGGGCAACGAGCTCCAGGTGCTCGACCCCGCCACCTTCGCGGTGCTGCGCCGGATGCCGATGTCCAACCCCTATCACCTGCAGTTCAGCCCGAACGGCAAGCATTTCGTCGTCGCCGGCCTGGCGCGCAACCAGGTCGATATCTACGAATCCGCCGGCTACAAGCTGCTGAAGCGCTTCCCGATCCGCTCCATGCCCAGCCACATGGACTTCCTGCCGGACAGCTCGGTGGTGTTCATGAGCCTGCAGGGCACCGGGCGGATCGCGGCGATCGACCTGCGGTCGCTGGAGATCGTTTGGAACGAGGAATGCGGCGCCGCACCGGCGGGCGTGCTGGTGCATAACGGGCGCGTGCTGACCGGCAACATGGGCGGCGACGACGTGACGGTGATGGATGCGAAAACCGGCAAAATCGTGCGCCGCATCCGCACCGGCAAGGGCGCGCACACGCTGTTCCGCGCGCCCGACGGCAAGACCATCTGGGTGAACAACCGCCTCGATGTGCAGTCGGTGGTGGTGCTCGACGCCGCCACGCTCGATCCGGTGCGGCGCTATCGCCTGCCGGGCGGGCCGGACGACCTGGAGTTCGCGCCGGACGGCAAGGTCTGGTTCACCATGCGCTTCATCCACAAGGTCGCGGTGCTGGACCCCGGCAGCGGCGATTTCACCACCATCGATGTCGGCCGCTCGCCGCACGGCATCTTCCTCAATGCGTCCGCCGCCGCGGCGGTGGCATGATCCCCGCGTTCGACACCGCTGCCGGCTGGATCCAGGAAACCCTCCTGCTGCCGATGCTGTTCGCCCTGGGCCTGATCCAGTGGGAGGACATCTCGTTCGGCTGGGCACTGTTCGCCGTGTATGGCGCCGCCCAGGTTCTGGTCACCTTCGCGCTGTGCGTGCCGCTGGAACGCTGGCGGCCGGTAGAGCACTGGCCAGACGCCCGCGCGGTGGTGGTGGATGTGCTCTACACCTTCATCAGCCGCGTCGGCCTGCTGCCGCTGATGACCTACGTGCTGTTCTTCAGGCTCCAGGTCGAGCTGAACGGCGCCCTCACCGACATGGGCTATGTTCCGCCGACGCTGGAGCGCATCTTCCCGTTCCTGTTCGGCATGCCTGTGCTGACGTTCTTCCTCTACGCGGTGATCCTGGATTTCGGCGAATACTGGCGCCACCGGCTGAGTCACATGTTCCGCTGGTGGTATTCCCTGCACGCGCTGCACCATGCCCAGCGGCAGATGACCTTCTGGTCCGACGACCGCAACCACCTGATCGACGACATCATCGGCTTCGCATGGTTCACCTGCATCGCGCTGCTGATCGGGGTGCCACCGATGCAGTTCCCGCTGCTGGTGCTGCTGCTGCGGCTGATCGAGAGCCTGAGCCACGCCAATGCCCGCGTCTCCTATGGCTGGCTCGGCGAACGGCTGCTGGTCTCCCCCCGCTTCCACCGCGCCCACCACGGCGTGACGGCGGCGGGCGAGGTCAGCGTGAACTACGGCGCGGTGCTGCCGTGGTGGGACATGCTGTTCCGCACCGGCGACTTCTCGCGCGAATTCGTCAAAACCGGCGACCCCACGGCGGAGGAGGCGCTGGCCACCGGCGGCTACTTCACCCAGCAATGGGCGGGGGCCAAGCGGATGCTGCGCGACCTGTTCGGCGGCACGCCGCGCGGGGCCGGCTGATGTATGAAGGGCCGGTCATCGACACCTTCCTGCACGCCCCCTGGATCGGCGAGGCCGGCCCCATCCCGCGCGCCGACGTGGTGCCATGGACCGACGACGCCCGCCTGCGCCGGGTGATGAGCACCTTCCACCACCCGGACCAGCCCGGCGGCGTGCCGCCACGGCGCAGCCTGGCGCAGGTGCTGGCCGAGATGGACCGCGCCGGCGTCGCCCGCGGCATCCTGGCCGCCAAGGTCTACTACCCAACGACCCTCGCCGCCCTCGATGCGCTGCACGCCGAACTCGCCCGCCTCTGTGCCGCCTCGACGGGCCGGCTGCGCTGGATCGCCACCGTCATGCCGCCGGAGCACGGTCCCGGCTCGTACTGGGACCTGATGCGCAACCCGCGCATCGTCCAGGCGCTGCACGGCGACCCCAATCTCCTCGGCGTCCACATCACGCCCTCGCCCTGGGGGCTGGCGCCGAACGACCGCTGGTACTACCCGCTCTATGCGCGCTGCGTGGAACTCGGGCTGAAGCTGTTCACCTATGTCGGCATGCCCGGGCCGCTCTGGCCCATGGCCCCGAACGACCCCGCCCATCTCGACGACGTCGCGCTCGCCTTCCCCGACCTCGTCATCGTCGCCCACCACATCGGCGACCCCTGGACCGAGATGGCGGTGCGCCTCGCCGCACGCCACGCCAACTTCCACATCTGCACGTCCGCCTGGTCGCCGAAATCCTACCCCGAGGCGCTGATGCGCTTTCTGGCCGGGCGTTGGCACGGCCAGCGCGGCAGCGAGAAGGTCGTGTTCGCGTCGGACTATCCGCTGCTCGATCTCGCCCGCACCGTCGCCGCCGCGCGCGCCCTGCCGCTGCACGAGGATGACCTGCGGCGCCTGCTTCACGACAACGCCCACGCCTTGATGTTCGCCTAACCCAGCCGCAACAACGGCACCGCCCCCGCCGCCAGCGCCACCGCCAGGATGCGCACCGGCGTGAACCGCTCGCGCAGGAACACCGCCGCGATCACGATGGCAAACAGCGCCGAGGTATCGTGCAGGGCCGCGGAGGGGGCAATCGGCGCCTGGCTGAACACGAACAGGATCAACAAGTACGACACCATGGAGGCGACCCCCGCCGGCACCGCCACGCCCAACACCCCGGGCAGTTCGCCCGCCAACGGCAGGTTGCGGCGCTGGCGCACCAGCATCGCCGCCGCATTGGTCAGCGACACCACGATGCCATAGGCCCAGGGCGAGCCGGAGGCGCGCACCCCCTGCGCGTCGCAGATCACATACGCCGCGGTCCCCAGCCCAGCCGCCACCGTCCAGCCGAGCGCGCGCAGACTGGCCCCCTTCGCCCGCGCCGCATCGAACGCCAGCACCAGCAGCGACAGCGCGATCACCGCCACGCCCGCCAGCCCGAAACCGCCCACCATCTCGCCCGCGACCACGGCCGCCAGCGGTACGATCAGCAACACCGCGACCGCGCGCATCACCGGATAGACGATGCCGAACCCGCCCAGCGCATAGGCGCGCAGCATGGCCGGGATGGTCACGGTATTGATCGCGGTCGACAGCACGATCCACGGCACCGCCTCCGCCGCCGGCAAGCCCGTCCACCACAGCGCCGGCAGCCCGACCAGCGCGGCCACGCCCATCTGCGTGGTGGAGGCCTGGGTCGGGTTGCGGCTGGCCTTGATCGCCGCGTTCCATCCGGCATGCAGAACGGCGCTGGCCAGGGCGGCGGCGACAAGGATCGGTTCCATGCGCCACGCTATCCGAACCACAAGTGCGGCCACAATTGGCCGCGCGCCCGGCGCCGGTCTACGCTCCGCACTCCCGTCGCCGGAGCCGTCCCATGAAGCTGTTCACCGCCGCCTTCCTGACCGAGACGAACACCTGGTCCCCCGTCCCCACCGGCATGAACGCCTTCAAAGTCGACAAGCCCTTCTACCGCCGCGACGGCAGCCTCCAACCCGTCGTCGGCGGCGGCAACGGCGTCCTCGCGGTCTGGCGCCAGCGCGGCGAAGCAGACGGCTTCGCCATCGTGGAAAGCATCTGCGCCACCACCGAACCCTCCGGCCCCATCGTCACCGCGGTTTACGAGGAACTGCGCGACACCCTGCTGGACGACCTGCGCGCCGCGCTCCCGGTCAACGGCGTGCTGCTCTTCCTGCACGGCGCCATGGTCGCCCACGGCTACGACGACTGCGAAGGCGACGTCCTCAAGCGCGCCCGCGCCATCGTCGGCCCCGACATTCCCATCGGCGTCGAACTCGACCTGCACTGCCACCTGACCGACGACATCTGCGACAACGCCCTGCCGGTCATCTTCAAGGAATACCCGCACATCGACGGCGTCGAACGCGCCCACGAACTCTACGACATCGTCCGCGACGCCATCGCCGGCAAAACCAAGCCCGTCGTCGCCCTGCACGACTGCCGCATGGTCGGCATGTGGCGCACCCCCGTCGAACCCACCAAATCCTTCGTCGCCCGCATGCAATCCCTCGAAGGCAAGAACGGCATCCTCTCCATCTCCTTCGGCCACGGCTTCCCCTGGGCGGACGTCGCCGAAGTCGGCGCCAAGTTCGTCGTCATCGCCGACGGCGACCGCGCGAAGGCCGCCGCCCTCGCCGCCCAACTGCACCAGGAAGTCTGGGCCTTCCGCAACGAGGCCGTCACCCCGCACGACACCATCGACGAAGCGATCGACTTCGCCCTGGCCCAACCGAAAGGCCCCGTCGTCCTGGCCGACGTCGCCGACAACGCCGGCGGCGGTGCCCCCAGCGACAGCACCTTCGTCCTGCGCCGCCTGGTCGAACGCGGCGTCACCAATGCGGCCATCGGCTGCTTCTGGGACCCGATCGCCGTCGCCTTCTGCACCGAGGCCGGAGAAGGTGCCACCTTCGACCTGCGCATCGGCGGCAAGTCCGGCCCCGTCTCCGGCCAGCCGATCGACCTGCGCATCACGGTGCGCCGCATCGTCGAAAACCACACCCAGCGCGGCCTCGGCGGCGGCCGTGCGCAATACGGCACCTCGGCCTGGGTCGAGGCGAATGGCATCCACATCGTCCTCACCAGCAAGCGCCAGCAGGTCTTCAACCCCGACGCCTTCACCGGCATGGGCCTCGAACTGGCCGACAAGCAAATCGTGGTGGTCAAGTCGATGCAGCACTTCTACGCCGGCTACGCCCCGATCGCCTCCGCCGTGCGCTACGTCGCCGCCCCCGGCACCGTCGGCGCCGACTTCGTCAACCTGCCCTACACCAAGGTCACCCGCCCGTTCTGGCCGCGCGTGGCGGAGCCATTCAAGTAAGGAAGCACGTTCTTTTTTGAAAAAAAAGAACCAAAAAACTTCTATCCATTCGCTCCGCGGCTAACCGGTCCAGCACGGCGCAAAGTGATAAAAGTCTTTTTTGCTTCTTTTTTCTCCAGAAAAAAGAAGAATCTTCCTTCCCTTTCGAGGAGATCGAAATGCTCGCCGCCACGCGCACGCGCTACCGGGTCGACGGCATGGACTGCGCCGCCTGCGCCGCGAAGATCGACACCGCCGTGCGCCGCCTGCCCGGCGTGGTCGACGTCTCCGTCTCGGTCTCGGCCGCGACGATGGTGGTGCACCACGACGCCACTGGCGTGCTGGCCGATGTCGAGCGGCAGGTGACGCGGCTGGGCTATGGGTTGGCGTCGCTCGGCGAGGTGGCGGCGCTGGCGCCGCTCGGGGCCGACGGGAAGCAGGCGTCCCCCCTGGCCTGGTGGCGCGGGCGCAAGGCACGGCTGGTCCTGGCCTGCGCGGCGGCGGTCGCCCTGGCGTTCGCGGTGGAATGGGCCGTGCCTGTTCTGGCGCCCTGGCCATTCGCACTCGCGATGCTGGTCGGCCTGGTGCCGATCGCGCGCCGGGCCTTCATGGCGGCGCGCGCGGGGTCGCCGTTCTCCATCGAGACGCTGATGGTGGTCGCCGCCGTGGGGGCGCTGGCGATCGGCGCCGCCGAGGAAGCCGCCAGCGTCATCCTCCTGTTCCTGATCGGCGAGATGCTGGAGGGCGTCGCCGCCGGCCGCGCCCGCGCCGGCATCCAGGCCCTGGCCGACCTCGTGCCGCGCAGCGCGCTGGTGGAAGTGGGGCCGAAGCTGCGCGAAATGCCGGCGGCGCAGTTGATGGTCGGCCACGTCATCATGGTACGACCGGGAGAACGCGTCGCCGCCGATGGCATCGTGCTCGACGGCGACGGCACCATCGACGAAGCCCCCGTCAGCGGCGAAAGCGCCCCCGTCGCCAAATCCCCCGGCGACTCCGTCTTCGCCGGCACGGTCAACGGCGCCGCGGCCCTGCGCGTGCGCGTCACCGCCGCCGCCGCCGACAACACCATCGCCCGCATCGTCCGCCTGGTCGAGGAAGCGCATGAAAGCCGCGCGCCCACCGAACGCCTGATCGACCGCTTCGCCCGCTGGTACACCCCCGCGGTCATGGCCCTCGCCCTGCTCGTCGCCGTGGTCCCGCCGCTGGCGCTGGGCGGCGACTGGCAAGGCTGGATCTACAAGGGCCTCGCCCTGCTGCTCATCGGCTGCCCCTGCGCACTGGTCATCTCCACCCCCGCCGCCATCGCCGCCGGCCTCTCCGCCGGTGCCCGTCGTGGCCTTCTGATCAAGGGCGGCGCAGTGCTGGAACGCCTCGGCGACATCACCATGGTCGCCTTCGACAAAACCGGCACGCTCACCCGCGGCAAGCCGGAGGTGACCGACCTGCTCGCCTTCGCCCTGCCGGCCCGCGAGGTCCTTCGCCTGGCCGCCGCCCTGGAATCTGGCTCCAGCCACCCGCTCGCCGCCGCCATCCTCGCCTCCGCCGCCGAAGACAACCTCCCCCTCCCCCGCGTCGAAGGCGGCACCGCCGTGGCCGGCCAGGGAATCGCCGGCACGGTGGAGGGCAGGGCGCTGTTCCTCGGCTCCCCCGCCGCCGCCCTCGCCCGCGCCGCCGACAACCCCGAAGCGCGCGAGACCATCGAAGGCATGGCCGCCACCGGCCGCACCCTGGCCGTGCTGGTCGCCGACGGCATGCTCGCCGGCGCCATCGCCCTGCGCGACATGCCACGCGCGGACGCGAAAGCCGGCCTCGCCGCCCTCGAATCCGCCGGCATCGGCCGCGTGATGCTCACCGGCGACAACGCCGCCACCGCCGAAGCCATCGGCAAGCGCCTCGGCATCGCGGCCAGGGCCGGCCTGCTCCCCGCCGACAAGCTGGCCCTGGTCCGCGAACTGCAGGCGCGCGGAGACGTGGTCGCCAAGGTGGGCGACGGCATCAACGACGCCCCGGCGCTCGCCGCCGCCGATGTCGGCATCGCCATGGGCGGCGGCACCGACGTGGCCCTGGAAACCGCCGACGCCGCCATCCTGCACGGCCGCGTCGCCGACGTCGCCGCCATGATCGCCCTCTCGCAGCGCGTCATGGCCAACATCCGCCAGAACATCGCCATAGCGCTGGGGCTGAAGCTGGTATTCCTCGTCACCACCATCGCCGGCATCACCGGCCTATGGCCCGCGATCCTGGCCGACACCGGCGCGACAGTGCTGGTCACGCTGAATGCGCTAAGATTATTAAAGGCAGGAAAGTAAGTCTTCTTTTTGTGAACAAAAAGAAGCAAAAAAACTTCATCCCCTTACGCCGGGTTTTATCTACAGCGCCCTGGATAAAAGTTTTTTGTTTCTTTTTTTTCAAAAAAGAAGCGCTTCCTTCCTTTCGTCACACATGCAGGTAATCCCGAATCCGCCCATAAGCGATCCGCGCCGCCACCGCCGTGCGCCAAAGCCCATGAAACGGCACCGGCTTCAGGTCGGTGATCGGCATGTCGATTTCTGCCGCGCTGCCGCCCAGGATGCGCCGCGTCAGTTGCGGCCCCATCGCACTCGCCATCGCCACGCCGCGCCCGTTATAGCCGAGGCAGGCGGTCACCCCCGGCGCCGGCTCGTGGATATGCGGATAGGAATCGGTGGTCACCGCAAGCTGCCCGTTCCAGCCATGGGTCCATCGGATGCCCTTCATCTGCGGCCACAGCCGCTCGGCATAGCGCCGCAGGAAGCCCAGCTCGTCCGGGCCCTCGATCGGCCGCTGCGCGCTGCGCCCGCCCATCAGCACCCGGTTCTGCCGATCAAGCCGGTAATACGTCGTCACCTTCCCCAGCTCGTACAGCGACGACCGGATCGGAAAGATCGCCCGCGCCATCTCGTCCGATAGCGGTTCGCTGGCCACCACCGCGCTGAACACCGGCACCACGGTCTTGCGCAGATCGGGCCAGATTCCATCGGTATAGCCATTGGTGCCCAGCACGATCCGGTCCGCATGCACGGTCCCAGTCGGCGTCGCCACATGCCACTTGCCGCCGTCGCGCCACACCCGCGTCGCGGGCGTCCCGCCATGCACCGCCGCCCCCGCCTGGATCGCCGCCTGCGCGAGCCCGCGGGCATAGCCGAGCGGATTCACATGCCCGCCGCTACGGTCGAGCACGGCACACAAGTAGCGGTCGGCGCCCGTCACCTCGCGCATCCGCCCCGCATCGAGAAACTCCACCGGCAGACCGCGCTTCGCCGCCTGGTCATGGTTGGCGCGGATATCCGCCACATTGGCCTGCATCCACGCCGCCCGGATCGTCCCGGTCTGGCTGGCATCGCACTGGATCTGGTGCCTGCGGATGATCTCGAACGCCGTATTCGGCGCCCCCCAACTCATCGCCACCATCCGCTCGCCCAAATCGGGGCCAAAATCCCGCACCACCGTGTCCGGGTCCGGCTTCAGCCCCGGATTGACCTGCCCGCCATTGCGCCCCGAAGCCCCCCAGCCCGGCTCGTGCGCCTCCAGAACCACAACATCCGTGCCCTGCTCAGCCAGATGCAGCGCCGCGGACAACCCGGTGAATCCGCCACCAATCACCGCCACCGAAACATGCCTGTCGCCATCCAGCGGCGGCGTATCAACTGGCGGACGAGCCGTCTCGGCATAAAGGCTCGGGGGCAGCGGCAGACGGGAATGGACCACGCGACTCTCCTGCGGCAAGGAGGGTCATGGTGCATCGGGTAAAGAAAGAAATCCAGGGAAGCACTTCTTTTTTGAAAAAAAGAAGCAAAAAACTTTTATTCATTTGCAGCGTCCGCCGCAGTGCCACGCCATCCACCGCCCGGCGCCCCGCAATCCTGCCCCCTGGCAAATGAATGAAGTTTTTTTGCTTCTTTTTGTTCACAAAAAGAAGGCCTTGCCTCACCTGAAAAAAATCCTTGAAGCGCCTTGCCGCGATGGGTAATTTTCCCCCATGCCGCGTTCCGCCCCTGCCATCACCGCTATGCATGCCGGCCTTCGGGCCGGCATCGCCGACTCACGTCCGCGTTTTGGCGCCGGGCTGGAGGCGTTGATCCTGGCCCTGTTGCTCCGCCTGTTCGGGCGGACCGAGGTGGCGCGGCATGTTTCCCCCGAGGACGTCCGATACGATGGCTATGCCATCGCCAGCCCGCCCATGGGCCGCGCTCCGCATGCCGCGGTGGTCGAGGCGGGTCTCGTTCCGGATTGGGTTCTGGCCGGGGTGCGCCAGCGCGGCATGCGCCCGGCCCCCGTCCCCGCCCGCCCGCGCCCCCGCGCCCGTCCCGCGCGCGCGCCGCCCTCAATCGGCTCCCGCACCAGCCCGAAACCACCCTCCGAACGGGGGGCGCCGACCCGCGACCATTTTTATTTCGTTATTAAAATTAATCGCGCGTCGGCAGCAGGAACCAGATCGCCAGCAGCGGCACTTCGGTGCCGCGCATCGCATGCAGGATGCCCGGCGGATTGTGCACGATCCCGCCCGGCCCCGGCCCGTGCCAGGGCGTTTCGGCGTTCCACCATTCCCCGCCGGACAGCGCGAGGTAGATTTCCTCCGGCGGATGGTCATGGTCGGGATAGGTCGCGCCGGGCGCCACCAGGCTGATCCCGGCCACCAGCCCGCCGCGCTGTTCGAGCCCCTGCGGCCCGAGCACCGGCGCCCCGGCATACGCGTCCGCCATCCCCTCGCGCGCCCGCCAGGCCAGGTGCGGCGCCAGCGCCCGGAACGCCTCGGCCAGCGTGGGCGGAGTGGCCGCCAGGGCCGCCGGCAGATGGGTGCAGGCCGGCTGGTCCGTGGGCGCGGGTGCCGCGCCGGGTTCGGGCGGGGCGGCAAGCAGGGCCGCCACGCGCTGCCCGGCGTCCCGGGCCGGGCCGGTTGCCCGCCCGGCCACCGCGGCGGCGGCGAGCGACAGGAAGTGGTCCAGCGCCTGCATCGCTCAGCCCATCCAGGGCGGCGTCGGCAGCCCTTTCTCGCGCAGGAATTCGGGGTTGAACAGCTTGGACTGGTATCGGCTGCCACCGTCGCACAGGATCGTCACGATGGTGTGGCCCGGCCCCATCGCCTTGCCCACCCGGATTGCCGCCGCCACGTTGATGCCCGCCGAACCGCCGATCGACAGCCCTTCATGGATCAGCAGGTCGAACACCTGTTCCAACGCCTCGGCATCGGGAATCCGCACCGCATCGTCGATCGGCGCCCCGGCGAGATTCTCCGGCACCCGCGACTGGCCGATCCCTTCGGTGATCGAACTGCCCGCCACGGAAAGGTCGTTGCTGGTCACCCAGCCATACAGCGCGCTGCCTTCGGGATCGGCCAGGGTGATCCGCACCTTCGGATCGCGCTCCTTCAGCGCCATCGCCACTCCGGCCAGCGTCCCCCCGGTGCCGCAGGCACAGGTGAAGGCATCGATCCGGCCGTCGGTTTGCTGCCAGATTTCGGGCCCGGTGGTGGCGCGGTGGCCCTCGCGATTGGCCAGGTTGTCGAACTGGTTGGCCCACACCGCGCCCATCTCCTCGGCCAGGCGGCGGGAAAAATGCACGTAGTTGCCGGGATCGCGGAACGGCTTGGCCGGCACCAGCCGCAGATCGGCGCCGATCATCCGCAGGAAGTCGATCTTCTCGCGGCTCTGGGTTTCCGGCATCACGATCACGCTGCGATAGCCCTTGGCATTGCCGACAAGGGTAAGCCCGATCCCGGTGTTCCCGGCGGTGCCCTCCACCACGGTGCCGCCGGGCTTCAACAGCCCGCGCCGCTCGGCGTCCTCGATGATGGCCAGCCCCGCGCGGTCCTTCACCGAGCCGCCGGGGTTCATGAACTCGGCCTTGCCCAGGATGGTGCAGCCGGTTGCGTCGGAGGCCCGCCGAAGGCGGATCAGCGGCGTGTTGCCGATGGCGGCCTCCAGCCCGGAAGCGGGGCGCGGGGCGGCGATGGTCACGGACGGCGAATTCATACAAGCTCTCTCGGTTGTTTTCCGTTGTCCCCCGGCCGAAGCCAGGCCATGTCGCGTATCATCATCCGGAGTTGCAGAATGGTCGAGAACATTCCCCCGCAGCAGGTCTGGCAGGCGCTCAAGTCCGACCCCCAGGCCCAGCTGGTCGATGTCCGCACCGATGCCGAATGGACCTATGTCGGGCTGACCGACCTGTCGGAGGCCGCCAAACAGCCGGTGCTGATCCCGTGGCAGATCTTCCCGAAGATGGAGGTCAACGCCGGCTTCATCGACCAGCTGCGGCAGGCCGGATTCACGCCGAAGCACCATATCTTCTTCCTGTGCCGCTCCGGCGTCCGTTCGCTGGCCGCCGCCCAGGCAGCGCAGGAAGCGGGCTTCCCCCGCGCGTTCAATGTCGCTGACGGGTTCGAGGGCAACCCCGACGGCGAAGGCCACCGCGGCCGCATCGCCGGCTGGAAGGCCGCCGGCCTGCCGTGGCGCCAGCGGTGACCAAACTGGGGTCGCGCGCCGCGGAGATCGGCCGCAGCTACGACACCGTGCCCTACGATCCCGGGCCGCACGCAGCCCTCGGCCTCGCGCAGCTGCGGGGGGCCGCGACGGCGCTGGGCGTGGCCGTGTCGGCCGGCCCGCTGCTGGACGTGCTGGACATTGGCTGCGGCACCGGGGCGCAGCTTGTACATGCAGCCGGGGAGAGCCAGGGCCGGATGGTCGGCATCGATGCCTCGGCGGAGGCCTGCGCCAGGGCGCGGGCGCGCGGTGCGGCGCTCGGGTCGCGCCTGACCATCCTGCACGGCGATGCCGCCGGGGCAGACCCCGCCGCACTGGGCCAGTTCGACGTGATCTACCTGCTCGGCACCCTCTACATCATGCCGCCCGACGCGCGCGCGCAGGCGCTTGGACTGGCCGCCGCATGCCTGAAGCCGGGCGGCGTGGTGGTGATGAACTACTATGCCGGCATGTCCGGCCTCGCCCGCGCGGCCCTGGGGCGGGTGCTGCGGCTGGGCAACGACCCGGCCTGGCCAGTGGCGCAGCAGCTGTCCACGGTGCGCGCCAACCTCAAGGCGATCAGCGACGCGGTGCCCGCCCAGGGGGTGGCGCGGGAACTGGTCGCGGCCACGATCGCCAGCATGGGCAGCACCGGCGACGTGGTGATGTTCCACGAGGCGCTGGGTCCGGTGCTGGAGACGCTGCACACCGCCGATCTCGCCGCCCAGCTGGCGGCAGGCGGGGTGGCGTTCATCAACTACCTGCCGCCCGCGCCCATGCCGCTGGGATCGGACCCACTGGTGGCGGCGCGCACCGCGGAGGCGTGGGATTTCGCCTCCGGCGGCGGCTATCGCACCGCGCTGTTCGCCCGCCCGTCTGGCCCCGAACCTGGCTCGGGGACACGGAACCCCGCCCTAGTCTGGGCGACGGCATTGCAGCGCTCAGGCGACGCGGCAGTGTTCACCGCCCCCGGCGGCGCCGGCGTGCAGGCGCAGTCGCCACTGGCGCAGGCAGCGATCGAGGCGCTGGTCGAAGGGCCGGCAAGCTGGCCAGAGTTGCAGGCCCGTGCGTCGGCGCGGCTCGCGGCTGCGGTTCCGACCGCCATCGATGCCGCCGTCGAGGACATGCTGATAACGCTGTGGCGCCGTGGCGTTGCCGCACCCGCGCTGCCGGTAGGGTAGGGGTGGCCTATCCCTCGGTCCGCTCCAGCGCGCGGGCCATCTGCGGCTGGCGACGCCAGGCATAGGCGCAGGCCAGCAGCGCCACGGCGCAGCCGATGATCACCGGCCATTGCAACCCGGCCACCTCGGCCATCGTGCCGTAGATCAGCGCCCCCAGCGCCGGCCCGGCCCGCCCGACCATGCCCCACAGGCTCAACGCCCGCCCCAGCATCGGGCCGGACGTGCCGGACTGGATCAGCGTCTGCGCCGAGATGCCGTGCATGGTGGTGGCCGCACTCACCACGCCGCCGATGGCGCAGGCGAAGGCGAAATGCCCGGTCGCCACGAAGCCCGCGGTGCACACCGTCAGCACGATGCCGGCAACCACGGTCATCTTGGACAGTCCGGCCAGCTTGCCGCGCAGCCCGATCGCCATGCCGCCGGCGAAGGCCGAGATGCCCATGATGCTCGACAGCAGCGCCAGCCCCCCCGCTCCCTGGCCGAACACGCGGTCCACGTAGGGGGGCAGCATCTCCTGGATCGGCCGGGTCAGCACCGCCAGCACGGCTGCGAAGATGAACAGTGGGCGCATGCCGGGGTGGCGCGCGATGTACAGCACGCCATCCAGCGTCTCGCGCAGCATCGACCCCGTGGGCGCATGGCCGCGCCGCGTCGCGGGATCGAGCCGCAGCGCATACATCGACAGGCAGGCGATGATATAAGCGATGCAGTTCACCGCCATCGCAGGCACCACGCCCCAGAAGGCCACGATCACGCCCCCGATCCCGGGCCCGACGGTGCGACCGAGGTTCCAGGTCAGCGAGTTGATCGCCACCGCCGCCGGAAGATCTTCACGCGTCACCATGCCCGGCACCAGCGACTGGCGCGCCGGCTGGGCGAAGCTGCCGGAGATGCCGGTGATCACCGCGAGCACGGCCAGGATCTCGATCCTGATCCAGCCGGTGACGACCAGCAGGATCAGGATCGCCGAATGCGCGGCCACCACGATCTGGGTGATCTGCGTCAGCCGCACCCGGTCCATCCGGTCGGCGATGGCCCCCGCGAAGGGCGAGACGATGACCGAGGGGGCAAGGTTGCAGAATGCGAGGATACCGACCCACATCGGCGAGTGGGTCAGCTGCCAGGCCAGCCAGTCGACCGCGATCTGCTGAATCCAGATGCCGGTCCAGCACGTGAGGCTGGCGCCGTAGAACACGGCCGTGTTGCGCCGCGACAGAACGCGGCGGATGGAGGCAAGATTGGCCACCGTTGGATGTTCAGATCGTCAGGGCCTGGTCCTTGCGGGCGCTGCGCCGATTGCAGGCGCCGGGGCGTCCGGCGTGCTGGCGACATTGCCGGCGGCACCACGCAGGCAGTCGTCGACCAGGCGGTCGCGGGCGAAGCGGGCGGACAGGCCGGCGATCGAGGCGCCCGGGGAGCCAGTGCCGGAGAACATCGCGTCGCGTGTGCCACCGGCATAGGTGTCGCTGCGGTAGAGGTCGGCACGGTTCTGCCGGTCATGGACCTCGTCGGCGCGTTGCCGGCAGGCGGCCGATTGCGCCGCGGTCGGGGCAGGGCCGGAGGGCGCGGAACAGCCGGCGAGCAGGCCGGACCCGATCGCGACGGCCCCCAGTGCAAGGGTCAGGAAAAGGGGGCGCGGGGTCATGCGCGGGCTCCGGGTCGGGTGGGGGCAACGAGGAAGGGCGGAAGCAAGACGGGCTGCGCCGCGTCCTGCAGCACGGCGTCGTGCAGGCGGGCAGCGTCGAAGCCGGCATCGGGGGCGAGGGGTATTTGCGCGGCGGCGCGGAGCAGGGCGGGATGAATCGCCGCGCCATCGCGGTTGATCGCCACCAGCGGCAGCGCCCAGGGTGCGCGCGGGAGCAGCTCCACCAGTGCCAGCAGCCGCAGGCACAACGACATTCCGTAGGGGCTGGCCAGCCCCACCGTGCCATCGACGGCCGCGGCCCAGCAGCAGGCATCGGCATCGGCCAGCGCGAGATCGGTGCCGGGCTCGTCGGCCGGCGCGCCGGGGCGGCGGAAGCGCAGCATCAGCGGCCGGCCCCATCGCTGCGACAGGGCGGCACCGCGCGCGCTGTCCCATGCCGCGTGCAGGTCGCGCGGGCGGACCGGCGGCAGGGCCTCCGGCGGCAGGTCGACCAAATAGGTGCGTGCGCCACTTTCGGCCTCGGCCATGCGGACGCGGGAATCCGGCTGGGTCATCGCAAACAGGATGGACCGGCCGCGCCCGCCGCGCCACCCTTGCCTTCGCGCCCCTGCCTTTCCGTGGCCGGCGCGGACACGACGGGAGACGACCATGGACGAGATCGCCGACCTCACCGCCACCCAGGCCCTGGCCCGCATCCGCGCCGGAAGGCTCGATGCCTCCGCCTGGCGCGATGCCTGCCTGGCGCGGATCGCGGCACGGGAGGGCGAGGTGCGGGCCTTCGCGCACCACGACCCCGGCCCGGTGCACGCCGCGGCGCCGCAGGGGGGCGTGCTGGGGGGCATGCCGTTGGGTGTGAAGGATGTTCTGGATACCTCTGATATGCCAAGCGAGTATGGTTCCGAAATCTGGGCCGGGCATCGCCCCCGCGCCGATGCCGCCAGCGTTGCGTGGGCGCGGGCCGCAGGCGCCGTCGTGATGGGCAAGACCGTGACCACCGAGTTCGCCACCCGCCGCCCCGGCGCCACCGCCAACCCACGCGGCCTGGGTCGCACCCCCGGCGGCTCCTCCAGCGGGTCGGCGGCGGGCGTGGCGGCGGGGTTCTTCCCGGCGGCGTTCGGCACCCAGACCGCCGGCAGCATCATCCGCCCGGCCGCGTTCTGCGGCGTCGTCGGCTACAAGCCGAGCTGGGGCATGATCGCCCGGCTGGGCATGAAGGTGATGAGCGAGAGCCTGGACACCATCGGCGTGCTGGCGCGCAGCGTCGCCGATTGCGCGCTGGTCGCCGGCGCGGTGGCCGGCCGCGACCTCGGCGATCCCGACCGCCATCCGGGCCGGGCGCCGCGGATCGGCCTGTGCCGGTCGCCCGCCTGGGCGGCGGCCGCCCCCGAGACGGTGGCGCTGATGGAGCGTGCGGCGCAGGTGCTGGCGCGTGCCGGTGCGGTGGTGGAGGTGCGCGAACTGCCCGCCGACTATGCCGCGTTGCCCGAGGCGCACCAGGTGGTGATGCAGGCGGAAAGTGCGGCATCAATGGGTTGGGAGATGGTGTTCCACCGCGACGGCATTAGTGACGTGCTGCGCGAGCGCCTGGAATGGGGCCTTGCGCAGGGCGCTGCGGAGCTGGATGCAGGCCGCTCCACATTTGCGCGGCTGCAGGCGGCGTTCCCGGCGGCGATGGACGGACTCGATATCCTGCTAACGCCCTCCGCCGTGGGCGAGGCGCCGGAGGGGCTTGGTTGGACCGGCGACCCTGCGTTCAACTCGATCTGGACCGCGCTGCATGTGCCATGCGTCACCGTGCCCGCCGGCACCGGGCCAGCCGGCATGCCGCTGGGCTTGCAGGTGGTGGCGCGGCGCGACGAGGATGCGGCGGCGCTCGCCTGGGCGCAGTATGTCGCCAGCGCGATGGAAGGATGAACCATGGCACGCAGCCTCGGCCTCTCGGATGAGCTTGCCGCCTATGTCCAGCAGGTCGGCACGCGGCTGGTCCCGGCGCAGGAGGGGCTGCGCGAGGCCACCCGGGGGATGCGCGGCGCCGGCATGCAGATCGGCGCCGACCAGGGGCAGTTCATGGGCTTCCTGGTGAGGGCACTGGGCGTGAAGCGGGCGCTGGAGGTGGGCACCTTCACCGGCTACTCGGCGCTGTCGGTCGCCCTCGCGCTGCCACCCGACGGCACGCTGGTTTGCTGCGATATCAGCGCGGAATACCCCGCGGTGGGCAAGCCGTTCTGGGACCAGGCCGGCGTGGCCGCCAAGATCGACCTGCGCATCGGCCCTGCCCTGACCACGCTGGACGCGCTGTTGGCCGCCGGCGACCGCTTCGATTTCGCCTTCATCGACGCCGACAAGTCCAACTACGACGCCTATTACGAGCGCTGCCTGGTGCTGGTCCGCCCGGGCGGAGTGATCGCGGTGGACAACGTGTTGTGGAGCGGCGCGGTGATCGACCCCAATCAAACCAGCGAGGACACCGAGGCGCTGCGCGCGCTGAACCTGAAGCTGCACGCGGACGAGCGCGTGGATATCGTCATGCTGGCGATCGGCGACGGACTGACGTTGCTGCGCCGCCGCGGTTGACCGGGCTGCCCGGCGCGGCCATCGTCCGGCCCAGCAGGAGTGTGCGATGAACGATGCGATGACGATCACCTCGCCCGAGGATGTCGGGCTGTGCAGCCAGCGGCTGGCGCGCATCGATGCGTGGCGCGACGAGCTGGTGTCCGGCGGCCGCTTTGCCGGAGTCTCGACGCTGGTCGCCCGGCGCGGCCAGGTGGCGCATTGGGGCATGAGCGGGCTGGCGGACAAGGAGCGCGGCGTGCGGATGGCGCCGGACACCATCTTCCGCATCTACTCTATGTCCAAGCCCATCACCTCGGTGGCGATCATGATGCTCTACGAGGAAGGCCGCTTCCAGCTCGACGAGCCGATCAGCCGATTCCTGCCGGCGTTCAAGGGCAGCCGCGTGGCCGTGGGCGGCAGCCGGGGCAAGGTGGAGACGGTGCCGGCCGAGCGCGACATCACCTTCCGCGACCTGCTGACGCACACCTCCGGCCTCACCTACGCCTTCATGGAGGCGACCGCCGTCGATGCCATGTACCGCGACAACAAGCTGGCGGACTTCGGACATCCCGACAGCGAGCTGATGGAAACCGTTGAAAAGTTGGCAAAGCTGCCGCTGATCGCGCAGCCCGGCAAGGAATGGAACTACTCGGTCGCCACCGACGTGCTGGGGGCGCTGGTGCAGGCGATCTCTGGCCAGACCTTCGGTGCCTTCCTGCAGGAGCGCATCCTTGGCCCGCTGAGGATGGACGACACCCACTTCATCGTGCCGGAAGACAAGCGCGGCCGCTTCGCCGCCAACTACGTGCCGCATCCCAAGGGCGGGGTGATGCTGTTCGACGACCCCGCCACCAGCCGCTACCTCGGCGCTCGGCGCATGGAATCGGGCGGCGGCGGGCTGGCGTCGACTACCGGCGACTACCTGAAGTTCTGCATGATGCTGCGCAACAAGGGCACGCTGGGCGGCGTGCGCCTGCTTGGTCGCAAGACGGTGGAATTGATGACGATGAACCACTTGCGCGGCGACATGGGCGACATGGGGCAGGCGCGGTTCAGCGAAAGCTCCTATCTCGGCATCGGCTTCGGCTTGGGCTTCTCGGTCATGCTCGACCCGGCCAAGGCGCAGATCCTGGGCACGCCGGGCGAATTCGCCTGGGGCGGGGCGGCCAGCACGGCGTTCTGGATCGATCCCGCCGAGGACATGATCGTGATCATGATGACGCAGCTGATGCCGAGCAGCACATACCCCATCCGTAAGGAACTCAGGGTGTTGAGCTATCAAGCGTTGATCGAGTAGGAAGAAAGAATCTTCTTTTTGTGAACAAAAAGAAGCAAAAAAACTTTATTCATTTGCGCCCGGCCTGGAAAACTTGCCACGGGGCAAATGGATAGAAGTTTTTTGATTTTTTTCAAAAAAGAACTGCTTCTTTCCTTGCCCAGGCAATCGCCGCCAGCGCCAGCGCGTCGATCGTGTCCACCACCGGCACCGGCAGCGTCTCGCGCGGTCCGGCCAGGATGCCCAGCGGGATCTCGGTGCAGCCCAGCACCACCGCTTGCGCCCCGCGGGCGGCCAGGGAGCCAACCACCTCGGCGAGCGGCGCGAAGGCTTCGGTGACGCGGTTGGCCTTCACCAGGCCGATCGCCGGCGTCACCTTCGTGGCCATTTCGTCATCGGACGGCACCAGGCAGGTCCAGCCTTGCGCCTCCAGTCGGTTTTGGTAGAGCCGCATCCGCAGCGTTGCCGCGGTGCCCATGATGCCGACCACGCCCGCAGGTGCGGCCTTGCGCAGCTCGGCGGCGGCGGCGTCGACGATGTGCAGGATGGGCAGGCCTTCGGCGGCCATGGCGTCGTGCCAGCCATGGGCGGTGTTGCAGGGAATGGCGATGGCCCCCACGCCGGCCGTCTTCAGCCCGCGCACGCCGCGCAGCAGCCACGGCAGGGGGTCGTCCCCGCCCTCCAGCTTGCCGCGGGTCCGGTCCGGCACGCGGGGGTCGGACCACAGCACGGTGGGGATGTGGTCCTGGTCGCGCACTGCCGGGGTCAGCAGGGTGAGGCGGAGCATGAACTGTGCGCTGGCCAGCGGGCCCATGCCGCCGAGAACGCCAAGGATGTTGTCTGTCATGCGCCGCAGTTTGCCCGATCTTGACGGGCGGGCAAACAGGGGCGAGAGGGTGGGGATGGCACCGTCATTCCATGTCTCCGGCCACCGTGGCGCGCGGGGGCTGTGGCCCGAGAACACGCTGGAGGGCTTCGCGGCCACGTTCGCGCTGGGGGTGGACTCGGTGGAGCTGGACGTGGCGCTGACGGCGGACGGCGTTCCGGTGGTGGTGCACGACCCGGCGCTGAACGGCGACATCGTGCGCGAGCCGGATGGGCGGTGGCTGCCGGGGCGCGGGAAGCTGGTGCGCGACCTGAGGCGGGCGGCGTTGCACCGGTATGACGTCGGGCGGCTGCGGCCTGGAAGTGCCTATGCCGGCCAGTTCGCCACGCAGCAGCCGCGCGACGGGGCCCGAATTCCGGCGCTGGCCGATGTGCTGGCGCTGGCGCGGCCGACTGGCGTGGTGGTGGATATCGAGATCAAGACCATGCCGGACGAGCCGGGGCTGACCGCGTCCCCCGAGCGGATGGTCGATGCGGTGCTGGATGTGGTGGCGGCGCTGTCCATGGCCGGGCAGGTGGCCGTGCGCTCCTTCGACTGGCGGGCGCTGCATCATGCCCGGCGCGTGGCTCCCGCGATTCCTCGCGCCTACCTCACCAGCGCGCAGACCGAGGCGCAGGCGGCATTGTGGTGGGGTGGGGCGGACCCGGCCCGCCACGGCGGCTCCGTGCCTGCCACGATCGCCGCTTGCTCCGCCGGCGCGCCGGGCACCATCTGGGCGGCGGGATTTCGCAGCTTGACGGCCGAGCGGGTGCGGGAGGCGCAGGCGTTCGGCCTGGTGGTGATGCCTTGGACCGTGAACGAGCCGGCGGACATGGCCCGCCTGGTCGGCTGGGGCGTGGAGGCGATCTGCACCGATTACCCCGACCGGCTGAAGGCGTTGCTGGCGGGGGAGGATCAGCTTCCCGGATAGAAGTTGCTGCGGGCGGAGGCGCGGGAGACCAGTTCGCGCAGGGCTGGGTTTTCGTGGGCGTTCTCGGCGACAAGCTCCTCCATCGGCACGAAATATTCGTGCGGCTGGGGCAGCTGGCATTCGGCGAAACCCTGGTACTGGCGCTGCTTCAGGGCATACATCACGCGGATGTCGCGTATCGGCATCACCAGCGGCATCGTCGGCTCAGACTTGATCACGCCGGTCGCCTTCCAGCGCGGCATCGGGTCGGTGGGCGTGACGGGGGCCAGCAGCCAGGCTGCGGGGCAGACGGCGAGCAGCGAACGGGTACTGGCGGCGAAGCGCGAGCGCTTGTCCAGCAGATTCTGCAGAGAACCGCAGGCCTCGATGGCAAAGATGTCCACGAACGGTTCGTGGTGCGTGCCGCCGAAATTGAGCCACAGGCCGTCGGGCAGGGTACGAAGGCGGTTGCTGCCCGGGAACTTGAGGAAAGGCTGGGCGGTGGGGAGGGGATCGAGTGTCGGGTCGCCCGGCCGGCCACGCAGCCAGCCATCGCAGGCCTTTGGCGCGTGGGCGAGTCCGGGTGGGCGCTGCGGCCATTGTTGAAGCCGGTGTCGCACCAGATGGTCGAGGGATCGGAAGGACGACATGGTGCAGATATGTCCTCACGGAGATTGACGGAACGTCCATATACCATCGCATTCGCTGCCGAGTTGCAACAAGCATCCGGCGCGAAGTCGCTCATAAAAAAGCTTTCTTCCGAAGATAATGGTTCACTTGGGACAATCCTGCCGTGGTGTTCGCGACACAGGATCGCGTCAAGTTTTCGTTAATATTAGGCATTGACTCTCACGAATCACGACAATGATTCGTGCAAAGGGAATCTTTCGAGCGGGTTGCGGTGAATTCTTGCAATCTGGATTCAACGCAGGGTGATGACCTTGTTCACACATCGTCAAACGCCGTGATAGCGCCACGCCACACCGTTAAAAATCACGTAATGGCAACGTTGGCGTCAATCTGCATGGCAGACATGCAAAACCCGCCCGGGTGGACCCGGGCGGGTTGCTGCCGTTCTGCCTGGTCGGTCGGATCAGCCGCGCTGGCCAACCGGCACATAGTCGCGACGGGCCGCACCGGTATAGATCTGGCGCGGGCGGCCGATGCGCTGCGAGGGGTCTTCGATCATTTCCTTCCACTGGCTGATCCAGCCGGTGGTACGGGCGACCGCGAACAGCACGGTGAACATGCTCACCGGCAGGCCCATCGCCTTGAGGATGATACCCGAGTAAAAATCGACGTTCGGATACAGCTTGCGGCTGACGAAATATTCGTCCGACAGCGCGATCCGCTCCAGCTCCATCGCCAGATCCAGCAACGGATCGCCCTTGATGCCGAGCTCCTTCAGCACCTCGTGTGCGCTCTGCTGCATGATTTTCGCGCGCGGGTCGTAGTTTTTGTACACGCGGTGGCCGAAGCCCATCAGGCGGGTGTGGTTGTTCTTGTCCTTCACGTCGGACAGGAATTGCGGGATGTTGTTCACGTGGCCGATCTCGGCCAGCATCTTCAGCACCGCCTCGTTGGCGCCGCCATGCGCGGGCCCCCACAGGCTGGCCACGCCGGCCGCGATGCAGGCGAACGGGTTGGCACCCGAGGAGCCGGCGAGCCGGACGGTGGAGGAGGAGGCGTTCTGCTCGTGGTCGGCGTGCAGGATGAACCAGCGCTCCATGGCGCGCGACAGCACCGGCGGCACGGCGTAGGGCTCGGCCGGCACCGCGTTCATCATGTACAGGAAATTGTCGACGTAGCCGAGGTCGTTGCGCGGGTATATGAACGGCTGGCCGATCGAATATTTATACGCCCAGGCGGCGATGGTCGGCACCTTGGCGATCAGGCGGAAGGCGCTGATGCGGCGGTGCTCAGGGTCGTTGATGTCCAGGCTGTCGTGGTAAAAGGCCGACAGCGCGCCGATCACGCCGCACATCACCGCCATCGGGTGGGCATCGCGGCGGAAGCCATCGAAGAAGCGGCGCAGCTGCTCGTGCAGCATGGTGTGCCGCAGCACGCCATTCTCGAATTCCTGCTTCTGGCCGGCGTTCGGCAGTTCGCCGTTCAGCAGCAGGTGCGCGACCTCCAGGAAGGTCGAGTTGTCGGCCAGCTGCTCGATCGGATAGCCGCGATACAGCAGCTCGCCCACGTCGCCATCGATATAGGTGATCTTGCTCTCGCAGGAGGCGGTGCTGCCATAGCCGGGGTCGTAGGTGAACACGCCGAGCTGGTCGTATAGCTTGCGGATGTCGAACACCGATGGGCCCACGGTCCCTGGCAGCAGCTTCAGCGTCGTTGCCTTGTTGGTCCCGTCGAGCGAGATCGTGATCGACCCGCTGCCCGTGGTTGCCGTCGCACTCATGCCTGATCCCCTGGCTTGGCGACGCCGCGCGCCGCCGATTCATTCGCTTCCATGCCACAAGTCGGGGCGGTGGCGATTGGCCTGCGGTCCGCCTGCCTACCAGCCGGACGTTACCGCCACCTCCTTACGGAAGGATTGAAACCTACGTCCACGGCCGCGGCAGCGCAACCGGGGCTGCCGGTCAGAACGACGCCTCGCCGCCCTGCCACAGGCCGCGATGGGCGGCGCGCGCCTGGCCTTCCTCCTCGGCGAAGCTCGCGGCCGCGAAGCCGGGGCTGTCGCTGCGTGCCCTGGCCCAGCCGGTGGCGACGATGCCGCGGTTGATGTCCCGCCCCTCGGCCTCGCACAGCCCCTGGAGGAAACCCGCGGCGTCGCGCCCGTACAGCCGGCAGGACACGGCGAAACCGCGGAGCAGCCGGGAAAGCGCCTCGCTGGCGCTGGCGCCGCAGTCGAAGCGGCTGTTGTCCGGGCGCAGGCACGTGGTGCCGCGCGGCGGGGCGGACACGCCCTGCAGCCGTACCACACCATCGCCCAGGCGCAGGGTCTGCCCGTCCACCACCGCCACCTGGCTCGCGGGCACCGCGACGGTGCCAGTCATTGCCGGGGCGCGGCCGAACAGCTCCGCCGGCAACACGAGCATCAGCAGCGAGCCGAGCACGGCCACGCCCAGAAGCCCGGCCATCAGGCTGCGCCGCATCTCGCCGCCGCCCGATCGGGCGGACAGTCCGCCATTGAAGATGCGTCTGCGACGATGCAAGGCCACGCCGTGATCCCTCGGGGGTTGTCACTTGAACGGTCACCCTTGCGGGCGGCCTGGGGCGGACGGCCACCCGAATGGGCAGCCCTGGTGGGGCGGGCAATGAGGTAGCGCGGCACGCAACCACGCGCAACACTGGATTCGTGATTTCACGAATCGAGTGCGAATCGAGCGCAGACTCGATTCGCAGCGTCATACCAGCCCGCCTTTGTGTTGACCCATGAAAAATGGGTCAACGCGGGCCGGTATCAGTCTTTGCTTTGCGCGCGGCCGTCGGCCATCCCCGCGCGCGATGCCAATGCCTGGAATGGCCGGAAGAGTCGGCTGTTCCAGGGGTGGGTATCAACCCCAGAACGCCGCCGCCTTGCGCAGCCGCTTCCAGCGGCGCCCGATCTCCGCCCGTGTGCCTGCCGCCCGGGCCGCGACGAAGCCGCGCACCAGCCCGCCGGCCAGCCCGGCGCCGCCCTCGTCGGCCAGCGCCTGCATGAGCCCAGCGGCGACCACGCCGTCGTTCAGGTGCCCCAGCGCCTCCTGTAGTGCAGCCAGGCGTTTGAGAAAGCGGCGCGAGTCGCGGCCGGGGTGCAGCGGCGCGAACACCTCGGCGGCATAGCGAAGCCGCTTGGCCTCGAGGCGCATCTCGTGCAGCTCGGTCTCCGGCATCGTTGCGATGCCCCTGGCCCGGCGCGCCAAGCGGCGCAGGCGGCGGGCGAGCAGGGCGCCGCCGAAGCTTGCTGTATCGGACGGGCTGTCGCGCGCCGCGCCCTCCCACGGCCGCGCCTGAACCAGGACGGCGGTGCGCAGCGCCATATCGCGTAGCGCGGGGCCGTCGAGCAACGGCACCAGCGAGGCATACGCGGCGTCGCGCTGGGCGGAGGCCGCCGCCATCAGGCCCGCAAGCGCGTCCTCCTGGGGGAATGCCGCGGCGACGGCGTGCCCGGTGCCGCCCAGAAACACATCCCAGTCGCGCGCCGGGCCCAGGGCGGCGGCCAGCGCCTTCAGGCCAGGGCGCACCGCGTCCAGCTCGGCGCAGTCGATCACCGGGCGGAACAGCGACACCAGCGCGCGCAGGCGGCGCAGGGCCACGCGCATCTGGTGCACCGGCTCGCCGGTCTGGCCGGCCGCGGCGCGCGGGGCGTGGTGCAGCACCACGGCGAGAAGGTGGGCGGCGGCCGCGGCGAAGGCGGCGCCAGGGGCCAGGTCGGCTGGAAGCTCCGGCGCGCCAAGGCGGGGCGGCGGCACGGGCCGCCCGGCGCGGGCCAGCAAATCGGCCGGAAGGCTGCGTGCTGGCACGCCGATGCGGTGCGATGCCGTCAACGAAAGGGCAAGCTCGGTCGCCTCGGCGATTGGCCCCGATAGTTGCAGCCGCGCCACTGCGGTGCCGTCGTCGCCGCGCCCTTCCAGCAGGCGCAGCGCGACATGGCCCATGAGAAGCTGGCGCACGCGCCCCTCCAGCCGATCCAGCGGCACCAACCGGTCTGGCAGGGCGATGAGGCCGCGCAAGTCCGAAAGCTCCCGCGCTTGGGCCAGAAAAGGCGGTGGGGCGCCGGTGGGGAAGGGGTTCTCCGCGGTCGGCACCATCGCCTCCACGCGCCACGCGGTCGCCCGCCCCTCCCGCCAGGTGGCGAGTGCCAGGCCGTTGCGGGCCAGTGTCCCGTCGCTGTCGTCGTGCCAGATCACTGAGACAGGCCGGGCGCGGCCAAGCGCCAGGCGCCGGCGCAGCGCGGGAACCTCGGCCGGTGGCAGCACCAGGTCGAGGGTAATGAACGCGACGGGCGGGGCGTCCATCGCGGGACCCCTCAGCCCGCGTCCGGGTGGTCGCGCGGGGTGACGAAGCGCACCAGCCGCCCGCCCCCCTCGTCCAGCGTGGCCCAGCTGCCGGGAATGCTGAACTCGGCCAGCGCTCCGCTCGGGAACCCCTCGCCCAGGCGTTGGCGGTGCGGCCCGTTGGCGGCGCCGGCCAGATGCAGGGCGAGGTCGTGCAGCCCGGGGTTGTGCCCCAGCACCAGCACGCTGCGCACCGTCTCGGCCACGCCGCGCAGCACCGTCAGCAGTTGTTCGTGGCCTGCGAGGTAGAGCGCGTCCATCGGTTCGACCAGGGGGGTGTCGTCCCACGGCTCCAGCGCCTCCAGCGTCTGCAGCGTGCGGCGCGCGGACGAAACCAGCACGAGGTCCGGCGCCAACCCCGCCTCCTGCATCATGCGGCGCATTGCCGCCGCGGCCGTGCGACCGCGGGGGTTCAGCGGCCGGGCGTGGTCGGACAGGCGCGGATCGTCCCACGACGACTTGGCGTGCCGCATGAGCAGCAATTGGCGCAGGGCGCTGATCAGGGCCTCCTGTGGCGATCGGATGCCAGAGTAGCGCGAAGCCGCGCCCATGCCAGCCGGAAGGTTTGTGACAGTTGCGGCCGCCCCGGCCTTGACGCCAGGACAGCTACCGCCTCGCCTCGAACAGCTCGACGCAGTTGCCTGACGGGTCCTCGGCCAGGATCTGCCGCCCGCCCGGCCCGTCGAGGATATCGCTGCGGAACACCACCCCCGCCGCACGCAGCCGGGCGACCAGGTCGGGCAGGTCCTGCACCTCCAGCACGAACCGTGCCCAGCCGCCGGGTTCGGGCCGGCGCCCGTCCGGCATCGGCTTGGAGGCGGAGGCCATGGGGCCGGCGAGCCATAGCGTCAGGTCGTCCTTGCCCAGGATCGCCATGGCCGGGCCGAACTGCTGGCGCAGCGCGAAGCCGAGATGCTCCGAATAGAAGGCGATCGCCGCCGGTACGTCGTGCACAAGGTAGCGGATCGATGCCATGGCTTGTCCCTGACGCAATGCGCATCGAACCCTACGCGGGCAGGTCGATCCAGGAAAGATGCCCACCCTTGCCGGCGCCAGTGTCCAGGAACACCGCCGCCCCGCCGTCGCGCCCGCTGCGGATATAGGGCCGGCCATCGGCGCTGCGCCGGTCATGCCCGACATAAACGGTCAGGCCGGCCGGGATATGGTCCACCCAGTGCAATACCCGCTCGGGATAGCCGTCGGGCTGGAGCCGCCCGGTCGTTTGCCCATACAGCGCGCGCGCCAGCAGGCCGTGTACCCGCCCTTCCGGCAGGGAGGGCGGGTCGGCGCGCAGCATGTCGGTGTGGAAGGCGCCATGCACGAACAGGCGGGTGCTGCCGTCGGCGGCGGCCTGGTGCAGCCACACAGGGGCCTGGTCGATCGCCGTGGCGGCGCGGTGTCGCAATTCCGGGTCCAATTGGCGCAGCGTCGCGGCCAGTTCCGGCCCGATCCGCACGTCGCGCCCGGCCAGCGCCCGGCGCAGCTTGTGGTCGTGGTTGCCCAGCAGGAACACGCCGCGGCCGGATTCGACCATCCGCAAGGCGATCCGCATCGCCTCGGCGCTGTCTGGCCCGTAGTCGACGATATCGCCCAGCTGGATCACGAAGCGGTCGGTTTCCACGGCGATGGCGAAGGCGCGCGCGTCGCCGTGCACGTCGCCGACTACGCGCACCGGCACCGTGGCGGGCAGCGCGGTCGGGGGCAGGCGCTGCGGCGCGGCGCTGTCCTGGGGCATCACGCCGCCTTGCGCAACCCGGCGAAGGCGGCCAGCGCGCGGTCGCGCCCGGCGGCGAGGTCGATGATCGGCTGCGGATAGGTGGCACCCAGCCGGACCCCGGCGGCATGGAGCACCAGCGCCGGCGCCTCCCACGGCGCATGGATCACGCTCTCGGGCAGGGCGGCCAGTTCCGGCACGAAGCGGCGGACATAGGCGCCGTCCGGGTCGAACTTGCGCCCCTGCAGCAACGGGTTGAATACGCGGAAATATGGCGCGGCATCGGCGCCGCAGCCGGCGACCCACTGCCAAGAGGCGGCGTTTTGGGCCAGGTCGGCATCCACCAGCGTGTCCCAGAACCAAGCCTCGCCTGCCTGCCAGGGCAGCAGCAGGTGCTTGACCAGGAAGCTCGCCACGATCATCCGCACCCGGTTGTGCATCCAGCCGGTCTGCCACAATTGGCGCATCCCGGCATCGACGATTGGAATGCCTGTCTGCCCGCGCTGCCAGGCGCGCAGCCCGGCGGGGTCCTCGCGCCACGGCATGGCGGCGAACTCGGCGCGCAGCGGCGCCTCCGGCAGGGCGGAGTTGTGCCATAGCAGGTGGGCAGCGAATTCGCGCCAAAGCACTTCGTCGCGGAACTTCTCGCAGGCCGCGCCGGCATGCCATACCTGCCGCGGGGAGATTTCGCCCCAGGCGAAATGCGGCGACAGCCGCGAGGTGGCGTCGCGGCCCGGCATGTCGCGCCCCGCGCGATATCCGTCCAGTGCCGCGGTGACGAATTCACCCATCCGCGCCTGCGCCCCGGCTTCGCCGGGCGTCCAGGTGTCGCGCAACCCCGCGGCCCAGTCTGGCGCGCCGGGCAACAGGCCCCAGGACTCCAAAGTGTCGGACTCCACTGGCGGCCACGCCGGCAGCCGTTCCGGCGCCGCCTCGGCCGCCGGCACCGCCACCCCGGCGCGCAACGCCCGGCCGAAGGGCGAGAACACACCATAGGGCGTGCCGGCCTGCGTTTGGAGCTGGTCGGGATGGTGCAGCAGGTTGGTCATGTGGCAGCGCAACGGCACCGGCCCGAGTGCGGCGATCACCGCGCGATAGGCCGCGCGCGCCCACGGCTCGGTCGGAATCCCGGCATGGATTTCAGCGGCCCCGGTCTCGGCAACCAGTCGTGGGATGACGTCCTCGAACCGCCCGCGGCGCAGCACCAGCCTCGCCCCCCGTGCCGCGATGTCGGCGGCCAGCGCCGCGAGGCTGTGGTGCAGCCACCATCGGCTGGCCCCGCCCGGCGCCCAGGCCCCGGGGCTTGCGTCGTCCAGCACGAACACCGGCACGACGGGGCGCCCGGTCGCGAGTGCTGCCTGCAGTGCTGGATTGTCGGCCAGACGCAGTTCCCGCCGCAGCCAGAGCAGCACGGGACCGGGGTGGGCGGGGGTGGCGGGTGTGGTCACGGCGAGGGGATCACTGATGGCAGAGACATTGTTGATATATGGGGTGGCACCCCCGACGCACCAGCCTCACCCGCCGCCGTAGCGGGCGCGCAGCTCCTTGCCGATCGCCGCCTCGTTCACCAGCCTGCCGCCGGAGATCACCACCGCGGCGACCTTGCCGCCCCGCCCGCGTACGAGCCGCGCCGCCTCGCCGTGGCTGCCGAAGCCGCCGGCCTTGCGGATCACCGCTTCGTCGCCCTCCGTGACGGCCAGTTCCGCCACGTCGGCAAACGGATTTGTCTGCCCGGGTGCGGCCACCAGCACCTGGCTGCCCATCGGCACCAGATCGATGGCATCCCATAGCGACCACCAGCGCCCGGTCCAATCCGCGACGGCCTTTGTTGGCGGCCCGTGCTTCGCGAAGGCGCGCAGGATGTGCACCACGCCTTCCAGCAGCATTTGCGGATTGCCGTCCGCCGCATTGGTCAGCACCGAGACCGTGAGCTTCTGCGACGGGATGGTGGCCGTCTGCGTCCTGACACCCTGGAACCCGCCGGAATGGCCGACCATGTCCCATCCGTCGGCAGCATCGCCGACGCGGCTGTGGATGGTGCCCAGCCCGTAGGCGCGATCCCCGGCGCTGTCCGGCACCGCCCAGTGCTTGCGCGTCATCTCCCGCCGGCTCGCCGCCGACAGCAGGCTTTTGGGGGCGGCCGGATCGAGCGTGGCATAGAACCGCGCAAGGTCCCCGGCGGTGGACAGGAACCCGGTGGCCGAGGCGAGCGCATGGGTGCAGTTGTCGGCGGGGATCACCAGCCGCTCGCCGACCGCCCATTTCGAGGAATGGCCCCGGCTGGTCTTCACCTTGGCGCCTGCCGGCGCGTCGGAGGCGGTGTTCTCCAGCCCGGCCTTCTTCACCACCTCGCGCGCGATCCAGTCGTTGTAGGACTCGCCCGTCACCGCCGCGATCACCAGCCCGGCCAGCCCGAAGGCGTGGTTGCTGTATTTCATGCGCGTGTTGGCCGGAATCACCGGTGGCCCGGCCAGGGCCGCACGCAGCTCAGCCTCGTTCAGGAACGGCCGGCGGTCCTGCCACTGGCCGGTATCGTCGCCGTCGCGCACAATCCCGGCGGTGTGGCTCAGCAGCTGGGCGATCGTCGCCGCCGCGACTTCCTTATGCAGGCCGTCGACATGCTGCCCGGCCGCGTCATCCAGGCGCAGCATTCCCGCCTCCAGCAGACGCAGGATGCCGACGGTGGTGAAGGTCTTGGAATGCGAGGCCACACGGAACCGGTGCGCCGGCGTCAACGCCTCGCCGGTGGCCAGGTTCGCGACGCCGAATGCGCGGTCGAGCACCAGCTTGCCGCCCTGCGCGATGGCCACCGCAATGCCGGGCATCTCGGTGATGCGCCGCTGATGGGCAATCCATTGCGGGATGTAGGCGAGTGCCGGGGCGAGCCAGTCGGCCATGCGTGTTGGTCTCCGTTCGGAACGCCTACAGCTTGAAGGCCGTTTGCCCCGCCGGCAACCGCGATCCCGTCGTGCCGCCGCTGGCCGCACCCGCGAACGGAAAGCTGAACAGCCGGTCCTGGCCCAGCAGGAACACCCGCCCGCCGCGCGGGAACAGGCGGGCGATCGCTGCATGGTGCACGTCGAGCCCGCCGGTGTATTCCCCCAGCGCCGGCAAAATCAGCCGCTGGGCGTCTGCCACGAAGCAGGGCCGTGACACCACGGCGCCCCGCGTCGGAATGCTCGCCTTGGGGTGGAAATGCCCACTGACCTCGTGCTGCGCCCCCGGCTCGGCCTGGTGGCGGAACACCAGCGCGCCGATCGCCAGCTCCGCCACGGCCTCGCCCGGCACATCGGCCGGCGCCTGCGGGTCGTGGTTGCCGCGCACCCACACCAGCGACGTCGACTGCCCGATCAGCGACAGGCGCTCGCGGTCCGCCGGGCGCAGCCGGGCAGCCCCGTCGCGGTCATGGAACGAATCCCCCAGCAGCACGGTAGTTGCCGGTGTGTGCCGCCGCACCAGCAGGGCGAGGCGATCCAGCGTCGCCGCACTGTCCCATGGCGGCAGCAGGCTGCCCTTCGCCGCCGCCGCGGTGCCCTTTTCCAGATGCAGGTCCGCCACCGCCATCAACCGCTGCGCCGGCCACAGGACGGCCCCGCGTGGGTCGAGCAACAGCTGCGCGTCGGCCAGGCAAAGCGGTTCAGGACCCATGCCCCATTCAAGCCGCAAGGCGCGGGCGGCTCAAGTCGCGCTGTTGCACGCTGCCGTGGGCGGGGGTCATGGCACGGCCGAAAGTTCCAGCAACCGCACACCGGCCCACCGCACCGGCATTGGTATTTCGCGCAGGCGCGGATCGACGGGCGCGGGTATTGTAATCACTACCCGAACGATCTCGCCGGGACCGATATCCGGCGGGACCTCGAGGTCAATGCTGGAAGCTGTGAAATCGGCGAGGTCCGCAGGCACGGCGACAGGCTGGGCGGTCGGCCATTTGTTCGCGCCGACGGCCACCAGAATGCGGTTCGCCTGCCCCGCGCGACGGCCAATTCCCTCCACCCGCAGGCGCAGGCGAAACCTTGGTCCCTGCAAGTCGGGCATCCGGAACACCAGAACCGCCCTGCGTCCGTTTGACCACAATGCGTTACGGTGTTCGTCGACCCATCCCCAGCCGAGGAAGGGCGCCAGCGCCCTGCCCATGACGACTTGGCCAGGCGCGAGCGGTAGCACCGCGGCACCGATGCGCTCACGCGCTCCATCCACCACGTCGACCGCGCCGCAAAGCATCATGTCGCGGGATTCACGGCAGGCGACGTCTGCTCCCAACAACTCGCTGCGCAGGCTTGCCTTTGCCTTGTCGCCCACAAAGGCGCGCACCTCGCCCGGGCGCAGGGCGAGTTCCAGCACGTCGCTGGTCATGCGCTCGCAGATCATGCCGGGTGGGTAGCGTGACAGACGCACATCGCTGAGGTTCAGCCCCGCTCGGACGGCTGCCAGGCGCAATCGGTCTACATGGATGCCTGCCTCCTCCAATGGCCCGCAACGCGTGGCGGTGGCAAGGAGCGTTGCCCGCGGTGGCAATGGCACCAGCTCGCTCGGGCGGTCGCCGCCTGCCAGATAGGCGTGGAACTGCTCGCGCAGGGGCTTGGCGTCGATCCATTGCAGCGCGACGGCAAGGCTGAGTACGCCGACCAGCCAGGGACGCGACAGTCTTTGTTCAAGAATTGTGATGGGCGCGAGAGCCAGCATGTATCCGACCGGCCAGAACGCCCGCCCGCTGGACCGCAACGGTCCCATCACGGTCTCCAGAAACGTAGAATTCAGCTCGATCACCGTCCAATAGCCCAGATAAACCTTGTGAGTGATGGCGATGGCGGTAAGAACAAGAAATATGATAAAATGTCCTGCCAGCGCGCGCGAGCAACTCACGCGCGACTTTGCACGATGTATCGAGAACATAGCGACGAATAGAAGAATTAGAGTCCCCGCGCCGAGATAGTTATATCCTTCATATTGCCCTCCGGTAGCGTCGATGATGGGAAGTTCAGGACCGAAGATTCCCGAAATCTGCGGCCAGAAGGGAGACGCGAGGTTCATCGAGAACACACCGAAGCCGTATTCGGCGCCCCCGGGCGTACCTGCCAGCAAAACGAAGGCGGTGACCGGGATCGCCACACTGGCTGCATATCCTGCCAGAGACGTGGCAATGCGGCGCCGCAGCAGAGCATTCGCGATCACCGGAGCCAGGAACAGTATCGCCAGCAACACGAACAGGAAGGGATGAAGAAAGATTGCAAGCAACGATAAGCCGGTTGCCTGGCGCCAGCGCGCACAATCCGCGTGAACCAGGCGAACGGACAGCCCCAGGCCGACCAGCAGAAGAAAATGAGCACATAGGTTGATGTGCACGGTGCGGCTCAAAAGTGCGGGAAACGCCAGCGCGATCAGTGCCGCCGCGAACATCGAGGCGTGGGACCGGGCACCCAGGCTCCGCACCGCATAAACCGCGGCCATCGGTTGCAGCACCCAGCATATCGCCAGCCATAGCCCCAGGAGATTGACCGGATGTCCCAGGATGCCCGCAAACACCTTGGCGATGACCGAGATGAGTGGGTTGCTGTCGGTCATGGCGATGCCGACACCGTCCGGCCACATCATGTTGCGGGTGCGCAACGGCGGCCATCGCCAGTCATCCGCCTGGAAAGCAAGATGCCCCGCGAGGTTCTGAGCAAGGTCGGCCGTTGGACCCTGCCAGACCCCCCCGTTACCCAGCAAAACGGGAACGGGAACAAGCCACCCCACGAAAAGCACGCCGAAAAGCGCGGCCGCCAGATATCCGTTGCCAGCAATCGAGATGCGGAGTGCCATGATTCGTGGTCCAGGATGCCGGGCAACGCCACGCAATGGTAGGCGGCGATGCCAGGCGGCTCAATCACCCGCCCGTTCGCACGTGCAGTCCGGGCTGCCCCGCCGTTCCGCGATCAGGACGTGAAGAGCCTGCCTTGCCCGCGTTCCGATTGCCGGGCGGCCGAAGGCTGCACGCGGCTGGAGGGCGCCAGCGGCAACACCTCCCCCATCGCCTCGGCCACCAGCGTCTCCGCCTCGGCCAGTAGCGCATCATCGCCTTCGCCGCTGCGCACGCTCTCCCGCCCGATCTCGAGCAGCACCGGCACCGCCAGCGGCGACACCCGCGACAGCTTCACATGCTGCACCCGCCCGGTTATGCGATGAAGGAACCCCGCGATCCGGTCGATATCGGTCAGCCCCCCGGCGGCATCCGCCCGCGTTGCCCGCAGCAGCACATGGTCCGGCTGGTGCCGGCGCAGCACGTTGTAGATCAGGTCGCTGTTCACCGTGACCTGCCGGCGGTTCTTCTCCTGCCCCGGATGATGTCGCTCGATCAGCCCGGCGATCACCGCCACGTTGCGGAAGGTTCGCCGCAGCATCGAGCTTTCCGCCATCCAGGCCTCCAGGTCGTCGCCCAGCATGTCCTCATCGAACAGCCGCGCCACGTCCCGTGGCGGCTGCGCGCTCCACGCCGCCAGCACGTAGTCGGTCGCCACGAAGCCCAGCGGCTGGAAACCGAAACGCTGCATCCGCCGGGTCAGCAACATCCCCAGCGTCTGGTGCGCGTTGCGTCCCTCGAAGCAATACGCCACCAGGAAATGCACATCCCCGCGCGGAAACGTCTCGATCAGCAGCCCTTCCTTCTCCGGCAGCCGCGACAGCGAACGCTGCAGCCCCAGCCATTCCCGCACCGGCGCCGGGAAGCTCGGCCAGGTCGAGGGATCGCTCAGCATCGCCCGCACCCGGGCCGCGAGGTTCGTGGTCAGCGGCATCCGTCCGCCGGCATAGGCCGGCACCTTCGGCTCCCCGCTGCCGCCCTCCACCACCTCGATCCACGTCTCCCGCAGCCGCATGAAGCGCAGCAGCCGTCCGGCGAACATGAAGGTATCGCCCGCCACCAGCCCGTTGACGAAATACTCCTCCACCTCCCCCAGCGTCCCGCCGCCCCCTCTGCCTCCCTTGGGGCCGGCCAGCCGCACCTTGATCATCGGCTCCTCCACGATGGTGCCGATGTTCATCCGGTGCTGTCGCGCCACCCGCTCGCCCATCACCTGCACCAGCCCCTCGCTGTCGGTGAACAGTTTGCGGAACTGCTGATAGGCGTGCAGCGAATACCCTCCGTTCTCCACGAATTCGAGCACATCGTCGAAATCCTGCCGCGACAGCGCCGCATACGGCGAAGCCCGTCGCACCTCGTCGTAAAGCTCGTCCGGCCGGAACGCCCCCGCGCACGCCACGCCCAGCACATGCTGCGCCAGCACATCGAGCCCGCCGGCCCGTGGCGGATCGCCATCCAGCTCGCCGGCCGCCACGCCCAGGATCGCCGCCTCGCATTCCAGCACCTCGAACCGGTTCGCCGGCACCAGGATGGCCCGGCTCGCCTCGTCCATCCGGTGGTTCGCCCGCCCCACCCGCTGCAACAGCCGCGACACCCCCTTCGGCGCGCCCACCTGCAATACCTGGTCCACGCCGCCCCAGTCGATCCCGAGATCCAGCGAGGAGGTCGCCACCACCGCGCGCAAACTGCCCTCGGCCATCGCGCGCTCCACCTTCTGCCGCTGCTCCGGCTCCAGCGACCCGTGGTGAATGGCGATCGGCAGCGTCTCGTCGTTGAGCTTCCACAGCTCCTGGAACATCAGTTCCGCCTGCGCGCGCGTGTTGACGAACACGATCGTCATCCCCGCCGCCCGGATGCGCCCCAGCACCAGCGGCGCACTCGCCAGCCCCATATGGCCTGACCACGGCAACCGCCCCTCCGGCAGCATCACCTCGATCGCCGGCGGCGCGCCCCCGGACACCTCCACCCGCCGCACGCCCCCCCCGAGGCCATCCGCCGAGACATAGGCCATCAGCGCCCCCGGATGCGCCGCCGTCGCCGACAGCCCGATGCGCCGCACCCCCGGCGCCAGCGCCGAAAGCCGCGCCATGCCCAGCGCCAGCTGGTCTCCGCGCTTGGTTCCGGCCAGCGCATGCACCTCGTCCACCACGACGGCCTTCAGCGTCGCGAAGAACGCGCCGGCCTGCGGCTGCGACACCAGCACCGCCAGGCTCTCCGGCGTGGTCAACAGGATGTTCGGTGGCGCCTCCTTCTGCCGCCGCCGCTTCGCCGTTGAGGTGTCCCCGGTTCGCGTCTCGATCGACACCGCCAGCCCCATCTCGGCGACCGGGACCGTCAGGTTGCGCGCGATATCCGCGGCCAGCGCCTTCAGTGGCGACACATACAAGGTGTGCAATCCCGGGCATGGCGCCTCGTGCAGCGCCACCAGGCTCGGCAGGAACCCCGCCAGCGTCTTGCCCCCGCCGGTCGGCGCCGTCAGCAACACGCTTTCCCCCGCACGCGACGCCGCCAGCACGTCCAGCTGGTGCTCCCGCGGCGCCCATCCGCGCCGCGCGAACCAGCCGGCAAAAGGTTCCGGTAATGTTCCAGCCATCCCCGGCTCCATACGGTCTTCCGCCGACCAGGGGAAGCATCTTGTGGCGCCGTTCATCCTTCCTGTGATACTGTGGGTTCATGAAAAACATCACAGTTTCTGTGGACGACGACACCTACCGCCGCGCCCGCATCAAGGCCGCTGAGCGCGACACCTCCGTCTCCGCTCTGGTCCGCGACTTCCTCACCGGCCTCGCCCGCGAGGAGAGCGAGTTTGAGCGCCTCAAGCGCGAGGAGAAGGAACTGCGCAAGCAGATCCCGCCAGGCTTCAGCGCAGCGGACCGCCTGCCGCGCAATGAGCTCTACGACCGCGGTCGGAAATGACGCTGCGGTTCATCGACACCAACATCCTCCTCTACGCCACCAGCAGCGTGCCGACCGAAGCAGCCAAGCGTGTGCGCGCCGAGGACCTGCTGGAAGGCGATGGCCTTGCGCTCTCGGTTCAGGTTCTGCAGGAGTTTTACTCCCAGGCCACGCGTGCGACCCGCCTACACCGTCTGGACCCGCTCCTCGCCCGCGGCTTTATCCGCGTCTGGTTGCGCTTCCCAGTCCAGCCCATGACGCTGGCCCTGTTCCACGACGCCGTCGCCATCGCCGACGCCCACCGCCTTTCCTATTGGGACAGCGCCATCATTGCAGCCGCCGCCGAACTCGGCTGCGCTGAGCTCGTGTCGGAGGACATGCAGCACGATCGGCGCATTGCGGGCCTGCGCATCGTCAACCCCTTCCTGTGACCGCCCCCCACCCCGAAACCTGGCTCACCCCCATGCCAGCCGGCCTCTACTGCGCCCCGGGACGCTTCTTCATCGATCCGCAGCACCCGGTCGACCGCGCGATCATTACCCACGCCCATTCCGACCACGCCCGCCCTGGCCACCAGGCCGTCCTCGCCACTCCAGCCACGCTGGCCCTCATGCGTGCCCGCCTCGGTGCTGGCGCCGGCATCACCCAGCAACCCCTCGCCTGGGGCGAACGCCTCGCCATCGACGACGTCACCATCTGGCTCGAACCTGCCGGCCACGTCCTCGGCAGCGCCCAGATTGCGATCGAATACCGCGGCGCCCGCGTCGTCGTCAGCGGCGACTACAAGCGCCAGCCCGACAGCACCTGCGACGCCTTCGCCCCCATCCCCTGCGACGTCTTCGTCACCGAGGCCACCTTCGCGCTGCCGGTCTTCCGCCACCCCCCGGCCGCCGGCGAAATCGCCAGGCTGCTCGACAGCGTGCGGCTTTTCCCCGAGCGCACCCACGTCGTCGGCTGCTACTCCCTCGGCAAGACCCAGCGCCTCATCGCCCTGCTGCGCGCGGCCGGCTGGCACGACCCGATCTTCATGCACGGCGCGCTGGCCCCGATGTGCGACATCTACGAAGCCCACGGCATCCCTCTCGGCGACCTCCGCCCCGCCACCGTCGCCGCGAAGAAGGACCTTGTCGGCCAGATCGTGCTCGCCCCCCCGTCGGCCATCGCCGACCGCTGGGCACGCCGCCTCGCCGAACCCGTCGTCTGCATGGCCAGCGGCTGGATGCGCGTTCGCCAGCGCGCGAAACAGGGCGGCGTCGAACTCCCGCTGGTCATCTCCGACCACGCCGACTGGAACGACCTCAACCGCACCATCGACGAAGTCGGCGCCCCCGAAATCTGGATCACCCATGGCAGCGAGGATGCCCTGATCCACCACCTCGCCCAGCGCAACCTCCGCGGCCGCGCGCTGCGCCTTATCGGCTACGGGGAAGAAGACGCATGATCGCCTTCGCCGCCCTGCTCGAACGCCTGCTCTTCACCCAGGGCCGCAACGACAAGATCCGCCTGCTGCGCCAGTTCTTCGAAACCCAGCCCGACCCCGACCGTGGCCTCGCACTCGCCGCCATCGCCGGCGAACTCCACTTCGCCGCCGCCAAGCCCGCCCTGATCCGCGAACTCGCCGGCACCCGCACCGACTCCACCCTCTTTGCCCTGTCCTACGACTTCGTCGGCGACCTGGCCGAGACCGTCGCCCTCATCTGGCCGGAATCCGCCACCAACGCGCCCCCGCCAACCCTGCCGGACGTCGTCGAAGCCCTGAACCTAACCCCAAAGCCCCGCCTGCCCGCCCTCGTCGCCGGCTGGCTCGATGCCGCAGACGCCGGGACCCGCCTCGCGCTGCTGAAGCTCATCACCGGCGGCTTGCGCGTCGGCGCCACCGGCCGCCTGGCCCGCATCGCCCTGGCCGAGTTCTCCCAGGGCCGCGCTGCCCCAGATGACATCGAGGAAGTCTGGCACAGCCTGGCACCCCCCTACCTCCCCCTTTTTGCCTGGCTCGAAGGCCGCGCCGACAAGCCCGACCCCGCCACCGCCCCCGTCTTCCGTCCCCCCATGCTCGCCCACCCGCTGGAACCCCAAGACCTCGCCAACCTCATCCCAAGCATTCTCCGCGCGGAATGGAAATGGGACGGCATCCGGGTCCAGCTCGTCGCCACCCCCGGCGGCCGCCGCCTCTACTCCCGCGGTGCCGACGACATCTCCGCCGCCTTCCCCGAAATCCTCGCGGCCATGGACTTCGAAGCCGTGCTCGACGGGGAACTCCTCGTCATCCGCGACAACGTCGTCGCCCCCTTCGCCGACCTCCAGCAGCGCCTCAACCGCAAGACCGTCGGCCCCAAGCTGATGGCCGACCACCCCGTCGCCATCCGCCTCTACGACCTGCTCTTCGACGGCGCCGAAGATATCCGCCCACTCCCCTTCGATGCCCGCCGCGCCCGGCTGGAAGACTGGTTCGCCCGCACCCGCCCGGCCCGCATGGACCTGTCGGAACTCATCCCCTTCGCGACACTCGACGAACTCGCCGAAATCCGTGCCGGGGCGAGGGCCGCCAGCATCGAAGGACTGATGCTCAAGGACGGCACCTCCCCCTACCTCCCCGGCCGCCCCAAAGGAAAATGGTGGAAATGGAAGCGCGACCCGCTGACCATCGACGCCGTCCTGATGTATGCCCAGCGCGGCCACGGCCGCCGCAGCGGCAGCTACTCCGACTACACCTTCGGCCTGTGGCGCGAAGATGAGCTCGTTCCAATCGGCAAAGCCTATTTCGGCTTCACCGACCAGGAACTCGCCTGGCTCGACCGCTGGATCCGCGCCCACACCACCGCCCGCTTCGGCCCGGTGCGCGAGGTGGAAAAATCCCTCGTCCTCGAAGTCGCCTTCGACGGCGCCCAGCGCAGCACCCGCCACAAATCCGGCGTCGCCCTGCGCTTCCCCCGCATCTCCCGCCTCCGCCCCGACAAACCCGCCAGCGAAGCGGACCGGCTGGAGACCCTGGAGCGACTGATCCCATCGTTCGCGACTCCATGATGTACCGCGCCGGGACCGCGATACCTCGGAACAGGTGACCGATCCGACGAAAGCAAGGGCAGGGCTTTGCCCTGCACCCACCAAGGGCCGACGGCCCTTGGAACCCCATCCAAAAGAAGTGTTGAGATTTAAGGGGCTCGGCTCGTTGCGTCACTTCCTCTTCTGGGCGGTCGCCGCCGCATCGATCGAACCATCGGCGAGCAGGACCACTTTGTACACCGCCTCCGCCTCCGTGCGCGAAACCAACCCATCGCGCACATCCCGCGCCACCAGCGCCGGATCGCGCCGCGCGGGATCGCCCATGCCGCCGCCGCCCGGCAATTCCAGGATCAGCCGGTCACCGTCCGGGATCACCTGGAACCCCTTCGGCCGCAACACCTTGCCGGACTTCAGCCGCACCGCGCCGGCCGCCCCGTCGCCCCCGCCTTCGCGCCCGCGCGGCGCATTGGCGATGCGGTCGAATGTTGCGTTCACGGCATACTCCAGCTCGCCCTTCGTCCCCACCTCCATCACCTGCCCGAACCCGCCGCGCGTCTCGCCCGCCCCGCCGGAGCCTTCGCGCAGTTCCTTGCGCCAGAACACCAGTGGCGACACGTTCTCCGTCGCCTCCACCGGCATCGTCCGCACGCCGGAGGGAAACGCCGTGGCGTCCAGCCCATCGAGCCGCCGCCGCGCCCCGGTGCCGCCGGAGTTGAACGTGATGATCTCGAAATCCGTCACCACCGGCCGGTTGCCGCGCGCCTGCCCGGAAACGCTTGCGCCCCCCCGCATCGGCGGATTCCACAAGCACGAGGCCCCCTCGGCTGCCACCCGGTCCGGCACGATCTGGTGCAGGCAGCCCATCACGAGGTCCGGGATCAGATGCCCGATCACATGGCGCACGCTTACCGGATACGGCCGCGGCGCGTTCAGGATGCAGCCTTCCGGAATCGCCATGCGGAACGGCGCCAGGCTCGCCCAGTTGTTCGGAATCTCCGGCGCCACCACAACCTTGATGCCGAAGCACGCATAGGCCCGCGTATAGGCCGCCGGCACGTTGATCCCGCGCTGCGACAGGCCCGAGGTGCCGGCGAAATCCACCTCGATCGCATCGTCGAGAATGGTCATCGCCCCCTTCAGCGTCACCGGCTCGTCATAGCCGTCGCTGCTGATCTCGGCTGCGAACGTGCCTCGACCCAGCTTGCCGATCTCGGCAACCGTGGCCCGCAGGGAAGCGTCGAAGATGAAGTCCGCCAGCCCGTCCAGGCTCTCCATCGCGAACTCGTCCATCATCTCCACCAGCCGCTTCGCCCCCGCGTCGTTGCAGGCGCACAGCGAATAGACATCCCCCTCCAGCTCCACCGGCAGCCGCGAGCCCCAGCGGATGAAGTCGAAGAAGGTCTCGTTCGCCACCCCCTGGTCGAAGCACTTCACGATCGGGATGTACAGCCCTTCCTCGAACACGCTGCGTCCCTCGGGCCCCATGCCCAGCCCGCCCACGTCGATCACGTGCGCGGTGTTGGCGAACAGCCCGACGATCTCGCCGCGCCGGAAGGCCGGCGTCACCACCGTCAGGTCATGCAGGTGCCCGGTGCCCAGCCACGGGTCGTTGGTGATGTAGTGGTCGCCCGGCTTCATCGTGGCGGCCGGGAACTTCTTCAGGAAGTGGCCGACGCTTTCCATCATCGAGTTCACATGCCCGGGCGTGCCGGTCACCGCCTGGGCCATCATCCGGCCGTGCAGGTCGAAGATGCCGGCCGAAAGATCGCCCGCCTCGCGCACCGTGGTGCTGAAGGCGGTGCGGATCATGATCTGCGCCTGTTCCTCCACCACGGCTATCAGCCGGTTCCACATGATCTGCCGCTGGATCGCGGCCATCGGATTGCCGGACATCAGCGCGCCCCCCGCACGAGTTCGATATAGCCGTGGCCGGTGATGGCGGCGGTCCAGCCGGGACCGACCAGGGTCGAGGTCTCGTCCTCGGCGATGATCGCCGGCCCCGCGATGCTTGCCCCGGCCGCCAGCGCCGCGCGGTCATGCACCGCCCACTCCAGCACCTCGCCGCTTACGCTGTCGCGCACGAGCTGGCGGCGGGCCGCGGCCGGCACCGAATGCGGCGGCGCCATCACCGCCGCCGGTGCGGCCTGCGCCACGGTGGCTACCACGACGGCGTAGCTCATGATCTCGACATCGGAGCCCGGCACCGGCCGGTCGTAGAACCGGCTGTACTCCAAGTCGTATGCCGCGCGGATCGTCGCCACGTCCGCCTCGCGCAGTTTTCGCGCCGGCAGCGCCACCGGAATCTCGTGCCCCTGGCCGACATAGCGCATGAAGGCGATGCGGCTTTGCGTGGTCGGCGCGCCGAAGCTGCCTTCGGCCACCACCCGCTCTGCCTCGGCCACCATGTCGTCCAGCAGCGCGTTCACGGCCGCGACGTCGAAGCGGGAGAAGCGCTGATACAGGCTGCGCACCACCTCGTAGCCCACCGGGGCGCGCAGGAAGCCGATGGCACTGCCCACACCGGCGCCGCTCGGCACCAGCACGCGGTCGATCCCCACCTTCTCCGCCACCCGGAACCCGTGCACCGGCCCGCCGCCGCCAAACGCGATCATTGTGCGGCCCTCATAGCCCTTGCCGGATTCGATCGCGTGCACCCGTGCCGCGTTGGCCATGTTCTCGTCCACCATCTCCACGACGGCCAGCGCCGCCATTTCGGGCGCGAGCCCCAGCTTCGTTCCCACGTGCGCCGCCAGTGCGGCGTGTGCCGCCCCGGTGTCCAGCACCATGGTCCCGCCGGCGAAGCGCGCCGGGTCGTAGCGGCCGAGGGCGAGGTTGGCATCCGTTACCGCCGGGTTCGTCCCGCCGCGCGCGTAGCAGGCCGGGCCCGGCATCGCCCCCGCGCTCTCCGGCCCCACGCCGATGCGCCCGAGGCTGTCCACCTGCGCCAGCGAGCCGCCGCCGGCGCCGATCTCCACCATCTCGATCACCGGGATCCGCAGCGGCAGCCCGGACCCTTTGCGGAACCGCCCGACGCGTGCCACCTCGAAGCTGCGCGAGGTCTGTGGGCGGAAATTGTCGATCAGGCAGATCTTCGCCGTCGTGCCGCCCATGTCGAACGACAGCACGCTCGATAGCCCACATTCCCGCGCCACATGCGCCGAGAAGATCGCCCCGCCCGCCGGCCCGCTTTCCACCAGCCGGATCGGGAACCGGCACGCCGTCTCGATCGTCGTCAACCCGCCGCCCGACAGCATCAGGAACACCGGCGCCTCCAGCCCGATGCCCTTCAGCGCCTCCGCCAGCCGCGAGAGGTAGGTCGCCATGAGCGGCTGCACATAGGCATTGGCCGCCGTGGTCGAGAACCGCTCCCACTCCCGCATCTCCGGCGAGACCTCGCACGACAGCGAGATCGGCACGCCCGGCAGGGCGGCGGCCAGGATGTCGCGCGCGCGCTGCTCGTGGGCGGGGTTGGTGAAGCTGTGCAGGAAGCCGATGGCGATGCTTTCCACCGCCTCCTGCTTCAGCACCGGCACCAGGACCCGCAGCGCCTCTTCGTCGAGCTTGAGCAGCACGCGCCCGGTATTGTCCAGCCGCTCCGGCACTGGCAGGCGCAGGTGGCGCGGCACCAGCGGCTGCGGCAGCACGATGTTGAGGTCGTACTGGTCGTAGCGACTCTCGTTGCCCATCGCCAGCACGTCGCGGAAGCCCCGCGTGGTGACCAGCGCGGTGCGGGCGCCCTTGCGCTCGATGATCGCGTTGGTGGCCAGGGTGGTGCCGTGGATGAGGATCGAGATGTCCGCCGGCGCCAGCCCGGCCTGCGCCAGGATCGCCCGCACCCCCTCCATCACCCCAAGCTCCGGCGCGGCCGGCGTGGTCAGCACCTTGGCGGTGGTCCGCCGCCCTTCATGTTCGAGGGCGAGGTCGGTGAAGGTGCCGCCGATATCGACGGCGAGGCGGGCGGATACCATTGTGCTGGGGCGTTCCGTTGGCTGAATGCCGTGCAGTCAACCGGTGCCGCGCCGGGCTGGCAATACCGGAGTTCGATTCTGAAGATCGCGCCCGCTGCTTACCCGAAATTAACGCCGGTCGTCGAAACTCCGCTCGGATCAATCATCTTCGGTAGGACCACGACATGGCACGGCTTCTGGCGTCTCTTCGAATCTGGCAGAAATCCCTGATCCCGCTAGCTCTGTGTGCCATGGTCGCGGCGGGGCTTTCGGCAAACCTGCTGATGACGCTGCATGCGGCCAACAGGGACTACTCCATGCTGGTCGAAAGCAAGGTTCCGGCGGCCGTGTGGGCCACGCGCATGGGTGCCTCCGTGATCGACCTCAGCCGCGTCACCTGGCGCGCCATTGCCGACGAAAGCGCGGATGACGCCGCAGAGCGCAGCACCCTGGAATCGCTGCTCGGCAGCTTCCGGGACCGCGCCGACAAGACCAGGAACCTCCTGGGCGACCAGCCTCTTGCCGCCCGGATTGCGCTCCAGCAGCAACGGTTCGAGGCGCTGCACCGCGTTGCCACCCAGGCCGTGAGGCTGTCGCAGTCGGGCAAGAAAAGCGAGGCCGTGGCGTTCCTCCAAGCGAACTACAACCAGAGCTTCGCTGAACTGCGCCAGGAGATGATCGACTACGCCGACACGATCATGCAGGACGCCCATGTCGCCGCAGACCAGCTTACCGCCGAGGCGCAGGCAGCGCGTTGGCGGGCGATTTTCCTGGTGACCGGCTCCCTCCTCGTTGTTGTTCTGCTTGGGCTGTGGATGGCGATCAAGGGCGTGGTCGCACCGGTGCGGGCGCTGACCGCGACAATGGACAGGCTGGCCGGCGGCAAGCTCGATACCGACGTTCCGGGCACCGACCGCGCCGACGAGTTGGGCACCATGGCCAAGTCGGTCGAGACCTTCCGGCTGGGGCTCCTGGAGGTCGAGCACCTGAAGGCCGAGCAGGAGAGGCAGAAGGTTCGCGCCGAGGCCGAGAAGCGTGAAGCGATGTACGCGCTGGCGAACCGCTTCCAGGATAGCGTAGGCCGCGTGGTGGACACTCTTTCCTCCGCCTCCACGGAACTCACCGCCGCTGCCGGTTCCATGGCGTCGATCGCCGAGGAGACCTCCCGCCAGGCGACAACGGTGGCCAGCGCTTCCGAGCAGGCGACCACCAACGTGCAGACGGTGGCGAGTGCGGCCGAGGAGCTGTCTTCCTCCGTCTCGGAGATCAGCCGGCAGGTGGCCCAGTCCACCCGGATCGCCGGCGAGGCGATGAACGAGGTTGAGCAGACCAACCGCAGCGTGCAGGGGCTGACCACATCGGTCTCGCGGATCAGCGAGGTGGTTCGCCTGATCAGCGAGATCGCCAGCCAGACCAACCTGCTGGCGCTGAACGCCACGATCGAGGCGGCGCGCGCCGGCGATGCCGGCAAGGGCTTTGCCGTGGTGGCCAGCGAGGTGAAGCACCTCGCCACCCAGACGGCGCGGGCGACCGAGGACATCTCCGGCCGGATCGGCGAGATCCAGGGGGCCACCGGCCAAAGCGTAGCGGCGATCGAGCGGATCAACCGGGTGATCCAGCAGATGAACGAGATCTCGCTGACCATCGCCTCGGCGGTCGAGGAACAGGGGGCGGCAACGCAGGAGATCGCGCGCAATGTGTCGCAGGCGGCGGAAGGGACGCAGCTGGTCTCCTCCAACATCCTGGCGGTGACCCAGGCCTCGGCCGAGACCGGCACGGCGGCAAGCCAGGTCCAGTCTTCCTCCGCGGAGGTGGCGCAACAGGCCGAGGGGCTGCGCCATGAGGTGACCAACTTTCTACGCGAGGTGCGTGCCGCCTGAAGCGACGCCGAAATCGGCTTGTGCCAGAGCCAGTGCCAGGGCCAGAGCCAGAGCCAGAGCCAGAGCCAGAGCCAGAGCCAGTGCCAGGGCCCGTCGCGTTGCGGCGGGCCCTGTGCCATTCTGCGGGCATGGAAGATGCCGCCACTGCCTGGCGCCGCGCGTTGCGGCATATCGTCAGCCTGTTGCTGATCGGGCTGTATGTCGCGCTGGCTGCGCCCATGGTGGCCACGGTGCTGATGGCGCTGCGGGCGAATGGGCTTTCGTGGCAATTGCCGTATTCGATCATGCTGACTCCCTGGGGGGTGCTGCTGGGCGGGCCCGGCGCGTTCGTGCTGGGGCTGGTGTTCGGCTGGATGCTGCTGGTGTTGGCGATGCAGGGCGTGAACCGGCTGGCGGTGCGGGTGGGGCTGGCGGTTATTGTCGCCACGGTGGCCTGGTGGCTGGCGGAGCCGTTGCCGAACGGGGGGGGCGACGGGGCGGCGGCCGGGGACTGGCTGGTGTGGGCGGGAAGTGCGGCGGTTGCCTCCCTGATCTTCACGCGAAGCTGGGTTGCCGACCGCATCACGCATCCTGTTCGGGAAGACTGATGGCAAATCGCGCCACGGCCGAAAGGGTGGGCATTTCGGGTGGCTGGCATCACGACCTGCCGCATGTCCATACCGGGGCGACGGGGGGCGGGCGGCCTCGTGCCTGGTGCGGGCGCTGTGCGGGGAGAGCAACCGCGTGGTAACGCTGTCGGAGCTGGGGGTGAAGCAGGGCGCGGACCGGGCAGTGTATGAGCCGATGGCGGAGGCGTTTTGATCGTGGACGCCGGACTGGGCGTTTGCGAATTGGGCGCGCTGGCGTACCGGCAGGTGCCAACCGAGGCATTTCATCGGTTCCGCGCGAGCGGGAGTGAAAAATCAAACGATATCGTAACAAAAACGATGTGCGTCGGCAGCGGCGGTATGGCCAGTTTTCAGGGGAATATGGGGCCAGCGCGCGCAAAGGGGAGCGTGCGGGGGGCGTGCGGCAGGGCGCCGGCGTGGTGCCGGGGCGGGCACGCTGGGTGCGTGATACGGCGGGCCTGGCGTGGTGCGGGCAGGCCTGCTGCGGACGGGGAAGCTTCCTGGGGCGGGGCCTGGTGGGGGCGCGTGCGGCGGGGGCTGCGTGCTGTGCGGGCTTGCTGGGATTCGGCTTGGGCGTGGGCGCGCGCGGCGTTGGGCTGGCGCGGCGGGAGCACGGGCAGGGCGCCGGCGGCCCAGAGGGCGACCATGTTCTCCAAGCGATTGAACAGGCGGGCAAGGGTGGCCAGAATCAGGGCATGCAGAGCCGCGATCAGGCCTGCTTCGGCGGCCTGATGATCGGCGGCGGCACGCATTTCGGCCGCCATGACGGCGACCTGATGGGCCAGGGGGGTGGGAGGAGGTTTTGACATACAGGTATTATGACTAACTGATCGTTGGGAGGCAATAGGAAAGTTTACATGTGAGGAAAATTTCTTCCGGTCTGGGGCGGGGGTTCGGCATTGGTGCCGTGGTTTGCATCGTCGGCCGAAAGAAGGCCCCACAATGAGGTAGAGCGACGGAATCTCTCTCTTAGTTGTGAGTTTTGCCGCTGCGTTGTCACCGTTGGGGCGTGGTGGTCAGATTTGATCGCCCTGAAGGGATGGAAAGTTAAGAAAGAAAGAAGAAGATTCAACACAGAGGCACAGAGGGCACAGAGAAGCAAGGCAAGGGAGAAGAGGTCGGGCGGGGTGGAGTCTACTTGGTGTGTGGCGTTTCCGCGATAGGATGGAATACGGATTTCATCCCTTGGCGCTTCGCAGGTTCGTGTGGCTCGGCGCAAGGTGATGAAAGTTTTTTGGTTCTTTTTTTAAAAAGGAACGTGCTTTCTTCTTTGATTGGGTGCTCGTCGGCCAGAGTCGGATGGCGCTTCGCTGATCCGACCTATTTTATCAGGTGGCGAGGGTGGCGGCCCAGGTGGTGATGATTTCGCAGCCTTTGGCGAAGTCTTGCGGGCGCATGGCTTCGTCGGGGTTGTGGCTGCCGTTCTGGTTTCTAACGAAGAGCATGCAGGTGGGCACGCCGGCTTGGGCGAAGCTGCTGGCGTCGTGGCCGCCGCCGCTGGGCATGGTGAGGTAGTCGATGCCGAGGGATTCGGCGGCGCGGGCCAGGCCGGCGCGGACTTCCGGGGACATTGGGGTGGGGGGGCTGAGCGGGCCGCGGGCGAGTTCGAAGGTGACGCCCCGGCGGGATTCGACGTCGGCGACGAGGCGGTCGATGGCGACGTGGACGGCCTCGATGCCGGCTTCTGTAGTGCCGCGGATGTCGATCTGGAAGCGGGCTTCGCCGGGGATCTTGGTGAATCCGGCCTGTTCAGTGGTTTGCAGGATGCAGAAGGTGACGACGAGGCGGTGGCCGAGGGTTTCGAGGCGGGCCCATTCGTCGTCGAGCCTGGTGGCGAATTCGGCCAGCGCGATGGCGGCGTCGCGGCGGTAGCGGCGAGGGGTGGCGCCGGAGTGGTTGTATTCGCCGATGACGCGGCCTTCGCGGATGCGGCGCGCGCCCGGGAGCGCGGTGACCAGGGCGATGGGGATCTGGTGAGCTTCGAGGACGGGGCCCTGTTCGATGTGAAGTTCCACGTAAGCCTCGATGGAGTCCGGCGGGAGGAGGCATTCGCCGCGGGCGACGGCTTCGGGGTCGAAGCCTTCCTCCATCATGTGGTCGGCGAGCGAGCGGCCGGAATCGAGGCGGGCGACTTTGAGGTGCTCGGGGGGCAGGCGGCCGAGCGCGGCCTTGCTGCCGGGCAGGCCGGAGGGGAACCAGGCGCCGCCTTCCTCGGCGCGGATGGCCAGGACGGTGATGTCGCGGGCGGGCTGGAAGCCGGATTTCTTCATGCCGGCGACGGCGGCCAGGCCCGCGAGAACGCCGGCCGCGCCGTCGAAGTTGCCGCCCTGGGGGACGCTGTCCAGGTGGCTGCCGAGGATGATGCGTTTCGCGGCGCGGTCGCGGCCGGGCAGGGTCATGAGCAGGTTGCCGGCGGGGTCGGTGCGGGTTTCGAGGCCGAGCTCCTCGGCGGCGTGGCGGACGATCTCGTGGGCAATGCGCTCGCCAGGGCCATACGCCTCGCGGGTGATGCCGACGCCGTCGAAAGTGCGCTCGCGCAGGGTGTCGAAGAGGCGGAGGGCGAGGTCGGTGTCGGGGGTGAGATTCGGGCGCATCGGCATACTCCGGCGAAGGGCGAAAAGTATGAAGGCAAAGGCAAGGGGAAGGCCAGGGCTCTGCCCTGGACCCGCTGGGGCCTGAGGCCCCAGACCCCCGTTCATGAGGGTGCTGGGGGCTCGGCCCCTTGCTGGGGTGCGGGGCAAGGCCCCGCTGCTTTCTTGGCTTTCTTGATCCGTGCCATAAGCCGCCCGAATCCTGGGAGACTATGCGATGTCGAAGCCTGTTCTGCTTGTAACGCGGCAGTTGCCTGATTCCGTGGCCGTGCGGGCGGCGGAGCGGTTTGAGGTTCGGTTGAACCAGCCGGATGTGCAGTGGGCGCCCGACGAGATCGTGGCGCTCGCGCAGGGGTGCGATGCGGTGCTGTGTTTTTCGACCGACCGTTTGAATGCGGCGACGATCGGGGCGTTGCCGGCACGCGTGCGGGCGATCGCGACGTGTTCGGTGGGGTATGACCACGTGGACGTGGCGGCGGCGCGGGGGCGGGGGATACCGGTGGCGAACACGCCGGAGGTGCTGAGCGTGGCCACCGCCGAGATCGCGATGCTTCTGGTGCTGATGGCCGCACGGCGGGCGGGCGAGGGGGAGCGGCTGGTGCGGAGCGGCCAGTGGAAGGGCTGGGCGCCGATGCTTTTGCTGGGGTCGCAGATCAGCGGCAAGCGGCTGGGGATTTTCGGGATGGGGCGGATCGGGCGCGAGCTGGCGAAAATGGCGCGGGGCTTCGGGATGGAAATCCATTACCGCAACCGGACGCAGCTGGCGGCGGAACTGGAGATGGGGGCGGTGTATCACGGGGACGATGCGTCGTTCCTGGCACAGTGCGATGCGCTGGCGTTGACGGCGCCGGGCGGGGCGGGGACGGCGAAGTGGCTGAATGCCGAGCGGCTGGCGTTGCTTCCACGCGGGGCGATCGTGGCGAATGCGGCGCGGG